>CAYMHJ010000028.1:0-14705 GCA_964390165.1 uncultured Prosthecobacter sp. | reverse complement strand
ATGTCGTCAATGTGCTCGATGCCCAGGGACACACGCAACATGCCAGGCTGCACTCCTGCGGAAAGCTGCTCGGTGGCGGAGAGCTGCGAATGGGTCGTGGATGCCGGATGAATGATCAGCGTCTTTGCATCGCCCACATTGGCCAGATGCGAGATGAGCTTCAGGCTGTTCACAAACTTCTCGGCACGAGCACGGTCGCCTTTCAAAACAAAGGACAGCACACCGCCGAAGCCACGCGTCAGATACTTCCGGGCAGCTGCGTGCGTCGGATGATTGGCCAGACCTGGATAGCTCACCGACTCAACCTCGGGATGCGCAAAAAGCCACTGCGCCAGCGCGAGGGCGTTTTCACAGGTGCGCTCGACACGCAGGGAGAGAGTCTCCAGCCCTTGCAGCAGCATGAAGGAATTGAACGGACTCTGGCACGGACCCCAGTCGCGCAGACCTTCCACGCGGCAGCGGATGATGAACTGGATGTTTCCGAAGGGACCACCGATGCCAAAAATGTCGTTCAGCACCATGCCGTGATAGCTCGGCGAGGGGGATGTGAACTGCGGATACTTGCCATTGCCCCAGTTAAAGGTGCCTGCGTCCACGATCACGCCGCCCATGCTCGTGCCGTGGCCGCCGATCCATTTCGTCGCTGACTCCACCACGATGTGAGCGCCATGCTTCAGCGGCTGGCAGATCGCCCCGCCTGCGCCGAAGGTATTGTCCACGATGAGCGGCAGATCATGCTTCTTCGCCAGCGCCACAAAGGCCTCAAAGTCCGGCACTGTCAGTCCGGGATTGCCAATGGTTTCCAAATAGATCGCCTTCGTCTTCGCATCGATCAGCGGTTCATAGCTCTCCACCTTCACCCCATCGGCAAATCGCGCCTCCACCCCGATGCCTTTGAAGGCGTTCTTGAACTGATTGTAGGAGCCGCCGTAGAGATGCGAGGTCGTAACAAAGTTGTCGCCCACCGTGGCGATGTTGTTGATCGCGATGAACTGCGCCGAATGCCCCGAAGCCGTCGCCAGCGCCGCCGCGCCTCCTTCGAGAGCCGCCACCCGCTTCTCAAAGACATCCGTCGTCGGATTCATCAGGCGGGTATAGATGTTCCCGAACTCCTGCAGTGCAAAGAGCTTGGCACCGTGCTCGGAGCTCTTGAACTGATAAGCCGTCGTCTGGTAGATCGGCACCGCTCGTGACTGCGTCGTTGGGTCGATTTCCTGGCCGGCGTGAAGCTGCAATGTTTCGAAGTTCATGTGAAGGAGGGTGGTTGGAAAGATGAGCCTAGCGGGACGGCTGTATCCAAACAACGACATTTTCATCGCTGACCTCGACGTTCCGTCAGCCACGGAAACTCGCACATGAAACTAGAAAACCAGGCGGCTTAGAACTCGGGCAGGATGTCGTAGCCGCAGAACTTGTGGTGATACCAACAGACTGACTACAAGCTATGCGGACTTATCAGGAAGAGCCAACCTCGCCCCCCCCCTCCTGCCGCGTTCGTTGCAGCATGAATCAGCGTGCTGTCATCCCAACCGAAGGCACCCGATTTTAGCACCCCATTTTAGCATTGCCCCGGGCCCCGCTTTCTCAGACAATCAGCCCCCAGCACACCCCAGCCTGATGCCCGAAGCCCCCTTCCCCGCCCGCCTGCGACGCCTCATCGCCCACGCACTGCTCGCCCACGCACTGCTCGCCTGCGCCGCCCTCGCCGCATCTGCCCTCCACGCCCAAGGCCTGGAAGCCACCTTCAATACCGCAGCAGACATCCCCCTCACCGTCCCCAGCTACACCGCCAGCGGCACCGTCACCCTCACCCTCGGCTTCGCCCCCCTGCCCGGCACCAACCTCACCCTCATCAAAAACACCGGCCTCCCCTTCATCGAAGGCCAATTCACCAACCTCCCCAACGGCGGTACCATCACCCTCACCCACAACGGCACCCCCTACCCCTTCATCGCCTGGTATTACGGCGGCCAAGGCAACAACGACCTCGTCCTCCTTTGGCCCTACACCGGATTGGCGGCCTGGGGGGATAACCAATATGGTCAGCTGGGAGACGGCAGCACAGCCAACCGCAGGGCACCCGTGAATGTCAGTCAGAGTGGACCCCTGATGGGAAAAACCATTGTGCAAGTGGCTAATGGAGGCACACACAGCCTGGCACTGTGCAGCGACGGCACCGTGGCGGCCTGGGGCTTGAACATGACCGGCCAGATCGGGGACGGCAGCACGACAAACCGTCTCTTGCCGGTGGCCGTGAACGTGACTGCGGGAACTAGCGCACTGGCAGGTAAAACGGTGATCTCTGTGGCAGCGGGTTCTGGTCACAGTCTGGCCTTGTGTAGTGACGGCACGGTGGCGGCCTGGGGCTACAATGGCAATGGCCAGGTGGGCCACGACGATCCAGGGTCGTCTCCAGCAGTGCCGGTCAATGTCAGTATGGCAGAGGGTAGGAGTGCCTTGTTCGGCAAGAGCGTCGTTTTCATTTCCGCTGGTGCCATGCACAGCCTGGCCCTGTGCAGTGACGGCACCGTCGTGGCCTGGGGAGACAACGTGAAGTACCAGGTTCTTGGCGGATACGGCATACGGGTGTATGCGCCCGTGCGCGTGCATCCTTCGGGTGGTGCCTTGAGTGGCAAGTCCGTGATCGCCGTGACTGCGGGGGGCCAGCACAACCTAGCTTTGTGCAGTGACGGCACCGTGGCGGCCTGGGGAGAGCACAGCTACGGTCAACTGGGGAATAACTCGGCTAATACTGTAGCATTTTCTCCGGTGGTCGTGAACACAGCCAATGGGACAAGCGCCTTATTTGGCAAGACGGTGGTGGCCCTCGCGGCGGGATACAGCCATAGCCTGGCGCTGTGCAGTGACGGTACGGTGGCAGCCTGGGGAGCCAACGGAAACGGCCAACTCGGGGACAACAGCATGGCACAGCGCCCGGCACCTGTGGCCGTGAATGTCGCGGATGGTACAAGCGCCTTGTCTGGCAAGACGGTGGTGGCCCTCGCTGCCAGTAGCAGCCATAGTCTTGCCTTTTGCAGCGACGGCACAGTGGCCGGATGGGGCTCAAACTTCATCGGCCAGCTTGGGAACACCAGTTCCACGAACTTCCTAGTGCCGGTGAACGTGAACACGGAGACCGGGGTGAGCGTGCTCGCTGGCAGGCAAGTCAGTGGGCTGGCTACTGGAGTCATAGGCAGTTACAGCCTCGCCATCTATGGAACGACCATGCCGGAGATCGAGGTGGAGGTGCTGGAGCCCAGCGTCACAGCTTTGACACATGAAGTCAGCACGGTGGACTTCGGCACGACGGTGGCGGTGGGGCGGACCTTCCGGGTGCGCAACACCGGGGGGCTGGCGCTGGGGAATGTCTCCGTAAGTATCACTGGCGCAGATGCAGCAAGCTTCACCGTATTGAGGCAGCCTTCGCCTTTAATCTATGAAGGAGCGACTTCCACATTCCTGGTGGCGCTCACGGGAGGGAGCCCGGGGCCGAAGAGTGCGGTGATGGAGATCGCCAGCAGTGACATAGACGAGGCCCCCTTCAGGGTCGCCCTCGTGGGGACCTGGACAGCGACGCTGACAGCGGGCTTTGCTACGGCGGCAGACACGCCGCTGAGCGCCCCATACATCAACCTGATAGGAGCGGCGGTGAACGTGAGCCTCGGCTTCGCCCCCACGCCCGGCACCAACCTCACCGTCATCAAGAATACCGGCCTCCCCTTCATCGAAGGCCAGTTCACCAACCTCCCCAACGGCGGTACCATCACCCTCACCCACAACGGCGTCATGTATCCTTTCGTCGCCTGGTATTACGGCGGCGACGGCAACAACGACCTCGTGCTGCTCTGGCCCTACACGGGACTGGCCGCCTGGGGCAAGAACGACTACGGCCAGCTCGGGGATTACACCTTTAATGGGCGCAGCACTCCGAAGAACCTGCAGCAGCTCGGCGTGTTGCAGGACAAGACCATCGTGCAGGTCACACGCGGTTACACTCACAGCCTGGCTTTATGCAGTGACGGCACGCTGGCAGCCTGGGGTGATAATAACTATGGCCAGCTCGGCAACAACAGCGACGTGATGACCCGCGTGCCGGTGGCGGTGAACGTGCAGGCAGGGACAAGTGCGCTGGCTGGCAAGACCGTAGTCTCCGTCGCAGCGGGCCCAAACTACAGTCTGGCCCTATGCAATGACGGCACGGTGGCAGCCTGGGGCCAAAACAATAGCCGCCAACTCGGCAGCGGCTCAGGTGCCTCGCGAGTACTTGTGCCGGTAGCCGTGGATACAAGTGTTATATCCAGTGCCTTGGCTGGCAAGAAGGTGGTCGCACTTGCAGCGGGGGGCTACCATGTTCTTGCTTTGTGCAGTGACGGCACGGTCGTGGCCTGGGGCGCTGGCTCCCAAGGCCAAATCGGGGACGGACAGCCGTTCAACCGTTCTACCCCCGTGGCGGTCAAAGTGACGGCTGGGTCAAGCGCGCTCGCTGGCAAGAGCGTGATCGCGGTGGCAGCAGGGACCGCGCATAGTTTGGCCTTATGCAGTGACGGCACGCTGGCAGCCTGGGGCTACAATTACCACGGCGAGCTCGGGATCAACAGCCTGGGGGACGTCTATGCGCCAGAAGCCGTAAACGTTGCACCCGGGACAAGCGCACTCGCTGGCAAGGCGGTGGTGGGCATCGCCGCAGGCGGCAACCACAGCCTCGCCCTGTGCAGTGATGGCACGGTGGCAGGCTGGGGCCGAAACAGCATCGGCCAACTCGGAGACAACAGCATGATAGACAGCCAAGCGCCGGTGGCTGTCAACGTGACACCGGGGACGAGTGCGCTCGCCGACAAGACCGTGGATGCCATCGCCGCAGGCAACTCCCACAGCCTAGCTCTGTGCAGTGACGGCACGGTGGCGGCCTGGGGCTACCATTTCTTTGGCCAGCTCGGGGAGAACAGCACAGAGATCCACCGCCCCGCACCGGTAGCGGTGAATGTGGAGGCTGGGACGAGTGTGCTCGCAGGCAGGCTCGTCAGCGCGCTGTCGCTCAGCTCAGTGGCCGATCATAGCGTCGTCATCTATGGGAATGGAGCCACGCCCATTGTGACCCCGAGCCTCATGCAGAAGCAGACGATCACCTTTGCCCCACCAGCCTCGGTTTACCTGGGCCAAAGCCCGCTGGTCCTGAGTGCCAATGCCAGCTCAGGGCGGACCGTGACGCTGAGCGTGTTGGCCGTGGGGACCACGGCAGCGGGGGCCAGCATCGTGGGTAAGACTCTCAGCTTCACCGGCACGGGGACCATCAAGGTGCAGGCCGTGCAAGCCGGTAGCGGACCCTTGGCCGCCGCGCCGACGGTGGTGAAGACGATCACGGTGAAGGCCAACCCCACCGTGCTAACCTTGGTGAACCTCTCCCAGACCTACACGGGCACGCCCCGCGCCATCGGCACCCTCGGCGGCACAGGCACGGTGACCCTCGAATACAAGATGGGAGCCACCTTTGGCAGCACCGCCCCCACGGACGCGGGCAGCTACCCGGTGCGGGCCACGGACAGCAAGGGCACAAAGACCGGCACGCTCGTCATCACCAAAGCGCCGCTCTTTGTCACACCGGCCGATCAGCGGAAGTTCGTGGGCGAAAACAATCCGCCGCTGACGCTGCGCTACAGCCTCACGAGCGATGGCTTGGTGACCACCGCGCCCGCCCTGAAGACGACGGCGACGAAGGCAAGCCCGGGCGGCGCATATCCCATCACCGCCAGCGGCGGAGTGGTCTCACCAAACTATGCCTTCATCTATCAGCAAGGGGCGCTGGTGGTGGATAGCTTTGCCGGAAGCTACGAAACTCTGCTCACGGACAGCAGCGGCGGCGGCCCCATCGGCAAGCTAACCATCACCGTGTCCGCTGCGAACACGAGCTTTACCGGCAAGCTTTACTGCAAGGATGAGAAGACAGCGCTCTCCCTGAAGGGACCGATGGTCACCAACCCCGGTATCGGGTCGGTGGCGGGCAGTGCCAGCGTCACCTCCGGCGGCATCCCCTACGTCGTCAGCATCACCGCCCTGATCAATGGCATGATCTACGCGAACGTCACTCGCGACGGCAGCGCCTACGCCGACACGAGCACAGGCCGCCGCTCGCTGGCCGTGAAAGCGGTGCCCTACAGCGGTGCCCACACTGCTGTGCTGGAGCCCGCCACTCCCGCCGCCAACGACGTGCCCGCAGGCGCAGGCTGGGCCACCGCCGCGATCAGCACGAAGGGGGTGATGACCCTCGCAGGCAGGCTGGGCGATGGCACGAGCTTCACCACCACTCTGCTGCCCGATGACGCGAGCGACCCGACCTACCGCCTCTTCCTGCAACCCTACAAGTCCGGGTCTGCCACACGCCTCCAGTCCTACCTCGGCGGAGCCTTCACCCTGCTGCCACGTCCCGCACTGGCCGGTCGTCGCTATGTCGAAGCCGCTGCCCTGACCTGGACCAAGGCGGGCCTCACGACCGATGCCACCTACAGCGCAGGCTTTGGCCCCGTGAGCACCGTGATGATGCTCGATCCCTGGCTGCCCCCGGCCACTGGCTTTCCTCTGGCGGATCGCCTCGGCTTAACCAACAGCAGCTTCGAGGTGCTGCACAGCGACACCGGCAGCACCCTGAATGGCAACCTGCCCACGCGCGTCGGTTTGAGCGCCACCAACGCTGTGTCCGTGACGACACCCGCCGCCAACACGACGAAGTGGAAGGCCAAGCTGGTGCCCGCGACCGGCCTCTTCAGCGGCAGCTTCGAGCTGGCGGACACGACCCCGAAGCCGCGCGCGGTGACCTTTACCGGCGTGCTGCGCCAGCCCGCCACCGCACCGGATGAGCTGATCGGCGACGGTCACTACCTGCTGCCACCGCTCACCGGCTCCGCGAAGACCACCGGCGAGGTGATGTTCAAGCGGCCATGAAGGCGTCGAGGCTACTTCGACCGCAACTCACCGAGCCTGACCACTTTCTCGATCTGCGTCGCCCCCTCGACATCCAGAATACGGAAGGTCAAAGCGGGGTCGGCCAGACTCCAGTCGATGTCCAAAGTGCCTACATTCGGCTGATGGAAGGTCTTTGGCAGCAGGCGAAACTTGTTCTGAGTCGGTGTGCCCCGCTGATGGATCTGCGTCATGGAGCTGGCGGTGAAATCATAGAGCGGATAAGGCGCGCCCTCGGTGAGCGCCGAGAACTCACACCAGTGGCGATCCCCGCTGACAAAAACCACGCCGTTCGCCCGTGTGCTGGCGATGAGATCGACGAGGCGCTTTTGCTCATGCGGGAAGTTTGCCCAGCTCTCACTGCCGCTGGCCTCGGAGGCAAACTGGATGCTGCTGACGATCAGACGCACCTCCGCAGGCTGCTTCAGCACGCTCTCCAGCCACTGCCACTGAGCGGTGCCGAGCATCGTCGTGGAGGTGTCTTCATGCGGCACTGCCGACCCGCCCGGTGTCCCCTGCTCTTTCGGCACGCGCTTCAGCGGGCTGCGGAAGTAGCGTGTGTCCAGCAGGATGACCTGCAGCCGCTTCCCCTCGGGACCGAAGCTGCGGCTCTGATAGACGCCTTCCTGAGCACGCAGCGGCGCACCCGCTGGCACACTCATCCAGTCGAGGAACTCTTTTTGGGACTCGCGGCGCTTCGGGTAGTCCGCGCCTCCGTCATTGAGCCCGTAGTCATGGTCATCCCAAGTCGCCAGCATGAGTGACTTGGCACGCACAGCCTGGAAAAACGTGCTCTGACCCAGCGCCTGATACTTCGCTCGCATCACCGCCATGTCCGTGGTGTCGGCATAAATGTTATCTCCCATGAAAAGGAACAGCTCCATCGGCAGCGTGGCGGCGCGGTCCAGCATCGGATGCTCGGTCGCATTCAGACAGGAGCCGAAAACGATATGCTGAAGCGGATCGGGAGTCTTGCCGAACTCGAAAGGGAAACTCATCTCTCCGGGGAAGAGCACGGAGAACTTTGGGTTCTCCACGCCTTCGATATAATTGCGGAACACCACGGCTAGAGGCGTCTCTTTCGTCGCTCGGATGCGCCAGGCCGTGCTGCCTGCTGGCACTCGTGCCTCACAGGTGCCCGTGAGGACCACCACATCCTCCTCGGAACTCAGCGGCAGTTGAGCATGACCCGTGAACTCGAACTGAAACTCCGGCGTCACCGGCCCGGAGGGATCAAAGAAGAACTCGACATAGCGCCTGACCAGATCAGCGGCTTTGGCTTTCAGGCTGGCTCGCTGCGCCTCATCCATGGAGGGCAGCACCGCATTCAGCAGAGATGGTTCGGTATTTGGGTCGGCAGCGAAACAGCGTGGATCGACCTCGACGGTGATCGTACACTTCCCGTCCTGGGTGAAAAAACTCCGCACCGGAATGTCCGGCACCGCATGGGCTTGGGCGAGGCGGACGAGGGCGAAAAAGGCGAGGGCGGAGAAAAAAAGACGCATGGGATGAAATTGAGGCTTGCTTGCAACCTACGCTTATGAACAATCGTTTGATACAGAGCAACAACCATCGTTGCCCCAACACACACCCAACAAACCTATGAAGAAAGCACTCACGCTCCTCGCCATCTCCACCCTCGCCCTCGGCTCCGCTTATGCAGGCTGCGGCAAGGTTGTCACCAATGAAGGCAAACTGAAATCCTTCGACGCTGCTACCAAGAAGCTCGTCGTTGAAGGCAAGGATGGCAAAGAAGCCACCGTCACCCTCACCCCAAGCACCAAAGGTGCGGACGATGCTGAAAAGCTCGTCGGCAAGAATGTGAAGGTGGACAGCGAGCACGGCAAAGCCACCAGCATCGCCAAGGCTTAATCTGCCCCGTCCGATCACGAATCCACTCAGAGAGCCCGGCGGAAACGCCGGGCTTTTTATTTCCACCCGGTAGGAGTTCACGAAAAGACTTGGCACAGTTGCAGGCTTGACCTCGCCTCGACTGCGTTGACCATCGGTGCCTGTCTCCCCTTCCCCAGCATGCGCCTGCCCTGTCCCTTGTCCTTTATCGTCCTGCTGCTGCCATTGACCTCTGGCATGGCCCAAAAGCCGGAGGACATCCGCGAGCACACAAGTTCCCTGGGCGAACGTTTCGTCGTCGTTCCCGGCTCACCGGCGCTCTTTGCCATCCACGAGACGACCGTGGCGCAATGGCAGACATTTCTTTCCGAAAGCAGGCAGACCTGGGACTACAAGCCGCACTTCACGCAGGCACCCGACCATCCTGTCGTCGGAGTCTCCTTGCAGGATGCGAAGATCTTCTGCGCCTGGCTCACCGACAAGGAACGAACTGCCAAGACTCTGAACATGGCCCAGTCCTACCGCCTGCCCACCCAAGCCGAATGGGATGCAGCCGCCGCACTTCTGCGCACCCGGAAGCCCGACCTCACCGTCGATGAACAAGTCCAGGACGAGCGCACCTTCCCCTGGGGCATGCGCTGGCCGCCACCGCCAAAGGCCGCCAATCTGGCCGAAGGAGAGATCCCCGGCTACGAAGACGGCTTTCCCTACACCTCGCCTGTCGGCTCATTCACCGCCAGCCCGGAAGGCCTGCACGACCTCGCGGGCAATGTCTGGGAATGGTGCTGGGATGCCGAGATCCGTGCCGAGCAGGAGGGCATCCTGCGCGGCGGCTCCTGGGCCTATTTCCGCCCGGAATGCCTGCGCTCCTCCTACACCTACCGCGTGCCGGCGGACCTGCGCATGCCCACCGTGGGTTTCCGCTGCGTCTTTGAGGACAAACAGCGCAGCGCAGCCCTGCTCGCCGTCGCCGAACAGAACAAGGAAAAGATCCGCACCGAACGACGCCAGGAAATGCTCGGTGCCGCCGTCGCCAAGGCCGATGTCGAAGCTATGAAAAAGAAGCTCATGGGCGGAGACGAAATCCCAGCCCTGCCGGATGCCTCGAAGCTCAAACCAGCCTCCGCTGGCAGTCCCTTCCTCAACTCCCTGGGCATGGATTTCATCCCCCTGGGCGAACGCCTGCTCGTCGGCAAAACCGAAGTGCGCGTGCAGGATTTCGAGACTTGGCTGAAAAGTGCCGAGCGCTCCTGGGACAACAAGCCGCCCTATCTCCTCGGCGGCACCCACCCCGCCGCCGGCCTGACCTGGCACGATGCCCATGACTTCTGCGCTTGGCTGACCAAGCGAGATCTCGGCACCAAAATCATCCCGGCAGGTGCCCGCTACCGCCTGCCCACCGACATCGAGTGGAGCCTGATGAACGGCCTGAAAGACGAACCCGGCGCCGACCCTTCCGCCCGCTCTGGAGCCAACAAAAACCACTATCCCTGGTCGGCCACTGGAGCATTCCCGCCGCCGGGCATGAGCACCAATCTCGACTCCCAGAACCTGCCCGGATTCTCCGACAGCTACTCCTACAGTTGCCCCGTGACCGCTGAAGCCCCGAACGAACTCGGCATCCACGGGCTGGGAGGCAATGTCTCCGAATGGTGCGCCGATGTCTGGCCGGGTGCCGATGCAGAGCGCGTCATCCGTGGCGGCTCCTGGCTCATCTCCGACAAGGAAAAACTCCTCACTTCCACCCGACGCCATTCCCCGGCTACAAACTCCAGTCCCGACATCGGTTTCCGTGTCGTCCTTGAGCTGCCAGCTCCGTGATTTCAACCCATCCGCCCCATGAGCTACGCCGACCTGCCACCGGAGCTGCTTGCAAAACCAAGCAAGCCATGGATCACCCGCATCCTCGCCTGCCTGCTTCTCATCGGTCTTCTTCTCTGGTGGCAGGGGCCTCGGCTGTACTCACGCATCCAGTCCGGCATCGCTCGCCATTATGCAGATCAGGCAGCCAAGCTCATATCCCAGAAAGAATGGATTTCTGCCTATCAAGCGCTCGAAAAAGCCCAGTCGTGGCGGAACGGCCATCCCCGAGTGCTCCGTGTCCTGGCCGATTTCCTTATCGCCACCCAGGGAGACCCTGCATCGATCCTGCACCATCTGCGTCTCATCGAACTCAGCGGGCAGATCACTGAATCAGACCTCCTTAAAATGGGGCAGATCCATGTCCAAATGGAGGATGTCACCGGCATTCATGCCACTCTGGCCAAACTTTCCGCGGAAGCCCGTGCCCGCCGCCCAGCCCTCGAACTCCTGGCCAATGCCCAGCGACTCCAGGGCCAGGTCTCTCTGGGTGAGCAAACCCTGCGCCATGCCCTCTCTCTCGATAAATCCGACCCCATGTGTCGGCTGCGCCTCGCCATGATGGATCAGCAGGCCAGCTTTGCCGAAATTCGTGATCAGGCACGTATCTCACTCTGGGAACTGGCAAAAGGCAGGGATGAGGCAGCTCTCCTCGCCATCAATTCCCTCGCTGTTGACCCAAACCTCACCCCGATGGAGACAGATCTACTCCTCCGGCACGTCGAGGAGCATCCCGACAAAACTGATGAAGTCAGGCTCCATGTCTTGTCCTGCGTCCTGCGCAGCAGACCTGAAAAAAAGCAGGAGATCTTCGCTGCCGAGATCGAACGCATGAAACAGCTTACCTCCGAGACTCTTCTTCCTCACTTGGCCTGGCTTCTGCATGAAAAACAGCCCCAGCGCATCGTGGAGTTCCGCCCTAAAGATTTTTTCACGAAAAGCGCCACACTCATCCAGCCCTACCTACATGCACTCGGCGACCTCGGCCGCTGGGATGAGGTGGACAAGCTGCTATCCCGCCCTGCCGGTATGCCAGTCTCCAAAGCCTTCATCGCCTTCTGGCGCGCGCGTGCCACCAACAACCTTGATCAAGATCACTCACGCACCCGGCAGCATCTTGCCACCGCCTATGAAGCCACGGGCCACGGGCGTGAGCCCACCCTGGCCACAGCTGCTGCCAACCTCGCCGAGCAGGCGGGCATCTGGGACATCGCGGTCCTCTTCTACCAAGGTCTCGCCGAACACCAGCCGAAGATCCGAGCCCTAATGCTCGAAAAAGAACGCCAGGCAGCCCTGCGTGGGCGTGACACTACCGCCCTCATTGAGTCCACCCAAAAGCTGGCCGACCTGCGCCCGGAAAACCCGCAATACTCACACGATCACATCTACCTCCAGCTCATCTCAGGCCAGAACCTGGAGTTGAACCAAACCAGGATCGACGCACAAAAAACGTCCAAAAACCCAGGTTCCACCATCGCCCTTTGCCGGGCTCTCGCAGCCTATCGTTTTGGTGATCTGAAGGTGCTGCGGACCCATCTCGCAGACATCCAGGATTCCAATGTCTTAACTCCAGGCCAGCGGGCAGTCCACGCAGGCCTGCTTTCCATCAGCGGTCAGGTAGGGTCCGCCTTTCAGATCGCCGAGCAGATCCCCACCATCCTGCTACTGCAGGAAGAGGTTAGCTTCCTTTACCGGGCACTATAGAAAGCCGACCAAGCTCACTCAATAAAGCAGCATGTGGATCTCGCGATCTGTGAACTGGGATGTGTCCTGCACGGCGAGAAGGTCGCCCATGGTTTCCAGGTTCTTCCACTGGGTCTCAAACTCCGGGACGAGGAAGTCTGCTTCGCTAAGAACCGCGTCTTGATTCACGACAGGCTGGGCGACCACCTGAGACACGTCAGCTTGCGGCGCGAACGTGAGAGAAATACCAGCGAGAGCAACCACCACAGCAGCAGCCCATGCGAGCGGAGCCTGACCGAGTTCGCGCGCCAGCCACCAACCTTTCAGAGTGGCGAGCCAACCCCGCTCCTGCGGCGTCTGACGGGCAGCCCGAACGACGTTCTGAACGAAGTTGGGGCGCGGCTCGGCAGGCTTGGTATTACCAAGCAGATTCCAGAGCGGGTCGTTGGGCGAAATCGGTTCCATAACAGATGCCTATAACCAGCCAAGCCGGTGGAAGTTTCACCAGCGGGTGAAAAACTCAGCCTGAGAAGCGAGTGAAGATGCAAAACTCTCGCGAACGGCGAATGGAAAGAGAATTATATTCAGCTCAGCGTGGCCTGACTTCGATGAGATTGCTGACATTCTCTGATCTACCGACTTTCATCGCGATGGCACCGATGCGTTGCTTGCCCTCGATCGTATTGACGTGACCCCGCAAAGTTGTCTGAGCATTGAGAGTCACCACTTCCACGTTCTTGGCATTGGAGGAGAGGCTGGCGTCAGCCTGGATGGCACGTATGATGCGGGCGGTTTTCTCCTCATCCCTGAAGCTGTCACCTTCATCCATCGGGGTGGATCTTTTCACAATGCCTTTCTGTGCACTCTGCCTGGAATGCAGTCCATCATCGGCTTTAACCTCACGGTTCACATAAGCCTCCTCCTGATAGCTTGTCTTGCTGCCATTGACCCAGCGGAAGTGCGGCTCACCTGCAAGTTCAGCCATCGAACTATCCAGAATGAGACCATCCTTTGCCCCGTTGAATTTCAGCGCCCTGGGCTGGATGACGCTGCGTGAACTAGATTCCTTATCAGTCACGACCACGACGTGGACGATCTGACCTTTGGGTAAGTCCATGCGCAGAGCCCCCACCCTGCCGATGTACTCGCCTTCGTGATTGAAAATCGGCATGGAGAGCACTCGATCCGTTCTTACGACATGGCCAAGACGCAGGATCCTGGCGTTTTTCACAACTCTTTGTCCATCCACAAAAAACCATGGCTCCAGGCCAAAGTGCCGGTCTACCCGAGCCACATGGCTGCGATTTGTGTCTGCGTCCAAGTGTGCCGGGTTGTATCGAGGCGCTCCAGCAAACTTGGTCTTGCTCGCATCCAGACGCATCACATGAGCATTGGCATCAAGAGAAAGTGCACGCGGGGACACAGAGAGGGCCGGGGCGTGACGACCAGCGATGGCAGCATCAGGCGTGACGACCACCTCGACAATGCGTGCATTCTCCACATCCACCGTGGTATACTTCACCACCCCGAGCCTTTCATTCTGAAGGTTGCGCACTTCCAAGCCGATGTATTCGGTGAATGACTCCGCTTTGCGAAACTGTGAGCGGTGTTCTCCAGAGGCATCTCCGGGATGGGTGCAACTGCACAACGTGATGGCGGCACAGGCGGCAAGGATGGTTGTTCTTTTCATATTCGTTTCGTTGGTTGTCACTGATGACGATTCGATGGATAATCATCCATCAAATCAGTGTGAGACTAGCCTCTCAGCATTCGCATCTGCAATGGGGTGAAACCCACCCCCGTGGCGATAGTGCTGCTCAAGCAGACTTCACATCGTCCTTGCCACTCTGACATGAACCAAAACGTGTGGCATATACTCGCGTGAAGGCAGCACCGAAGAATAAGATCTGCGCGGAGTAGAACACCCAGACAAGGATAATGATGAGTGAACCTGCCGCACCATAGCTGGATGCGAAGGCGCTGCGCCCGAAGTAAAAGCCAAGCACGAACTTTCCTACCACGAAGAGCGCGGCGGAGATCACCGCGCCCAGCCAGACATCCTTCCAGGTGATGCGCGTGTCTGGCACCATGCGAAAAATGAGCGCGAACAAAGCTGGAATCACGAGCAGTGAAATCACGGCATTTCCCCATTCCCAGGGGCCGTCCAGTCCGGGATAGCGCCCATGTAGAAAGCTGCCTGCCGCCGCGATGACTGCGGAGAACATAAAGGTGACGAGCATGAGAAATCCCATGACGAAGACCATCGCGAAGGAGAATATGCGTTCTTTGACAAGGATGAAGACTGGGTGCCGCTTCGAGGACACGCCCCAGATTTGATTCAGTGAATCCTGCAGTTC
>CAYMHJ010000027.1:0-34781 GCA_964390165.1 uncultured Prosthecobacter sp. | reverse complement strand
CAGCACGTGCTAAGGTCGTCTCAGCACGCGCTAAGGTCATCTCAGCACGTGCTAAGGTCATCTCAGCACGTGCTAAGGTCGTCTCAGCACGCGCTAAGGTCGTCTCAGCACGTGCTAAAGTCATCTCAGCACGTGCTAAGGTCGTCTCAGCACGCGCTAAGGTCATCTCAGCACGTGCTAAAGTCATCTCAGCACGTGCTAAGGTCATCTCAGCACGCGCTAAGGTCATCTCAGCACGCGCTAAGGCCGTCTTAGCACGTGCTAAGGTCATCTCAGCACGTGCTAAGATCGTCTCAGCACGCGCTAAAGCGAGTCTTTTTGAGAAAAAGGCCTCCTTCTTGAGACTGACCCACCCGTCTTTATCCTCTGCGTCTCCCAGTCTCCGGCGCAGCCCTCTCCCCGTCTCAAAGTCTCGGCCCCAGCGCCCGGCGCAGGCGATTCAGCGTGGCGGTCTGGCGTTTCACGGTCAGCGCGCACTCCCAGATCCGCAGAACCTTCCAGCCCGCCTTCCGCAGCCCCCGGCTCACCCGCGCATCCCGCGCCTTGTTCCCGGCGATCTTCGCGTCCCAGAACGTCCGGTTCTGCTTCGGCCTCGTGGCATGGCGCGGGCAGCCATGCCAGAAACACCCGTCCACAAACACCACCACCCGCTCCCGCCGAAACACAAAATCCGGCCGCACGGACTTCGTTGGTTTCGAGTTCAAGGTTTCTGGTTTCAAGTTTCTGGTTTCAGGTTTCAAGTTTCTCACGCGCTTCCGGCACGTCGCGTCATGCACCAGTGACTTGGAACCTGAAACTTGAAACCGGATAGCCACCTGCCTCCGCCACCCCGTGATCCCAGCCTCCTTCATCAGCGCCACCAGCCGCCCCTCCGTGCTGCGGTTCCCCCGCGACCGGATGCGCGACATCACCTCGCTCCGCTTGGCTGGTGTGAAGACGTCGGGCATGACTTGAAGTGGGCTCAAGGTGCTTGGGAGGCAATGATCAGATCTGGCTGGCATCACTCATCATCCATGGGCGCGTAAGCGATTTAAATCCCAGGTCCAGGTTGTCATTCATAGCGCTCTGTTTCAGACTCGGCCTCAATATATGCAAATGCGTGCCGCAGAGTTTTTCGCCGGGATCGGACTCATGAGAATGGGGCTGGATCGAGAAGGCTGGACGACAGTCTGGGCCAATGATTTGGACGTGAAGAAGTGGGAAATGTACTGTGCCAACTTCAATGATGGTGTCTGCGAGTTTGTTCTCGATGACGTTCATAAGATAAAAGGTTCAGACATCCCAGACATTGATCTCGCGACAGCTTCATTTCCTTGCAACGACCTATCGCTGGCTGGTGCCCGCCATGGCCTGGCTGGCACTCATTCCTCTGCTTTCTGGGGCTTTATTGAAGCTTTGAAAGGTATGGGCAAGCGCAGGCCACCGCTGGTCCTTTTGGAAAATGTGGCGGGCTTCCTAACCTCAAATGATGGCAATGATTTCCGTGATGCACTTCTTGCCTTGAATGACCTGGGTTATGCGGTGGACGCATTCATCATTGATGCGGTTCGATTTGTTCCTCAGAGCCGGGTGAGGCTTTTTGTCGTCGGCAGCCAAGCCAAGCCAGACGCTCTCAAGGAAACCTCCAATACTTTGCTGCAAAGTGATGTTCGCCCACCTGCGCTTGCTGACTTCATCTTTATGAACCCAGACATTGGGTGGTCGATTCGGAGGCTGCCGCACCTGCCCCCTTCGACGACGCGCCTTCAGGACATCATCGTCGATGTGCCTCTGAACTCCGAGCTTTGGTGGTCCCGTGATCGTTGTGAGTATTTGCTGAACCAGATGAGTGAGAAGCACCGTGCAGAAGCAGATCGGATGATTGTAGGAGCCAAATTGTCATACGGCACTGTTTTCCGCCGTGTTCGTAATGGGCGTTCAATGGGAGAGTTGCGGACGGACGGCATTGCGGGCTGTCTGCGCACTCCACGCGGCGGCAGTGGGCGGCAGATCCTCTTCTGCGCGGGCAAGGGACAGTATCGCGTTAGACTCCTGGCACCTCGCGAATGTGCCCGCCTGATGGGTGCTGATGGCTATAAAATCAATGTCCCATTGAATCAGGCTTTGTTTGGGTTTGGTGATGCTGTCTGCGTTCCGGCCATTCAGTGGATCGCTCGTCATTATTTGAATCCAGCACTGGAAGAGATGAAAGAGAAACCGATGCCACTTCCCTCGACGAGGAAGAGTATCAGCTATCCTAAACCTCCCCGCCAACCGAAGGCCACCATATGAGTTTAGTGATCCAACAGCTTGAAGCTCTTACCGCCAAGCAGCGTAAGTTTCTGCACAAAGGCGGCCTCTGCGTTGCATTGGTCGTCACCAGGACGGCACTGGATAAAGGGCTTCCTCTGGCTCCTGAATCTCTCCGTACGGAAGAAGGTGGACAGGTTGCAGGACTCGGGAAAGCAGCTGTGCAGAACATCCTCGCCAGCTATGGCATCACGAAAGTCCTTGCTGAAGAAGGTGGGCGTACCAGCCGTGGCAGCCTGGGCCTCATGGAGACATATGTGAAGGTTCTAAACGAATTGGCAGAGAAAAAAACCAAACTCGATCTCACCGCCGTGATGGACTGGTGGATTGAGAAGGTGAGGCAGCACTTTGCCAGTGAAGGCCCCAAATTTCATTTCGACACGGGAAAGTCCGTCGCAGCCAATCTCGCTGAGATCTTCCAGCAGGCGGCGGAAATTCAGAAGAACTCGGGAGGTGCCAATTTCGTCGGGGCGATGCTTCAACACTTGGTTGGTGCCAAACTCGACATCGTTCTTGGGCAAGGAGTCGCCCAACATCACGGCTTCTCTGTTGCAGATCATTCGACGGACCGCTCAGGAGATTTTGAGGTGAACGGAGTGGCGATTCACGTCACCACGCATCCCACCGAGGCGCTCATCCGCAAGGTTTCGAAGAATCTTCAGTCTGGATTGAAGCCCTTGATCGTGACTCTGGCTGACGGTGTCGTCGGCGCAGGCTTCCTGCTGAAGAATACGGAATGGAAAGACCGCATCGACATCATCGACGCCACTCAGTTTCTGACGGCCAATGTCTATGAACGCAGCTTCTTCAAGGCCGGAGAATGCAAGGCCACTCTCACGGGAATTCTAAATCGTTACAACGAAATCGTGGCTGAGTGTGAAACTGATCCAGTGCTGCACATCCGCTTCTAAACACGACGGAACCTTTGCCTGCACGCACAGCCATGAATCAACAAGCTGGTAGTGTTCAGAGAGTTCGATGGACACGCGATGAACTCATCATCGTCTTGAACATCTACCATAAGCTGACCTTCGGGCAGCTACATGCGCGGCAACCAGTGATCATTCAGTTGGCAGAGAAGCTGGGGCGTGGGGCGAACAGTGTGGCGATGAAGCTGTGCAATCTAGCTTCTCTTGATCCGGCTCTGAAACTGCGTGGACTCAAAGGCCTGCCAGGAGCGAGCAAACTGGATGAAACGATGTGGCAGGAGTTTCATGCGGATCTCAATGAGACGGTGCCTGCGAGTGAGGAGGCTTTGAGGAAGATCTTTGCCGCTGCTGAAAACAACGAGCTGGAGGTGCTGCCAAAGGAAGGCGTGAAGGTGCGGAAGAAGCCACCTACGGGACCTACGGAAACGCTTGTGGCCGTAAAGCAACGCCGTGGTCAGGAATACTTCCGCGATGCGGTGCTGAACAACTTCGGCGGGCGCTGCGGGGTGACTCAACTCGGTGTGCGTGAGCTGCTGATCGCCTCTCACATCCTGCCCTGGGGCTCGCATGAAAAGGAGCGGCTGAATGTGCAGAACGGTCTGTGTTTATCGCGCCTGCATGATGCGGCCTTTGATCGTGGCATGATTGCATTTGATGATGAACTGCGGCTTTTGCTCTCCAAGCGTCTAATCAAAGAAATGCCTCAGCGGGCAGTGGCGGAGAGCTTTGCCGCGTATGCGGGAGAGCGGCTGATTTTGCCCGATGATGCGGCATGGCCTGACCTCGCCTTCATCGCGGAGCATCGGGCGAAGGTGTTCCGGTGAAGGGAGGTCACCTCACTCGTCATAAGGTTTGCCCTCCAGGAGGACGGGGGCGTTTTCGAGGATGAAGGCGACGCTGTTTGAGGATTGTTTCCGTCGGATTCCTTTCCCTGTGTGCCCGCAGCAGCTTATGAGGCGTGCCACTGCCAGTGCGGCCTCTAAGGCACTCCCAGGACCTGGGTGATGAATTGGTAGTCATCGTGGCGCTAGGGGTAGGGGAAGTCGAGCTCGATGTCGTGGTGTCGGATGGTGAGGTGGGCTTCAGCACCGTAGAGCTTGAAGATGGGGGCGGCTGCGGTGGCGATGCGGCCCACGCTGTCCCATTTGAAGTTGGCGTCTTTCAGGGGGGCGTTGACGAAGACGCGGCGCGGGGCCAGGGCGGGGATGAGCTCGTAGTAGTCGAAGGGCACCTCCTGCGGGTGGCCGAGGTAGTCGCCCATTCTGAGCATGTAGCGCTCCTGCACCCAGCCTTTGAGGTTGCCGCCGTAGTAGTCGAGGACGGAGTCGAAGCCGCAACTGGTGACGATGACCTTCAGACGGGTGTCGAAGAGGGCGGTGAAGATGCTGTTATGGCCGCCGAGGGAGTGGCCGATGGTGGCAAAGCCGGTGTCTTTTTTGACTTCGGGCATGGACTCGAGGAGATCGATGCCGCGGATGTTGTCCCAGATGGCTTTCATGGTGCCGCTGGTGAAGCCGAGGGCCTGGAGGTCTGGCTGATAGTCCGCCAGGAGTGGGTAGCTGGGGGCGAGGGTGATGTAGCCGCGCTCGGCGAGCTCGGAGGCGTATTGACGATGGGGCTTGCCGCCGAGGCCGACGACGACTTTGTGGCCGATTTTGTTCTCCGTGGGATGCAGGCAGAGCACGGCGGGCACGGCTTTCCCGGCGAGCGCTGTTTTCGGAATACAAAGGTAGGCGGGGACGCGGCCGCCGGGGGTGGACTGGTAGCTGATGAGCCGCCGGATGTAGCTGCCGCAGTCGGCTTCCTCCTCCACCTTGACGTCGAGAGGGCAACGCTGGTCTGCGCCGGGGAGGGGGCCGGAGACGCTCTGGAAGGCGGCGAGGGCCTCGGCGCGGCGTTTTTCCCAGTCGGCGATTTTTTCGGCGCGGCGCAGCTTTCCGGAGGCATCGCGGTATTCGAGGAGGTCTGTGCGGCTGAGGCCACGGAGCGGGGGGATGTCTGCGGCCGTGAGGAGGAGTGGAAAGAGAAGGGCGGCGGGGAGCAGGAGGCGCATGAGGGTGGTACGGGTGGGCCAGGGATACTCTTGTCACCCACTCTCATGCGGATGTCTCGCGGTGGAGGGGACGCCTTGCAAAGGAGCAGGAGCGGGGCCACACAGCGCGGTGTCTGCCACCTCCATCCCTGACCGCAATGCGTATGACTTCCGCCGTGGAGCCTTTTGGATGCTGGGCTCTCTGGTGGGCTTTACGGGGATGGCGCTGCTGGTGATGCATCTGGGCAGCACGCGGGCGGTGAGCCCGTGGTGGGCGCTGCTGTTCCGTGCGCTGGTGGGCATCGTGGTGGTGGCCGGGATCTATGGGCCGGGGAATCATGTGAGCTTCCGCCGGGCGGCGACGGGGCGGCTGCTGGTGTCACGCGGGGTGCTGGGGGCGCTGGGGACGGCGGCCTATTACCTGACGCTGCCGGAGCTGGGCGCGGGGAAGGCGACGCTGATCGGGAATACCTGGACGATCTGGGCGGCGGTCCTGGCGGTGCCGATGCTGGGGGAGAAGATGACTCTGCGAAAGGTGGTGGGGCTGCTGCTGGCGATCGGCGGCATCGCTCTGATCACGGAACTGGAGCGGGGTGATCTGAGCCGGTTTGGCCGGTATGAGGTCATCGCGGTGGGCGGGGCGCTGATCGCGGCCTGTGTGGTGGTGGTGATCCGCCAGCTCACGCGGACGGAGACGAGTGGCACGATCTTTGCGAGCCAGTGCCTGTATTCGGCGCTGCTGGCGCTGCCTTTCTGCCTGATGCATGAGACGCCGGGGCTGATGGACCTGGGGCTGCTGACTCTGGCGGCGCTGCTGGCGGCGGTGGGTCAGCTCGGGATGACGGAGGGCTTCCGCTTTCTGCATGTGAGCGTGGGAGGTGCGTTTCAGATGCTGCTGCCGCTGCTGATCACGCTGATGGGCTGCCTGCTCTTCGAGGAAGCTTTTACGCTGATGCAGAGCCTGGGCGCGGCCTTCATTCTGGCGGGCTGCTATGGGGTGGTGTCTCCGCCAAAAACGCCGGAAAAGGCTGGCGCGTAGGCGGCCTCAGTGCGGGCCGTAGCCTTCGAGGTAGATGGTCTCGGTTTTGGGCTTGCCTTTCCGCTTCACAGGCCGGGTTTTCGGCGGAGGTGGTGGGGACTTGCGGCCGGAGGTGGCGGCAGGTGGGGCGGCTGCTTTTACGACTGGCGCGGCTGGCTGAGCCATGGGCTGTGACATGGCGGGCCGCTGGGCGAGGAGGCTGGCGTTGTCTCTGACTTCCACGGGTGTGCCATGCGGGGTGGCATCAAAGAAGAGCGGGGCCATTTTCCCCAAAAGCCGGATGCAGCCGTGGGAGGCGGGGTAGCCGGGGAGGTAGCCCTGATGCATGCCGATGGCTCCGTTGAAGCGCATGAAGTAGCGCATGTCGGCTCCGACGAAGTGCGTACCGGGAGGGGCTGTGTCTGTACGGGTGCTGACGTCTTCCATGACGACCTGGCCGTAGTCATCGACAAATGCGCCGTAGAGGCTGGAGCGGTGGTCGATGTCCTTCTCAGTGACTTTAAAGATGCCGGGATGGGTGTCGTAGCCCTCGCGCCCGGAGGAGATGGGGGAGAGGCCGACGAGGCGGTCTCCTTTGTAAAGGCCGACGCGCTGCTCCTGGAGGCTGATGACGATTTTCGTCGGACCGCCGACGGGCTCGTGAGACCAGTAGGTGCCATCGTCTGCCCACGGCGTCGGCTCGGTCTGGCTGGCGCAGTGGCAGAGGCAGAGGGTGGCGGCGGCGCTAAGGAGGAGGCGGGTGAAACTCAGGGGAAAGTCGGCAGACATGATGGATCCGATGCATGAGAGCGTGAGCGGTGGAAAGAGTCGAGCACGGTTTTCTTTCCGTTTTCCCGATCTTGGAACCAGGACGTTTCCGGTCTATGACTGAGTCCACCACCATGAGCACGACTCCCCTGACGACACTGACTCCCGAAACGACGCTGGCCGAGGTGCTACGAGCCTACCCTGGCGCACAGCGGGCGCTGTTTGCCCGCTACCACATCGGCGGGTGCAGCAGCTGCGCCTTTCAGCCGACGGAGACGATCACCCAGGTCTGTGCGCGCAATGATCTGAGCGTGCCGGAGGTGATCGAGCACATCCAGAACAGCCATGGTGAGGATGTGAAGCTGCAGATCAGCCCGCGTGAGCTGGCGGAGCTTATGCGCACGAGCCGCACGGTGCGTGTGCTGGACGCACGCACGCGTGAAGAGCATGAGGCGGTGAAGATTCCCGGCTCGACACTGCTGACTCAGGAGGTGGTGCAGGCGGCTTTCGACTCCTGGCCGAAGGATACACCAGTCATTCTTTACGATCACACAGGCAGCCGGAGCATGGACGTGGCGGCCTACTTTCTCGGACACGGCTTCACTGGCACGCAATGTCTCGCGGGTGGTATCGACGCCTATAGTCTGGAGGTCGATCCGAAACTGCCGAGATACAAGGTGGAGATCGAGTAAAGCCCGCGCCGGATCAGAGGGCGAGCAGCGGAGTGTGGCGGTCCTGCTCGCAGAAGTGGTCGGCAGGATTCTTCATCTGGGCATTCAGAAGCTCACGCTCCGCCTCGGAGTAGCCGGACATGGCACAATTCCAGACGGAGTGGCCGATGATCGGGCAGGGCCAGGGGCAGCGCTGGGGCACGAAACCGCGGCAGCCGAGGGCGTTGTTCACCTTGATGAAAAGGTCGTCCACGCAGAAGGGCTTGTTCAGGATGCTGCGGCTGTCCACCGGTTCCACGGCCTGTCTGAGATGCATTTCCGAGTCTCCAGATATGAAGATGACCGGCGCAGTGATGCGCCGCTGCTGGAGTTCCTGAACCACCTCAGGACCGCTGATGCCTGGCATGCAGACATCCAGGAGAATGCAGTCTGGTGCAGCGAGGGTGAGCGAGTCTAAAAACTCCTCCCCTGAGTGAAAATACTGGCTCCTGAAGCCCAGTGTCTCCAGCAGACGGGCAAGCGACAACCCGACCAGGGCATCGTCATCGACGATGGCGAGGAGTGGGGAAGGCGCATCGTAGAACATGATTAAATGTAAAATATCAGAAATAGCCGGAGATGGCAACACCGGTGCAATAGCCCGTGCGTTTAGCGTAACAAACCTTCCTGCCGGAGCCGCCCCGCCATGACGACGAGTTCCGCCAGGGAGTCGGCCTGCATTTTATTCATGACCCGCCCGCGGTGGATTTTGATGGTCTTCTCACTGGCATCGAGCTTGGCTGCGACCTGCTTGTTCAGCAGGCCGGTGACGACGAGGGCGAAGACTTCACGCTCCCTGGGGGAGAGGGTGCGGTAACGCTGGTGGAGGATCTGCCGCTCCAGATGCTCCAGGTGTCTCGCCCTGCTTTTGACGAGCGCCTGATCGACCGCAGCAAGGAGGATGGTGTCCTCCACAGGTTTGGAGAGGAAGTCCACAGCGCCGGATTTCACCGCCTCCACACATTGGTCGATGCGGCCATGGGCCGTGAGGAAAAGGATGCCCAGGGGGCTCTGCCGCGCGAGGATCTGCTGCTGGAGCTGCAGGCCGTCGAACTCAGGCATGTGCATGTCCAGAATGGCGCATCCGGGGGCGTCCAGCACCGCAGAGCGAAGGAAAGCGGCAGGAGACTGGAAAGGGCTCACGCGGTAGCCTGAAGCCTCCAGAAGCCGGGTGAGCGCCCGCAGGATGGCGGCATCGTCATCGACGACATAGACCATGGGTGGATCTGTGCTCATGAAGTGGGCGCGGAGGTGACTGGAAGGATGATGCCCCAGATCATTTTACCATGAAGGTCAGAACTGCAAAAGGTCTGGACACCCAATGCCTGGAGCTGGTGCCTGAGTGCTGGGGATTCTTCTCTGGAAGCTGGCAGAGCATGAGGCTGAAAGCTGATCTTCACTTGGCCCTGGGTGAGTCCAGTTTGTACAAAGATGTCCCGCTGGTCCGCTGGCAGCGACTCCAGGGTCTGGAAGAGATCGAGAGCCAGGGTGATGACCGCGCGTGTGAGAAACGAGGGTGAAATGCGCAGCATGGGAAGGGCGTGACCAAACTCTGTGCGCATCCGCACCTGGCGGCGAACACATTCTCCCTCCAGCAGCCCCAGCGCGGCACTGACGGAGTGGTTCACATCGACTCCGGGAAGATCTTCGCTGCCCAGCCCGAAATAGGTGCCGAAGCCCTGCAGCAGAGATTTGAGCCGATCCACCTCGGAGATGATGTCCCGCAGGCTCTCCTCCACGATGGGCTGCCCAGAGGGCTCGGCTTTGCGGACTAGCCGGAGGGCGGCGAGTGCGTTGAAAAGGATCGCAGAAACGGGCTGGCGGAGATCGTGGAGCAGGGCGGAGGAGAAGCCCGAGGAGACACCCACGATACCATCGAGACTCCGGGAGGTGTCCTCCATGCCGCGGGAGAGCATCTGGAAAGAAGCGGGTGGGAGTGATGATTCATCCTGAGGCATGGTTGCGGCTTATCAGCAAGCATCAGGCCCGTCAACGAGTGCTTCACGGCAGGGCCTGTACTCTCCAGGTGGAATACGACCATGGTCTTATAGAAGTCCTGAGGGGTAAGAAATATGGTACCACCAGCCTATCCTACTTTCACGAGTGTTTTCCAATGCCCGCCCCCCTCCTCATCATGTTTTTCAGCTTGCTCGGCTACGCGGCGGTGGCGTGGATCATGGTGGGAAGAGAGCTGTCGAGAGGGCGGCGGATCGGGCTCATTCTCATCCCTCTCCTCCCTGGACTCTGGGGGGCAGTGCAACTGGGAAGCATGCTGAAGACTGAGTCAAACTCCGGGCTGACGAGTTCTTTGATCACCGGTTCCAGTCTGATCGCCGCCGTGGCCATGCTATTCTGCGCGGCACTGATCGCCGTATTCACCTCACTGCTGCAGCGCTGCCGGAAGCGGGAGCAGGTCATGACGGCGATGGCGGCGGAACTCCGTTTCGAGGAGGCACAGCTTCACCTTCTGGTCGCTTCGGTCTCCGGTGTCCTATGGCAGCGCTCCCCCCATACCTGGCAGTACCTGAGCATGAGTCCGCAGGCAGATGGTTTTCTCGGTTACAAGGAGTGGGAATGGCTTTCGGACGCGACTTTTTTCCGCGAGCGCGTACACCCGAAGGATCTGGGGCGTGTACAAGCGGCCTGGCGCAGCTCTGCCGCCGAGGTGAAGCGTTACCAGGTGGAGTTTCGGTTTCAGAAAAAAGACGGAACCTACGCCATGATCTGCGAGGATGGAGTCACCCTGCCGGACGCCTCAGGCAAGCTCACCACCTGCGGAGTTCTGAAGGACATCTCTGAGCGTCATGCTCAGGCGGAGATGCAGAAACGTCTGCACAAACAGCAGGTCGATGCCGCCCATGAAGCAGGCAAGTCCGAGATCGCCAAAAGCGTGCTGCACAACATCGGCAACGTGCTCACCAGCCTGAATGTGAGCGTGAAGCTGCATGTGGAAAAGCTGGCTGGGTCGCGCGGAGCAAACCTGGGCAAGGCGGCCCGGATGCTCAAGGAACACGAGGCGGATCTGGCGGACTTCATCCAGATGCATCCACAGGGCAGGAGGCTGCCCGGCTATCTGATCACGCTGAGCGACCACCTCGCAGAGGAAAGCCGTCAGCTTTATTTGGATGCGATGAGCATGATGCAGCACATCGAGCACATGAAGGATGTCATCTCCCTTCAGCAGGTGCATGGGCGGGCATCCCAGGTGGATGCTGCGGTGGATCTGGCCTCCCTGATCGAGCAGTCCCTGGCGCTCGAAGGCGACGTGCTGCGGGACCGCGACATCCAGATCGAGCGCCACTTTGCTGACATGCCGCCGCTCATGCTGCCGAAAAACCTCATGCTTCAAGTGCTGGTGAACCTGGTGAGCAATGCCCGCCACGCCGTCTCGGCGGCGGGGGTGAAGGAACGGCGCATCCTTCTCTATATCACCCAGCCGCAGCCGGGCAGCGTGATGATCGCTGTACAGGACACGGGCTGTGGCATCAGCAGGCCGAACCTGCTGCGCATCTTCACCCACGGCTTCACCACGCGGAAGGACGGCAACGGTTTCGGCCTGCATCATGCCGCCCTGCTGGTGGAAGAGATGGGCGGCACACTGAAGGCTCAGAGTGATGGCGAGGGGCTCGGTGCCAGCTTCCTGCTCGAATTCCCGGCACGGTTCGCCCCACCTGCGCTGGCCTCAGCCTCCCGCTCGCACATCACGGGGCCTCTGCCCAGTCTCACGAAATCCCCGGCCTCCTGACTTCTCCCAACCACCATGTACTCAAACACCCGCATCCTCATCGTCGATGACAACCCATCCATCCGGGATGACTACCGCCGCATCCTTTGCCCCTCCACCTCAGGGCTGGAGGATCTGGAGCAGATCGAGGCTGTGCTCTTTGACGAGATGCGTGATCACCAGTCAAAGGTGCGCCCGAACTTCCAGACCTCCTTTGCCAGCCAGGGTGAGCAGGCCGAAGATCTCGCCAGGGCGGCCATCGAGCAAGGAGTGCCCTTCGCCGTGGCGATCGTGGATGTCCGCATGCCGCCCGGCATCGATGGCGTGGAGACGGTGAAGCGGCTGTGGCGTGTGCAGAGCGACATGCAGATCATCCTCTGTACGGCCTACTCCGATTACTCCTGGCAGGCGATCGTGGAGCAACTGGGTGCCAGTCACCGACTCGTCGTGTTGAAAAAGCCATTCGATCCGATCGAGGTTCTCCAGCTCTGCCAAGCTATGTGCATCAAATGGGTGGCCGAACGCGAGATGGCCTGCCGCCAGATCGACCTGCAAAGCCGCCTCATGCGCACCTCCCTGCGCGTGGAAAAAATGGCGGGTGAACTTTACCAGGAAAGGAGTCTGCGCTCCGGCATGAATCACAAACGGTCCGACGCGGAGATCATCGATGTGATGTCCGGTCTGGCCTCAAGCATCGCCCACGACTTCAACAACGCGCTCACCATCATCCAGGGGCACCTCAGTTCAGCACTTTTAAACCCATCCGGGCTGACAGCCAGCCTGCCCATGGAGCAGATGATGGAGGCGGCCGAGCGCGCGGCCCTCCTGAGCCGTCAGATGATGGCCCTGACTTCTGAAGTGGAGATCCCCGCCGACATGCACGTCTTCAATGCTCTGCCAGTGATCATGAAGCAGGTGGAGATGCTTGGCCGGGTCCTGAAAGATAAGGCGCGAATCGACCTCTACTACAGCGACTCTGAACATTTCATCTATGCCTGCGAAAGCCAGCTCTCACGCCTGATCAACCTCATGGTGATCCGGGCACAGGAGCAGGTTTGCCGGAGCGGCAGCCTCAGCATCACGCTCATCAGGCAGTCACCTCTGGAGACACCCGGCGGCGTGCAGCAGATGATGGCTCATGTGTCTTTCGAGATGGCTCCTGGATCTGACGCTGTGACGGCGCATCAGGAACTTCTGGAGAGCCTGAAGCCAGCCGTGAAACTTTCCGAAAGTCTCGGGGGGAAACTGCACCTTAGCGTCGGTGCAAACCTCGCCTGTGTCATGTCGCTCTCCCTCCCTGAGGCCGACCCAAACCAGCCTCAGGAGGCCATGCAGCGCGTCGTCGCCGCGCGCAACATCGTCTCCAACATCGAAAGGCAGCTTACCTTTCTCGTCGTGGATGATGAGCGCTCCATCTGCGACATCCTGGGCTACATCCTCGGCAGTCAGGGGCATCAGGTGTTCAAAGCTCAGTCGGCGATGGAGGCATGGACCCTCTGGCAGTCGAAGCGGGATGGGATCGACATGGTCATTTCAGACATCTACCTGCCCGACGGCTTGACGGGCTTTGATCTGGCAGGTTATCTCAGGGCATCTGCACCCGAACTCCCCATCATCTACATGAGCGGCTATCAGCCCACCATGCTCGCCGGAGCCGAGGAACTCACGGTTGGGGTCAACTACCTCACCAAGCCCTTCGACGTCCTGGACTTGCTCAATGTGGTGACGCGAACCCTGGAAAAAGGCCGAGGTGGAGCTGCCAGCCCACCCTCAAAACCACTCCTTCATCAGACAAATCCGCCTCCAAGCACCCAAAGTGCTCCACTCACCCATCCCCCCCACGCCCAGTTAACCTGATGAATCCCATCCCCATACTCCGCACCATCGCCTTGATCGTCGGTCTTCTCTCCCTCCCGTTCCTCGGGCGTGCGGCGGAGACACTCTCCCTCATCCCTGACTCTGCCGAGGCTCTCGGCATCGCCGGCGGGCGGTTCGCCAACCTTCAGGATGCCACCACCGCCAGAGTCGCACCAGCGTCCATGATCGGCATCGAACAACCGATCCTTCAGTTCAACACCGGTCTGTGGCGCTCTGACATCGGGCTGGAGTCCGCCGCCGGTGTCTCCCTGCATAATAACGACCCCTGGGTCTATCCCGCCAGCCTGTATGCCGTCCTTCCTCTGCTCGGTGGAGACCTGGCCCTCGGGCTCGGGCTTTCCACCCCCTACGGTCTTGGGTCGCAGTATTCCAAGAGCAGCTCTCTGCGTTACCTGGTGCCGTATGAGTCCAGCCTCATCACCTACAGCATTACACCCTCCATCGCCTACCGTGTTTCTGACAAAGTGAGCGTGGGTCTGGGACTCGACTTCATGTATGGCGATCTCCAGATCAATCAGCTGTTTCCCATCCTGCCCGGCTTTGACGGCGAACTCCGCTTTGATGCCCAGGGCTGGGGTGCCAGCGGATTTGGCAGCGTCCTCTGGAAGCTGACTCCACGCCAACGACTTTCCTTGGTAGGCAGGCTGCCACTGAGACTGGAAATGGAGGGTGATCTCCAGGTCCGCGCCGTCGGAACCACCGTCACTGACTTTGAATCAGACATGACCTTTCCGGCCTCACTCGCCCTGGGTTACGGCATCGACCTCACGGACCGGCTCACACTGGGCTTCGACTTCAAATGGAGTGCCAACAATTCGCATGACGACATCCCCCTGAACGTAAAAAACGTGGCACTTCCCCAGACCAGCATTCCGCTCGATTGGAGAAACTCCATCGACCTCGGCGCGGGGGCCACCTACAAGCTGAGCCCGTCCTGGCTGGTGCGCGCAGGCTATCTCTTCTCGGAGAACTCGATGCCAGACAGCACCTACATCCCATCCATCCCCGCGTATGACCGGCACATCTTCAGCCTCGGCCTTGGCTGGCGTGGAAAGAGCAACCGCATCGATGCCACCTACGGATTCATTTACAATCCAGACAGAGTCGTCAATGGCGCGGCCAATGCAGCCTTCAACGGCACCTACCGCCATCAGTGGCATGTGCTCAGCCTGAGTTTTACACACCTCTTTTAAAGTCGCCCAAATCACCGCTCAGTCAGCCTGTTTTGAAGCAGCCGTTCAGGCTTTTTTTCAAAGCGGTTTTGATCCCGCCTTGTGCAGCAGGTGAAGATTTGGTCAATTCGCTATTTGAACATGGCTCTCGAATTAGTTTCCCAGACGGCGTCAAGCGGTCCGCTCGCAGGTGATCGCCTGGGCATCATCTATTGTCGGAACAGCCAGGGGGCGGAGGTGCGCGGCACGATGCTGAGGCTCACCCGCCACACGGCTGTCTTTGAAGTGTACAATCCGTACAGCATCCTTCAGTTGTCCGAAGTCCTCAGTGACTTCCAGATCAGCGTCAATGAACGCACCCTCTACTCCGGGCGCGCCATCATAAGCAATCTGGTCAACGCCGGCATCATGCTCGTGCTGGAGGCAGCCCTGGAGGAGGATGGCTGGCGGGATGTGGATGTCTTCAACCCGCTGCGCTACCGCGAAGGCGTGCGTGAGGAGCTGGCGGAGTTTCTAAAGGACAGTGCACGCATCTTCCGCGTGCTGCCGGACTTCAAGGTAGTCGTGTCTGACATCCAGACCATCCTGACTGACCTGAGACGCTGGATGGAGCAGGTGGAGCTGTGTCTGCGCTCACTGCCGTCCAGCGACTTCCCGGAGGCAGAAGCCTACGCCATTCAGGAGATAGAAGTGCCCGTGATGCCGGCGCTCTGGCCGCTCTTCCTGCGTTTCGAGGAGGTGGCTTCCCAGGTGCCCGAGGAGCTGACCGGCGTGCATCGCAGTTATATCAAGCGGCAAATCCACCCGCTCGTCCTCTGCTCACCCTTCACCTACCGCACCTACCAGAAGCCGCTGGGCTATGCCGGGGATTATGAGATGGTCAGCATGATGCTGCGCGACCCGTATGAGGGCAGCACCATTTTTGCCAAAGTGCTGAACCGGGCTTTCCTGGAATCACCCACGGTGGTCGCCCACCGGAACCGGATCACCTACCTCCACGAGAATCTTCGGGCCGAGGCAGGTCGGACGCTGCAGGAAGGCAGACGCACGACCTTTCTCAACCTCGGCTGCGGTCCAGCACAGGAAGTACAACGTTTCATCACCCAGGATGAGCTGAGCGACCAAACAGAGTTCACCCTGCTCGACTTCAATGATGAGACGCTGGAGTACACCACCCGCACCCTGGAGGACCTACGCGTCCGGCATGGTCGCAGCATCGTGTTGAACATGAAAAAGAAATCCGTCCAGCAGGTGCTCAAGGACGGCACACGCTCTGGCGGAGAAAGGTACGACGTAGTATACTGCGCCGGCTTGTTTGATTACCTCTCGGACCGGGTCTGCCGCCGTCTGCTGGAGATCTTCTATTCACTCCTCGCGCCCGGCGGGCTGCTCATCGCCACGAATGTCCATAGCGGAAACCCCTCGCGCCAGTGGATGGAGAGCGTGATGGACTGGCACCTCGTCTATCGGGACGACGCGCAGATGCTCGGCCTGGCCCCAAACACCGCCCCGCAGGAAAACATCGCCATCAAGGCCGATCCCACCCATGTGAACATCTTCCTCGAAGTGCGTAAACCCACTGATGCCATACCGTAATTCCAGTCCCGGATCATGGGAGAAATTCCTCCTTTATGAGATACCTGTCAGGCGTGAAAACTACCGCGTCTGCTGTCTCGTGGCCATGGTGTTCATGCCTCTGGGGGGCTGCCTGGAACTGCTGCTCCACGACCTGATCTGGTTCATCAAGTTTCTGCCCCTGAGACTGGGCAGCGCCGTGGCGCTGTGGGTGATCTATCTGCTTCTCGGAAAAGCCCGTCAGCCAAACACGATCCGCGCACTTGGGCTCCTGGTCACAGCGCCTCCGATCATCGCCATCGCCTTCATGATCCACCACCTGGGTGGTGCGGAGTCCAGCTACTACGCTGGCCTGAATCTGGTGATGGTGGGTGCCGCGCTGCTCATGCGCTGGACGGCCCGCGAAAGTGCCCTCGTCGTCAGCATCACCCTCGCAGCCTACATGCTTGCATGCATCGGCGGCACCATCAGCCTGGCCAGTGGTGTCTTCGTCAGCAATCTCTACTTCATCCTGGTGACGGGCATCATCGTCGTCACCGGAAGCTGGCTGTATGTGCGCACACGATATTCGGAGTTCCTACTCAGCCAATCTCTCGATGCCAAGCACCAGGAGCTCGAGGAGGCCATCCGCCAGTTGGAGGAGAATAACCAGAAGCTCCGTGAGCTCGATGTGGCGAAAAGCCGCTTCTTTGCCAACATCAGCCACGAACTGCGCACTCCGCTCACGCTGCTCATCGCACCCGTGGAAACACTCCTGAACAAGGGCGAGGCCATCTCTGCAGCCGAGCGTCAGGCGATGCTCGCCACCATGCAGGCGAACGCCATGCGGCTGCTCAAGCTGATCAACACCCTGCTCGAACTGGTGCGGCTGGACTCCCAGAGCATCGAGCTGCGCAAAACGCCGCTCATCATGACAGACTTTGTCAACGAACTTGGCAGCGCCTGCAAGGAGATCGCCAAGGACAAGCACATCACGCTGAAGACCTCCGCAGCCTCGGACATCCCCGCCATCATGGTCGATGTGGAAAAGCTGGAGCGCGTCTGCATGAACCTGCTCTTTAATGCGCTGAAGTTCACTCCCGCTGGCGGCACCATCAGCCTCATCGCCAGCCGGGAAGGGGAGAGCGTCTGTCTCCAGGTCAGGGACACTGGGGTCGGCATCGCACAGCAGCATTTGCCCCATCTTTTTAGCCGCTTCTGGCAGGCGGACGGCTCATCCCAGCGGCGGTTCAAAGGACTCGGCATCGGGCTTGCCCTGGTCAAAGAGATCATCGACCTCCACAAGGGCAGTATCAGTGTCAGCAGCATCCTCGGAAAAGGCACCACCTTCACCATCCACTTGCCATACGAGCAGGCCACCGAAACGCAGATCGATGCAGCGGCGAGAGCCATCCGAAAGGGACGCGAGTCTGAGACAGGAGAATGGATCGTCGATCTCTACCGGAGAGCCGAGTTTTCCCCCGCCGCCGCCGAGCCTTCACGTCGGCTGGACCGTGGCGGAAAAGACCAGCCTCAGCCCCGCCGTGGCAGCACAGGAAAGCCCTCCCTTCTCATCGCTGAAGATGAACCAGACATGATGGCCTACCTAACCAGCCAGTTGTCGGCAGACTTCGAGATCATCGAGGCGGAGGATGGCAACGAGGCGGTCGCCATGGCCAACCAATACCTGCCTGACATCATGCTTTCCGACCTCATGATGCCCTACAAGGACGGCATGCAGGTCTGCCGCGAGCTGCGCAGCCACCCAAGCACGCGCAGCATCCCGGTCCTGCTGCTCACGGCGCGTCCTGATGAGCGCACCAAGATCGATGCACTGACAGCGGGTGCCACGGACTTCATCAGCAAGCCATTCTCTCTCACCGAAGTGCGTGTGCGGCTGGTGAACCTCGCTGAATCCCACCGCTATCAGAGGAAGCTGGCCGAGCAGAAAAAACAGCTCGAGGCAACGCTGGAGCAGCTCAAGGAGGCAGAGTCACTCCTGGTCCAGCATGAAAAGCTCTCCGCCCTCGGCCGCATGAGCGCGGGACTCATCCATGAGATCAACAATCCGCTCAACTTCGCCACCCAGGGAATCTACTGGCTGAAGCAGATGAAGGACCGGCTTCCCGATGAGCTGAAACCCGACTTTGTCGAAACTCTGGACGACATCGACACAGGAGTGAAGCGTGTCGTCACCATCATCGCTGATCTGCGGAGCTTCACCCGGCCCAACCAGGAAGGCTTTGCTGATTTCGAAGTCCGGCCCATGGTGAACACCGTCCTGCGTTTCTTTTCCCATCATGAGAAAGACGGCGTACGTTTCATCGTCGATGTGCCTGACGGACTGATCGTTCATGGAAACCACGGGCACCTCACCCAGGTCCTGGTGAATCTTCTGCAAAACGGCGTCGATGCCACCGCTGACAAAACTTATCTGGATAGTCAGGAGCCTGCCATCCATATCCAGGCCAGACAAAGCCATGATCGCGTGATCATGTCTGTCAAAGACAACGGTTCCGGCATGAGCCGCGAAACTCAGGAGAACGTCTTCGATCCATTTTTCACCACCAAGGAGGTGGGCAAAGGGCTGGGGCTGGGCCTCTCCATCTGTCACCGAATCATTGCCGACCACCAGGGGCTCGTCACCATCCATTCCGAACCCGGGAATGGAACGGAATTTATCCTGGATTTACCTGAAGCATCTTCCTATCGTACCTCCTCGCAGGAGACCACACTCGTCTAACCACCACCTTATGCACGACTACAAGCGCTACTGCATTCTCTACGTCGATGACGAAGAGATGTCCCTGAAGTATTTCCAGAAAAGTTTCGGGAATGACTTTTCTGTCATCACCGCCGCCAGCGCAGCCGAGGGAATGCGCATCATCCAGGAGCGTGGTGACGAGATCGGCGTCCTGCTGACCGATCAGCGCATGCCTGGAGAAAAGGGTCTCCAGTTGATCGAACGGGCCAGACAAATACGCCCGAGGATGGTGCGCATGATGATCACAGCCTACGCCGACTTCGGAGTCACCGTGGACGCCGTCAACAACGGCAACATCTTCCGCTACATCTCCAAGCCGATCCAGGTCGAGGACATGCGCAATACCCTGCGGCGTGCCCTGGAATACTTCCTCCTTCAGCGTGAACGGGACGAACTGCTGCTGGAGAAGCTCTCCGTCGTTCAGAACATGATCGTCGCGGACCGCATCATCAGCCTAGGCGTGCTGGCAGCAGGTCTCAGTGAACGGCTGCGCAACCCACTGGATGCCGTGCGCACCTTCCTGCATCAGACGCCGGCCAAACTGCGGTATGAAGAGCTGGATATGAACCGCCTCCGCGACCCTGCCTTCTGGCGTGATTTCCATGCCCAGGTCATGGCACATGCCCAGCACGTCAGTGAGCTGGTGAATCATCTCGACGGCATCGCCACGTCCACTGTTCCCGCAGTCGAATCCGCATCCGATCCTCTGGCGATCATCGAAAAAGTCCTCGATGCAGCAAAGCCGCGGATGGCCGAAAAACGGGTCAATCTGGAGGTGGACCTGCCACCTGAACTTCCCGCCTTGAATGTCGAGCCCGCCCGCTTCGCTCGAATGTTCGAACTCCTCATCGATGACGAACTGGTCAACCTGCCTGAAGGCTCGACCATCACTTTCCAGGCCCGCACTCAGAGTGTGGCAGGAAACCCCGTCCGCATCCAGTTCACCCTCTCTGACGACGGCCCAGGCATACCTGCCGACTCCCTCCGCTCTGTTTTTGATCCCTTCAGTTCGCGTGATGCCGCAGGTCAGCAGTTCGGACTCAATTTGCTGGGCGTTTTCTTCCTTGCTCATCACTATGGCGGCACCGTGCGTGCCACTGACAACGGCGGCAGAGGCGTCACCTACGTCATCGAACTCCCGGTGGTCTCAGCACCTCCACCCAATAACACGATCAGCAGCCAGGAATTCGTCACGAAAGTGCTCGTGAACGACGCGCTCTGGGAGAAGCTGCTCTCCGGGGTATAATGGCGTTCCTCAGGTCCCTTGTCTTCTGAGGAGATGACGGTGTATCCCCGTCACTCCCAGACCTGACTGAGACTCGGAGGGATGAATGCTGAGTTGCGCGTTATAACATCCATGGCTACACCTTGACCATGGTCCTCGAACTCAAACTCCGCAAGATCGGCAACTCCCTCGGCATCGTGCTTCCCAAAGAAGCACTCCAGCACCTTGGCGCGGAGGAGGGGGAGACTCTGATGCTCACTGAGGGCAATGATGGGAGTCTGCGCATTAAGACCAACAAGCCGGAAGTCAGCCAGCAGATGAAAGTCGCCCAGGACATCATGCAGCGGTATCGGAACACACTTCGGGAACTCGCCAAATGAACGAGCCTGAATGGATTCTGAAGGAGACGGTGCTCGGACTTCATGAACAATCCTTGAGTGATCATGGCGGAACCTCGGGCATCCGGGATGAAGGCTTGCTTGAGTCAGCATTGGGGAAACCTCAGAACCAGTTCGCCTACGGAAGCCCCAACATCTTTGACCTCGCTGCCAGCTATGCCTATGGACTCGTGAAAAACCATCCCTTCCTTGATGGTAACAAGCGAACAGGTTTTGTCGCGGCTGTGCTGATACTCGAACTCAACGGCTGGCGCTTCCATGCCCCGGAAGCCGATGCCGCCATCCGCACGCTGGCGCTGGCTGCGGGAGAGATGACGGAGTCAGGCTACGCTGCGTGGCTGGAGTCCAACAGCACGCAGGCTTGAGTCACTTTACTTCCCCAGCCACACGACGCCGAGCGGTGGGAGATCGATGATGATACTCCAGGGCTGGCCTTGCCATTCGGTTGGTCCGGCGGGCATCGGGAGCGGGTTCACCATGCCGCTGCCGGCGTAACCCGGGGAGTCGGTGTTGATGAGTTCGCGGTAGCTGCCGGGCTCGGAGACGCCGACACGGTAGCCTTTGCGCGGCACGGGCGTGGCATTGATGACGCAATAGACCTTGTCGCCATCGGGTGCTTTGCGCATGAAGGCAAAGACGCTGTGGTCGGCATTGCTGGCATCCAGCCACTGGAAGCCGCCGCCCTCGTGGTCGAGCGAATGCATCGCAGGTCGCGTGGTGTAGAGCCAGTTGAGGTCACGCACGAGTTTTTGCAGTGCCGCGTGCTCCTCACCCATGAAGAGATGCCAGTCGAGACTGCGCTCGTGGTTCCACTCCTGCCACTGGCCAAACTCACAGCCCATGAAGAGGAGCTTCTTGCCAGGGTGCGCCCACATCCAAGCATAGAGCATGCGGAGGTTGGCGAATTTCTGCCAGCGGTCACCGGGCATCTTGTTGATCATGCTGCCTTTGCCGTGGACGACTTCGTCGTGGCTGAGCACGAGGACGAAGTTTTCATCGTAGGCGTAGAGCATGGAGAAGGTGGCATCGCCATGATGATACTTCCGGTGGACGGGGTCCTCCTGCATGTAGCGGAGGGTGTCGTTCATCCAGCCCATGTTCCATTTGAAGCCAAAGCCGAGGCCGCCGGTGTCGGTGGGTTTGGAAACTCCAGGCCAGGCGGTGCTTTCCTCGGCGATGATGGTGGTGCCGGGGTGGAGTTCGTAGCAGACGCGGTTCAAATCGCGCATGAAGTCGATGGCTTCGAGGTTCTCGCGGCCACCGTATTTGTTCGGCACCCAGGCCCAGGGTTTGCGCGAGTAGTCGAGGTAGAGCATGGAGGCCACGGCATCCACGCGGAGTCCGTCGATGTGGAATTCATCCAGCCAGTAGAGCGCATTGGCGACGAGGAAGTTCTTCACCTCGGGGCGGCCGTAGTTGAAGATGAGCGTGCCCCAGTCCTGATGCTCGCCCTGACGCGGGTCGGCGTGTTCGTAGAGAGCGCTGCCGTCGAACTTGGCCAAACCAAAGGCGTCTTTCGGGAAGTGGCCGGGCACCCAGTCGAGCAACACGCCGATGCCCGCCTGATGGCAGCGGTCCACGAACTCGCGGAACTCATCGGGATTCCCAAAGCGGCTGGTGGCGGCGAAGTAACCGGTGACTTGATAACCCCAGGAGCCATCGAAGGGGAACTCCGACACCGGCATGAGCTCGATGTGCGTGAAGTTCATGCTCTTCACATACGGGATGAGATCGTCAGCGAGCTCGCGGTAGGACTTGGAGCGGTTCTTCTGCTCGGGGATGCGCTTCCATGAGCCGAGGTGGACCTCGTAGATGCTCATGGGCGTGTGGTAGAGATCGGTGGTGGCGCGCTTTTGCATCCACTCGTTATCTTCCCAGGCATAGCGGTCGAGATTGAAAACGAGGCTGGCTGTCTGTGTGCCGTGCTGGCCAAAGAAGGCGAAGGGATCGCTCTTGATGTGCAGTCCGCCGTCCGCGCCGAGCAGCTCGAATTTGTAATGCGTCAGCTCCGTAATGCCGGGTATGAAAAGTTCCCAGACACCGGCTTCGATGCGGTTGCGCATCGGGTTTACGCGGCCATCCCATTGATTGAAATCACCCACCACGGACACACGTCGGGCATTCGGTGCCCAGACGGCAAACTGCACGCCGCTGACACCGCCGATGGTCTTCAAATGAGCGCCGAAGCAGTCCCAGAGCTTGCGGTGCGTGCCCTCGCGAAAGAAGTACATGTCCTGATCACCGAGGAAGGTGCCGAAGGAATAAGGGTCAGCCTGCCGGATGCTCCGGCCGCCGTGGGTTTGGATCTCGATGTCGTAAGCCTGATCCAGGGCACCGACCGTGCCGATGAAAAAACCCTGCTCATGCACCCGCTCCAAGGGCCACTCGGCACTGCCATCACGGGCGATGACCTTCGCGGAGTGAGCATTTGGCTGGAAGCTGCGCACGACGGTGCTGCCATCCGCCAGCCTGTGCCGCCCGAGAAATCCGAAAGGGTCGCCGTGGCGCGCTTCGAGGATGGCTTGGATCTCGGCGTTCGGTAGGGGGAGGTCGGTCATGAGGCTTGTCATTCGATAGCGGTAAGTAGCAGAGGCTCAAGGTGTTCCTGGCAGATTCTGAGCATGTCAAACCTCTGCCGGAGGAGCCTCCGGTGGCGCGTTGGTTGGTTATGATGAAGCCATCGCATGATCTGTGCCGAGATTTCTTTGGGCTCAGAATCGCTTTGGAAATAATGCCCTGCCTCCTCGAGCACCTCGTTATGTGCAGGCAGATTTGAGCAAAAAATGGGCAGGCGGTGCGCCAGTGCCTCCAGCAGTGGCAGGCCAAAGCCTTCGCCCATGCTGGGAAAGAAAAGCGCATCGGCCACAACATAGAGGCTGCGGACATCATCATCCCCCAGCGGCTCCGTTTCACCGAGGAAAAGGACGTGCTCGGCGAGATCGAGTTCATTCACGAGGCTTTTCAGCTCACGATGATATGCCACTCCATCCGCCTGATGAGGGTCGGGCGCTCCAGTGATCATATAGATGGCATCGCAGCCCTCTGAACGAAGCGCGCCGAGGACACGCAGCCCAAGCTCGATATTCTTCCGCCGCACAAGCCGCGTGGGATGCACAAGCACGAGCTCACGATCCCCCAGTGGCAGTGCAGCTATTCGCGGTGTCAAACCGAGCACGGAGGCTAGGTCGATGCCGTTCGGGATGACGTGGATGCTTTCCAGCGGCAGACCGGTCGCTAGCGCATAGTCCGCCCGCCTTACTTCAGAGACAGCGACATGCAGCATCGGCGGCACGGGCACTTGCCAGCCCAGATGCGCATAGGCTGGATTCACGGCAGCGACATCATGCACCCAGTTGACCCAGCGGATCTCGGGATGCTCTGCAGCGAGCAAGTGCAGTTCCTGAGTCCATTCCAGATCGAAGGGCATGGTCATCACATTGTGGATGATCACGGCGTCGTAGCTTGTGAGACAAAACTCACTGGTCCGCGTCAGCAGTTCCACCTCATGCCCGAGCTTTCGTAGTGCTTCCGTCTGATCCCGGATCACACGCTCCACGCCACCGATGACCGGCGGGAGGGTATAGTGCAGAATGGCGAGACGCATGAGTGGACGATGTCTCGCTGATACTGTTTTGCACATGGAAAGCCGGATTTAGGGCTCCTTCTTCTGGTGAAATCTTTTTTCTCGCATTTACCGGCGAATCACGGCTGAATCTCGCGTTCTGCTCTCCGCTCTATGAAAACCGTGCTCCCTCTCCTTCTTCTCGCTGCCGCTGCTCAAGCTGCGGATTGGCCCACTTTCCGCGGCGCTGATCGCACTGATGTCTCCACCGAGGTAGGTCTCTTGAAAAAGTGGCCCTCTGATGGCCCGAACAAAGTCTGGATGAATGAAGACGCCGGTCTCGGCTATTCCGGCTATGCCATCGTCGGCAATGTGATCTACACCATGGGCGCACGCGATGCGGTGGAGTATGTCATCGCCATCGATGCTCTGACCGGCAAAGAAAAATGGTCCGCCGAAGCCGGTGCCCTGCTCACCAACGGATGGGGAGATGGCCCCCGCGCCACACCGACCGTGGATGGCGACAAAGTCTATGCTCTCAGCGGCAAAGGCAGTCTCATCTGCCTCAATGCAGCCGATGGCAAACCCGTCTGGACCGCGAGCATGACCGAACTTGGCGGCAAAGTCCCCGGATGGGGCTATTGCGAGAGCCCGCTGATTGAGGGGAACCTCGTCATCGCCACCCCCGGCGGACCTCAGGGCACCCTCGCCGCTTTCGATAAAACGACTGGCAAGATTGCCTGGCAGTCCGCTGAGTGGACCGACCCAGCTCAGTATTCCAGCCTCATCGCGGTGACTCATAATGAAGCCCGCCAGCTCATCCAGCTCACCATGCAGAGCATCGCTGGTGTGAATGCAGCCGATGGCAAACTGCTCTGGAAGACTGAGTTCCCTGGCAAAACAGCCGTGATCCCGACGCCGATCTTTAAAGACGGCCAGGTCTTCGTCGCCGCTGGTTACGGTGTCGGCTGCAAGTCTGTCAAAATAGGGGCAGGCAATAGCGTTGAGACCCTTTACGAAAGCACGGACATGGTGAACCACCACGGCGGTGTCATCCTCGTAGATGACCACCTCTATGGCTACAACGACAAGGCAGGCTGGACTTGCATGGACTTCAAGACAGGTGCTGTGAAGTGGACAGAAAAGAAGGCGCTTGGCAAAGGCGCGATCCATTATGCCGATGGTGCGTTTTACCTCCTGGAGGAAAAGACTGGTACCGTGGTGCTGATCAAAGCCAGCCCACGTGGCTGGGAAGAGCAGGGCCGCTTCACCCTCAGTCCGCAGACCACCCAGCGTAATCCAAAAGGTATGGTCTGGACCCACCCCGTCGTCAGCGGCGGCAAGCTTTATCTCCGGGATCAGGAGTTGCTATTCTGCTTCGATGTAAGCGGAAAGTAAGGCACAGGAAGACTGTTTTATATAAGTCGAAGGCGTGGAGGATGAACTCCACGCCTTCTCTCTTTTTCAGCCGACAAATCTCAGCGAAATCACTTCTGCTCGGGCTTCGGTGCCTCACCCGGTGGGCGGTTGCGCGTGGACTGAATCTCTCGATAGGCAGCCTCACGATAGGTCTGGCGCAGCTTATGGGCGGCCTGAATCCGCTGTTCGCCGAGGGTGTCCTGCACTTGTTTCAGCGCAGCCTGAACTTCGGCTTTTTCCATGAGGCGTTGATGGAAGAGCTTGGTGGCGTCCTTGCGGTCAGGTTTGGCAAACATCATCAGATCCATCTCGAGTCGCAGAGTGACAGCGGGGGCAAATTCGGCCGAGTCCACAGATGGCATGGGCGGGAGCTGGCGCGGGTCGAAGCCCTGCTCGGGTTCTATTTTCTTCAAAAGGACGGCCACTTCTGGATCAGTCTTTTCAAGAGAGACGCGGATGGTATCGCGCAGATCGGCGTGAGCTTTAAGGGTGCGCTCGCGGGCCTCAATGACCTCCGGCCTGCCCCAGACTCGGTCCATGGCCTCACGGATCCGCTTTTTATCCTCTTCAGGCAGCTTGTCATAGGCTTCTGACTTCATGGGCGGCCGGCCAAAGCCGGGACTGAATCCTCCCCTCCAGTCCCCTCCACGATCCCCACGTTCACCCGGAGGACGGCGCTGACCACCTTCGCCCGGAGGTGGCCCGGGTCGGCGTAGGTCAGGAGTCTGGCCACTCGCCAGCCCACAGGTCAGGGTGAGGAGTGCGGTCAAAAGGTGGGCGGCACGGTGCATGTTGAGAATTTTGAGGATAGGTGCGTGTCTGGCAAATGCCAGTATGAGACCTGACGGTCACATTTTTCCCAAACCCGGCCCGGCTCACAAAGTTGCGCTCTGGCAGGGCCGACATGGTGGCGGAGGAGCCTCAACAGCGCCTTCCGAGTGCCCAGGATTCCAGCTAGAAACCTCAGTAGCGGCAGACGAAATGGTGTTTATACAAACATTATAAACGTCAGTTTCTCTGGGCGAAAATTCACCGATGCGCTGACATCACTCCGAAGCTTTGTCCGTGGACGTCGATTCGATGAGTTCTGCGCTAGCGGTCTCTGTCTCGGACTCTGCAGGCGCTTCATCGGCGGGCGCTTCAGTTGCAGGAGTTTCGACTTCGACAGCCTCGGCTTGGACAGGGGTTTCTTCAGCGGGTGATTCAGCGATGGCTTCCTCCACGGTGACTTCCGTTGCTGCTTCCTGAGCAGGAGCTTCGGCAGCGCTTTCAGTCACGGGGGCTTCCTGACTTGTCTCCACTTTGGCGGCAACAGGCGCTGGAGCCGCTTTGGGGGCAGGCTGGGGCTCGCCCTGGACGCCAAGGAAGACCATGCCGTCGCTGTATTCGATGACGTAACCTTCGTTTGCCAGCCAGCGGATGTCTTTGATGACCCCGATCTGCTCTTCCGTAGGGGCGATCTTCGCTGGAGCGGTGGTCTCGCCTTCAGCAGCAGGTGCAACTGGAGCAGATGGGCAAATGGCTTCGACGAGGTCGTGCAGCAGGATGCCAGTCTTGCCTTTCAGCACTTCGACGATTTTGGCCACACGTTCGGAGAAGACGACACCTGGGTCGATGGCCTTCGGTTTCACACGGCTCACGAAAAGCTTGCCAGCGCGGCGCTTGAAGAGTTTGAGCCCTCGACGCTCGAAGCCGGAGCCGAGCTTCTGGGACATGTCGAAAAGATGCTTGCGGGCATTGTCCACGCCCTGGCGCAGCATGATGAAGAGCACATGCGTGAGCATCGATTTGTCGATGTTGCCTGCGACGGTGCCATCGCGAACTTCAGTCACGGCTTCATCGCCATGGGTGCGGCGGAAGTGGTTCTCCATTTCAGCACGCGTTTTCAGCGCCAGCGGCTCTACGCCTTCGGCAGGCTGATCGAGCAGCCATATCCAGCGATGGCCTTTTTTCTGCTGTTCCTTCCATTCCGTTACTCGCTCGGGACTGGTTTCCACTTTGATGCGCCGCTTGTAATCTTCCAGCGGCAGATTGCTGAAGCGTTCGCGGTGCAGACGAATGATGGTGGACTGGAAACTGTGATGGCTCGTCGGTCCGAGCAATTCGCCGCTCATGCCGCAGATGCCAATGCTCTTGAAGTCTCCTTTGGGCTCTTCGAGTTCGATCTCTTCGGAGCGGTAGAATGCATCCAGCGCGCTGCTTCGCATGACGTGTTGAAGTGCTTCCTCACGGTTGAGGAAGAGGCCGCCATCCTTGGTGGCAAACAGGCCGCCCGCACGTTCGGAAGCGCAGACATAACGAGCATGGAAGCGGTCTCCATCTGCCAGCACGAGACGTGCGGCATCAAACATGCTGAAGGCGTGACCGCTCGTGCGAATGTGGGTGGCGAGTGCTTCAGCCGCCTTGTCCTGAGGCTCGATGATCACCTGAATATCACGCGGCATCTCCACCCATTCGCGCTGCGGGCGGGCATCTTCACGATTGCGATCACCAAAGCGGCGTGGGCCGCCGCCTTGACCGGGAGGTCCATCGCGACGTGGGCCAGGAGGACCATCACGGCGCGGACCACCGCCCTGACCCGGAGGGCCATCGCGACGAGGACCGCCACCCTGGCCTGGAGGACCGTCGCGACGAGGCGGGCGCTGTCCCTGGCCGTCACCGGCTGGACGTGGGCGGTCACCGAAGCCACCACCACCGCCGGGCCGACGCCCTGGAGGGCCATCGCGCCGATCACCACCGAAGCCACCACGGCGCGGGCCGCGATCTTCACGCTCTTCATAGCGACTGAAGTCCGTATTGCTTCCTCCGCTCATGCCTGAAACCCAGGCGGGCATCATTTTCAGTTCGGTAAGATCCACCGCAGCCGCAGAAGGGATGGGTGCGGCTGGTGCATCGGATGTCGTTTCAGGCTCAGTCATGACGGGATAACGGGCGCGCATTATGGGATGCCTTCTTGTGATTGTCTCCAACTTTGTTGTCTCAGAACGGGCAGGGCGTTTGCCCATGGCTGGAGAGGCTCTTATAGTTGGACCTTGCGCTCCCTCGCCCTCCGCTTTTCCACCCTGGCCAGAGCCCTCATCACCCGAGGTCTCGGCTCGCGCATGGTGTCGGGCTTCATCATCGTCGCCATGCTCACGGTGGTTTCCAAAGCGGTGTCGTTTGTGAAGGACGCCGCCGTGGCCCGGCAGTTCGGCATCAGCGATGCGCTTGATGCATTCATGTTCTCCTTTGCGCTGCTGACCTTCATCGCCGCACTGATCGGTGGGGGTTTGCCGGAGGCCTTTCTGCCAAAGTATGCCGAGGTCATGCATCAAAAAAGCCCTGCCCGCGCCAAGCGATTCGCGGTGCAGAGTTCGCTGATCCACGCGCTGATGCTTCTCGGCGTGGCGACGGTGCTGTTTGCCTTCGCGCCTTTTCTCGTCGGCTGGACCACGCATGGCTTCTCCGCTGAAAAGCAGGCGCTCGCCATCAGCGTGATGCGTGAACTGCTGCCTTTCATGGCCTGTCTCGGCATCAGCTATCAGCTCGGCACCTGGCTGCGGGCTGATAAACATTTCACTGTGGCCGCCGCCGCACCGATGGCGGTCCCTCTCGTCATCATCCTCTGGTTGCTGGTGAATCATGCGACTGCAGATGTCAGCACCCTCGTCCATGGCACCGTCGCCGGTGGCGCACTGCATCTTGGCATTCTGATGTTTGTGCTCTGGCGTCGCGATGGCCTTTCTCCCTCGTTTGTTATGAGCTGCTTCAAGGATTGGGAACCCGAGGTGCGCGGCGTGCTGCGCGGTTCGGTGCCCTTCCTCGTGGCAGGCGCCATTTTTAACATGGCCGTCGTCATCGATCAGGCTATGGCCTCCTGGCTGGAGGCGGGCAGCGTGTCCGTGCTCAGTTACTCGGACAAGGTGTGTGGCATCATTCTCGCCGTCACCGCCGCGCCGAGCTGCGAGGTGCTCTTCCCCTACTTTGCGGACAAAGTCGCACGTCGTGACTGGCTCGGCGTGAAGCGTCAGCTCCTCAGCAGTGCGGGGATCATTCTGGCGGCGGCACTGCCTGCGGCTCTGCTGCTTTCCTGGCTCGCACCCTGGGTTATCGCGCTGCTTTTCGAGCGCGGGTCATTCACAGCGGAGAATACCCAGCGTGTCTCGGATGTGCTCCGCTTTGCCGCTTTGCAGATACCCTTCTACATTCTCGGCAGTCTCGCCTCACGAGTGGTCGTGGCCATGCAGGCCACACGATTCATCATCGTGCTGGCCTCCGTGGCAGTCGTCGGAAACGCCACCTTCAACTGGCTCCTCATGCAGCACTATGGCGCGGCAGGGATCGCCCTCTCCACGGTGCTGGTGCAGATGATCTCCGCCGCCATGTCCTGCATGTTTGTGCTGCGGATGATCCGCGGAAAGCTGGACGAAGTGGTGGCCTCAGAAGGTGTGGATGAAAAGACCGGAGCGTAGCTTCGGCTCAAACCAGGTACTCTTCGGCGGCATGATCTGCTCGGCATCTGAGATGGCCATGAGCTGATCCACCGTCACGGGATGCATGGAGAAGGCCACGGCGTGGTCGCCTGCGTCCACCAGCTTTTCGAGCTCCGCCGTGCCACGGATGCCGCCGATGAAGTCGATGCGCTTGCTCGTGCGTGGGTCATCAATGCCAAGCACAGGCTTCAAAAGACGATCCTGGAGGATGCTGACATCGAGGAGGTCGATCGGGCTGGCATCAGGGGCGGCTTTCCACGCCAGATCATACCATTTGCCGCCAAGATACATGCTCGCGTGGCCGGGCAGCGTGGGGGATTTCACATCGGTCGGTGTGACGGTGAAGATGCTGCTGACTTCGGCCAGGAAGACCTCTGGCCTGCGGCCATTGAGATCCTTCACGGCACGGTTGTAAGGCAGGATTTTCAGCTCATTGCCGGGGAAGAGCACGCAGAGGAACCAGTTGTAGTCCTCAGCACCGGTGTGGCCAGGATTGCGCTCGCGGCGCAGTTTGCTCACGCGGAAGGCACTGGCGGCGCGGTGATGCCCATCTGCGATATAGGAGGAAGGAACCTCGCTGCCGAAAAGGCTCTCCAACTGTGCGCAGGCATCGGCAGGAAGCTTCCAGACCTGATGCTGCACACCATCAGCAGCCACGAAATCATGCTGCGGAGCATTCGCCTCCATGTGGCCCTGGATGATCGCGTCGATGCTCGACGTGCCGCGATAGGTCAGGAAGATCGGGCCGGTGTTCGCGCTAAGCGAGTCCACAAGACGCGTGCGGTCGTCTTCTTTGTCCTGACGAGTCTTCTCGTGCTTTTTGATGACGTCCTTCTCATAATCTTCTGTGTGGCAGACGCCGACGAGACCCGTCTGGCTGTGGCTGCCGATGGTCTGGCGATACAAATAGAGCGCCGGAGCCGACTCACGCACTAGCGCGCCGTCCGCCTGGAGCTTCAGGAAGTTCTCGCGAGCCTTCGCATACACTTCCGCCGAGTAAGGATCGACCGAGAGCGGCAGATCGATCTCCGCACGGTCCACGTGCAGGAGGTTCAAAGGCTTGTCGTGGGCGAGCGCGTAGGATTCCTCGCGGTTTACGACATCATAAGGCACAGCAGCAACATCGGCGGCGTGTTGTGGAGCGGGAACGAGACCTTGGAAAGAACGGAGACGCATGGGGCGCGCATGGTTGAGAGAAGCGGGGGGAAGTCAACTTACGGAAAAGCAGGCTTGTCTGGCGGGTGCCCATCCAGTTCAATACTTGCATGGAACAGCCACCAGCAACGCCTCAACGACACCTGAACTGGGCGTCAAAGATCACCCTCGTGCTTGTTGGTCTCGTGTTGGCGTTTCTCGCTGTGGCAGAGTTTGCCCACTTCAAAGAGCGGCAGCAGAAAGCGGCCATTGCTGGCAATGTGCGGCAATTGGGGAGTTCACTGAAGATTTGGGCAAATGACATGGGAGGTTATTACCCATTTCTGGATAAACGATGGCCGACGGCGAATGCAGGCTTTCGTCAATTGATTGAATACGAGGCGCTGATTGATGAGAAGCTTCTGGGTGCGGTTTCAAGCCCCTACCAGCCTGACGGAATCATCGGCCAATCACCAGATTTTAAAGATGCCTGCCGTCCTGGTGAATGTCACTGGATGGTAACAAAAGACAGTTCAACCTCGAATAACGGGCACGCCCCACTCATTTATGACAACGCTATTGACGCCAAGTGGCCGCTGCGGTGGAGGGCGGATGCTGACGGAAAACCAGTCAGGGGCAGAACCCTCTTCGGCGGAATGGTCATCATCGGCTTCAACGACACTTCTGTCAGATTCATCAAATTAAAGAGAGAAGGTCCGTATTTGGTTCTGCCGGAAAACCTTGTTCTACGCCCGCCAGGCTGGGAAGAGAATCTTCAAGTAGCGGATATCGAAGAGCGGAAATGAGTCAAACTTGGCGGTTCGTTTTCAGCAGTTTTGATAGGCGCAGGCCGATGTCCGCTCACTCTCCGACGACGAGCTTCACGCGTGGTGAGGGAGCTTCAGAGACCGTCTTTTCCCACAGCACTTTGTCTTTGTCATCGCGAACGGAGACGGTGAAGTCCTTCAGACGGTCCTTCCATTTTTCCTCCGTGCGGTTCCAGACGATGATGGTGTTCAGGTCCACATCGCGCGGGAACTTGAGCTTCCAGACAGGGTCTTCCGTCTTCCCGTTCGTGTGGCTCACGCTGTTGTTGTCAAAGACGCCATCCGTGTTGCCGTCGATGGCTCGCTCGGCCTTGCCTCCATACTCCTCGCTGCTTTGCCAGGCTTCGCCCTGGTAAGCGATGTTGTTCGCGCCGCTGAAGACCTGCACCTCGGCCAGGTTGAGGATGACTTTTCCCTTCATCATGACCCAGACCTGACGCCCCTTGACGCCGGAGCCTTCACCCGCAGGCGTTGCCGAGGCCGTCTCGGCCGATGCCGTAGCACTGGAAAACAGCTCCTTCCAACTGCCATCCTTGAACGAATCACGGAAAAACCAGCCCACAAAACCCAGCGCACCCAGGTTCAGCAGCACGGCAAACACCACCTTGAAACTGACACCCTTTTTGGCCGGCACAGAGGCCGGTTTTGCGGCGCTGGTGGCTTCTCCACTCCGGGCCTGTGGACGCTGAATCATGCCGGTGGTCGTGCCCTGTTTGGAAAGGGTGCCTGTGGCGGGAGAGCCGGGCTTTGTCACGGCTCCGGTCTGCGGTGGGCGCGGCGCGGCGGCGCGGGGCATCCGGCTGTTCGGCGGACCCGAGACCAGCGGTCCGGTGACGGTTCCTGGGGCCATTTCAGGAGCCGTCTGCGGCTGGTAAACGAACCCCGTGTGCATGGAGTGCATCAGCACATCGAGAGCATGTGCCACCGTCTGCGGACGCCGGGCCGGATCGGGCTGGAGCAGCCAGGCCAGCCAATCCACAAAGGAGGTCTCGATGTCCGGGCGCATGTGTGTGAGCGCATGGTGGAGGTCAAAGGAGCCCAGGTCCGCCAGCACCTCCTCCACGGTCGATCCCTGGGCCGCCGTTGCCCCGGTGGCTAGGTAGAAAAGGCTGGCCCCGGCGGTGAAAAGCTCGCTTTGAGAGGTGGCGGGCGCGCCATGCAGACGCTCCGGGGCGGAAAACCACAGCGTCTCCGGGGCCGGTTCACCGCGAGCCAGAGTGAGCCCCCAGTCCTGCACCTGGAGGAAAAGCCCGCCGCCCGGATGATCGGCGATGATGAGATTGCCCGGCTTCAGATCCCCATGCGGCTGGCGCAGGTGCTCGCCCACCAGCATCGCGTTTAAAAGCTGAACCGCCAGCGCCCGCAGGTCTGTGGTGGACAGCTTCCTCTCCTGGGCAAAGGCCCGTGCGCAGGTGCCCGGCATGAATTCATACACCAGTGCAAACTCCTCCTCCGTGGGCAGCAGCGTGATCAGCCCCGCGATCTGTGGGTGCCGGACATGAAGCAATGCATTGGCCAGCAGTTGCAGCTTCTCCCGATCCAGCGGGTGGGTGGCCTCATGGTCGGCCAGCAGCGCCTTGATCAGCACCTTCCTTCCTGTCGCCGTCTCCACTCCGCGGTAGATCTTCGCGGCTGGCCCGGCGGCGAGGAGTTTTTCAGGCTGGAAGAAATCAGAGTGCATGAGGCATTTCGCGCGATGAGAACGGTAGATGCCTCATTGTGCAAGGATGGAATACACACCTCCGTCACGTGCAGGTGATGTGGCAAATCCTTCGTCCGAGTCACCAGCGCGCATTTGCAAACCGCCGCCAGCCCGCGTTAATGCTGCCTTCACATGGCAAACACAGGCACTCTTCTCGTTACTGGCGGCGCAGGTTACATTGGCTCACACACCGTCCGGCATCTGCTGGAACTGGGTGAAAAGATCGTCGTGCTCGACAGTCTCGTCTTCGGCCACCGTGAAGCCCTGCCGCTGGATCGCGTGACTTTCGTCGAGGGCGACATGGCCGATGCCGCCCTGCTGGATCGTCTCTTCACCGAGCACAAACCCGAGGCCGTGCTGCACTTCGCCGCCTTTGCCTATGTCGGCGAATCCGTCACAGATCCGCTGAAGTACTACCGCAACAACCTCGCCGCTCCGCTGGTCTTGCTGGAGACGATGCAGCGCCATGGCTGCAAACGCTTCATCTTTTCCTCCACCTGCGCCACCTATGGCAATCCCGTCTTCGTGCCGATGAACGAAGAGCATCCTCAGTCGCCAGTGAATCCTTACGGAGCCTCGAAATGGATGCTGGAACGCGTTCTGCGAGACTGCGATCATGCCTGGGGCCTGAAATGCGTCTTCCTCCGCTATTTCAATGCCAGCGGCTGTGACCCGAGCGGTGAGATCGGCGAAGACCACGATCCCGAGACGCATCTCATCCCGCGCATCCTCATGGCAGCCACGGGTGAGATCCCCGAAATCAGCGTCTTTGGCACGGATTACCCGACGCCCGATGGCACCTGCATCCGCGACTACATCCACGTCTGCGATCTCGCCAGCGCTCATGCCAAGGCGCTCGGCTACCTGCGTGATGGCGGCGAGACGACGCCCGTCAATCTCGGCACTGGCCGTGGGTTCAGTGTGAAGGAGATCCTGCAAACTGCCGAAGCCGTGACTGGAAAAACCATCCCCGTCACCTACGGCCCGCGTCGTGCGGGTGATCCACCGGAACTCATCTGCGATCCAGCCAAAGCCAAAGCCGTGCTCGGCTGGGAGGCCGAATACAAAGACCCGCGCAGCCATCTCCAGCACGCCTGGCAGTGGATGACCGGACCAAGGCAGGGCCGCTACCCGCGCTGAGATCCATCAGAGTGCCGATGGCCGGACTCGAACCGGCAAGGGAGTTACCTCCCAGCAGATTTTA
>CAYMHJ010000026.1:0-35396 GCA_964390165.1 uncultured Prosthecobacter sp. | reverse complement strand
GGATGTGAATGTTCACGCCCGCGGCGGTGTACAATTTCCGCAGTTCACGGCATTTCGCGAGTTGCTGCTCGCGCTCCGCGTCGGTGGCCTTGCCTTTGATGCCGGTGAAGTCCTGAATCGGTCCGCCCATGAGTTCCGTCTCGCTCAGGCCGTCATCGAGCAACGCCTTCAGCGTCTCCTCCGCCGTCTTTGCCATGCTGCGGTAGCTATAGGTGATGCAGCCGATGCGCACGCCGTTGAAGACCGAGTTTGGCTTGTCACCAGCCAAAGCAAGCCGGGGAAGTGTCAAGCCTGTGGCGGCGGCGACGGCGGTGGCGAGGAAATGGCGGCGGGAGGGGGAGAGAGGTTTCGAGGTCATGCGTGGTGAACGCCGAAGTGCATCCTCTTTTGCCTGAATCTCTCTGGGCTGGAGAGATTTGCCAAGCATGCCTGAACATCTGCAAGTGCTCTGCAGCAAGACCTCTGTCGGACGCTGCGCACTAAATTCGCCGAGCTGAGAAAGGCATCTGCATGAGCGGACACCGAACAAGGACGGTGCTCATCGCAAAGACCAGAAACTGCAGACTCTCAGGCGGCCTCTGACTCAGCGGAGTTGCACAAGCAGCTCACGCATCCGGAGTTCGATGTTTAGTAAGCTGGCCTGCACCTCACCAAGCCACTGCTGGTCAGTACCTGTGGTGGACTGCTGGACGAGGCGGTCCGTGGCATTGAGCGCGGCGCTGAAGAGGGGCAGGGATTGCTCGAGGTCGATGATCAGGTAGTGCCAGGCAGATTTATCCTCAGCGGAGAACTGCTTCAGCACATGAACGAGGTGGGCTGAGAGATCCGCCACGGTGGATAAAAGCTGCACAACGGCGGGGCGGTTACGCACCTCGTTGGTGAGCGACAGCAGGCGAGCAAAGCGGCGGAGTTCCTGAGCCAGAGCCACGGAGCGCTTGGCCGGGTCCTGGGAGAGCCTGCCTCCGGTGTCGGCGGCAGTGGATCGGCTGCCGGGTTCGTTGAGGTCGGCCAGGGGATTGCCCGTGACCTCGCTCGGCTCGAAGGGGTCGGCCATTCCTGGCGCGTGCAGGGCGGAGGGGGTAGCCTGATCGGGATCGCGAGAGGTGAGGAGGAAATGTTTCCGTCTTGCGCGGGCCTGACGGAACAACATGGCATCCTCTTCGGCGCTGAGCTGCCATCGCGGTGCGCTGACGCGGAGTTGGAGGTGCCAGGACTGGATGAGGATGCGCTGGGACTGCTCGTTGAACCACTCGAAGAAGAGCAGATTCTTCAGCCCGGACGGGTCAGGGAGAACATTGGCTCCGGTGCGGCGGCGGGGGAGTTTCGAGACACGGTTGGAGGCTGTCATCACTCCGGTGAATCCGATCTGGGTCTGCGACATCCAGGCGACATCGTCGAGATCTGCGTTAGGGAGCGGATTATGAAAATCCACCCGGCAGCCGGCAATGTCGCGCATGAAATTGCCCACAAGTTCGACGCGCACAGGCTGGCTGAGCCCAGCGAGGTGAAGCTGGCCCGTGACGAGACCTGGAACTTCGTTAGAGAGATAGCCGCCGAGGAGGGAAGATTCGAGACAAAGGATCATTAGCGATTGTAAAATCTATAATGAGATGAAAGTTCCGGCAAGGCGCAAAGCTGCAAAGACCCATTCCCATCGGGGATTTCCTGCCGAGTCCGCTAATTGACACCCGGCATCCAAGGTGCCACAAAGCGCGCCTCCAAATTCCTGATGAAGTATCTCACCGTCATCCGCCACGCCAAATCGAGCTGGGATCAGCCCGGCCTCGCGGATCATGACCGTCAGTTGAATGAGCGAGGTCGGAAGGCGGCTCCAGCCGTGGGGGCCTTTCTGAACAAGACCTATTTCGGTGGAGGGGAAAGTCCACCTTTGATCCCGCGCCCAGATCGTCTGGTTAGCAGCACCGCGCTTCGTGCCCTGAGCACCGCACAGATCGTGCGTGAAATCATGGGTTTGCCCACGGAGATTCTTATGCTGGATTCCCGCCTCTATTTGGCAGAGGCCGCTCAGCTTCTGAATGTGGTCCGTGATCTCGACGAAAGCTGGCAGCATGTCGTGCTCTTCGGACACAATCCGGGGATGCACGAGTTCGCCGAACGCATCCTGGCCCGGGCGCATGTGGCGAAGATGCCGACGTGCAGCACGGTATTGATGGCGCTGCCCACTGAATACTGGGGCCTGGCCGAATGGAGCACAGCTCAGTTGATCGGCCACATCACGCCAAAGTCACTGGAGCGCCGGTTTCCGGAACTCTATCAGGGGATTTCCCGTGCCGATGGCGACGATTGACGCGCCTCAGGCCTTCTGGAGGAAGGTGAAAACGATGACTCCGAGCAGGAGGAAAAAGGCGGCGATGAACATTCCGGTAAGCATGGCGGCGCGCCAATAATGCAGAACGAAGCACACGCCAATGAAAATTTGCGTTGCAAATATCCGGGAAGCCGCCACTTTCGCCGCCCCTATGGCAAAAACCTGCTGGCTCGAGCGCGAAAAGCGCAAACAAAAAACTGTCGAAAAATACGCTAAGCTCCGCTCGGAGCTGAAGGCGAACAAGGATTATGTGGGTCTCTCCATGCTTCCTCGTGACTCCAGTCCCACCCGTCTGACGAACCGCTGCCGTGTTTCCGGCCGCCGTCGCGCTTACATCCGTCGTTTCCAGATGTCTCGTCTGACATTCCGCGAGATGGCCAATGCCGGCCTCATCCCGGGAGTTACGAAGTCAAGCTGGTAAGCCGCTTCCCCCGCGCAGACGTCATCGATTCCAGGCCCAGGGATGTCCTCCCTGGGCTTTGACGTTGTAAGGCGCAGGTGATGAAATCCGTGCTCCTGACTTGATGCCCATTTACTCCTACATCGCTGAAAATCCTGATGAAGGCTGCCCTCGCTGCCGCCGCGGGTTTGACCTTCGCCGCCCGATGGACCGGGAGCCGCTCACCCATTGCCCACTTTGCCGGAAGCCGGTGAAAAAGCTCGCGACGGGATTCAGCGTGCCGAAGGTCACCAAACCTCTTTCCATTTCTGATGCGAAGAAAGCGGGATTCACCATCCTGGAAAAGCGATGTGATGGCAATTACGAGAAGCTCTGACCCCCTCCAGAGTTCCGATCCCCCATGACGACAGCCCTCGCCCAGCTCCCAGCCTTCCTCGCCGCAGGCGGCAGTCATCCCATTCAATACACCTGGGATTTAAGCGCCTCAGAGCTGACATGGTCCGTGGTGGCAGTGATGTCTTTTGTGCTTTTGAATGCCTTTTTCGTGGCCGCCGAGTTTGCCATCGTCAAAGTGCGCAGCACGCAGCTTGATGAACTGGTCAGCGAAGGCAACAAGGCAGCGATCCAGGCTCGTAAAGCGCTAAAAAACCTCGACGGCTATCTTTCCGCCACACAGCTCGGCATCACCCTGGCCAGCATCGCTCTCGGCATGGTGGCGGAGCCTCTCGTCGCCCGCATCGTGCAGCCGCCCATGTTTGCCATGGGCATGACCGATGACTCCATGCTGTCCTCGGTCTCCATCGGCATCAGCTTCACCATCGTGACCTTCCTGCATGTGGTGCTGGGTGAGCTCACACCGAAGTCGCTAGCCATTCGTAAGTCACTCGGCACCACGCTGGTCATCAGCGCGCCGCTGCACTTTTTTTACATCGCCTTCAAGCCCGCCATCTGGCTGCTGAACGGCTCGGCCAACTGGCTGCTTAAATTTCTCTTCCGGCTGGAGCCTGCCTCTGAAAGCGAGCTCGCCCACAGTGAGGAAGAACTCCGTCACATCGTGGCTGAAAGCCAGAAGTCTAAGGAGGTCACCGAGACGGAAAAGGACATCCTTCTCAACGCCCTCGGCCTCAATGACCGCTGCGTGCGTGATGTGATGACTCCCCGAAATGCGGTCATCTCACTCGATGTCGAGGATGACTTTGACACGAATCTCAAACGCGCCGTCGAGCACAAGCACACACGTTACCCGCTCGTCGAAGGTCATCTCGATCAGAGCGTCGGCATGATTCATATCAAAGATATGCTCGGCCTGGTGGGACTGCCTCAGGCAGACCTACGCAAAATCAAACGTGAGCTCCCGATGGTGCCTGAGCTCATGCCCATCGACAAACTGCTGCGTTTCTTCCTCGACAAGCACGCCCATGTCGCCCTCGCCGTGGATGAATATGGCGGCGCGGTCGGCATCGTCACGCTCGACAACGTGCTGGAAGAGATCGTCGGTGATATTCAGGACGAGTTTGACCACGATGTCAGCGAGTTCCGCCGTATCAGCGAGGACACCTTCGAGGTCGATGGAACGCTGAACCTCTACGAACTGGCCGACCTCGCAGGCATTGAAATCGAGAGTGACGACGTGACCACAATCGGCGGCTACGTCACCCATCTTCTCGGCCACCTGCCCAAGGTCGGAGAAAAAGTCACCATTGAGGACTACGAAGTCACCACCACCAAGGCCGACACCAGGCGTATCCAGCATCTTCGTTTCCGTCGTCGCACGCCCCAGGAGCAAGAAGAGGCGAAGCGTGCCGCTGAAGAGGCCGGCGAATAGACAAAAATCTTTACCACGCCTGCTTTTCAGCATCATTCAGGCTTCCCAAACGTTTCATCACCCCCGTGAATCCCCCACCTAAAAAATCCAACATGACCTGGCTTACCTTTGCCCTCCTCACCGTGCTCTCCTGGGGCGTCTATGGCGTCATCCTTCATAAAGCCCGTGGCTACATGCCCGGAGTGAATCCTCCTGGACCAGAAATGCAGCACGCGGGTTTGAAGGCCTTCCTCTTTGTCTGTGTCGCCTATGCTCTCATCGGAGTCATTGCGGCGCTTGTTTTAAAAATTCGCGGCAGTGACTGGAGCTTCACCAGCACCGGTATTTCCTGGAGCCTAGTCGCAGGCATCGCCGGAGCACTCGGCGCTCTGACACTGGTGCTCGCCCTCGGCGCAGCAGCTCCGATTTATAAAGGCGCGGCTGCCGCTGCGGTGATGCCCATCGTCTTCGCAGGCGCCCCAGTGGTGAATACCATCACCGCCATGATCATCCACCCTCCTGAAGGCGGCCTGAAATCCATCCCCATGCCCTTTATTGCTGGCTGTGTACTCGCTGTTTGCGGAGCTTTCCTCGTGGCTAAATACGCTCCATCAAACACGGGGGTAGCTCCTGCCACCAAGGCGGGTGCCAAGCACTAAGCTCCTGTCCGACCTCCGATTAACCAGGCACCGCTTGATCCTTCTAGCGGTGCTTTTTTTGGCCCTTATCCCTGCGGCACTGGAGCGCCACGGTAGATTCCATCGAACCAGCCATTGCCAACGTAGGGCTTCGCGTCTTCGCTTTCGATGCGGAGGTAGCGGCCCATCTTCGTAAGCTTGAATTTCGCAGGCTGGTTCTTCACCGTCGCTTCTGCATCGCTGAAAGTGAACTCGGCAGTCAGTTCATCGCTTTTGCCTTTCTTCAGTTGTTCTGGCAGAACCGTGGCATCCACGGTCGATGCATCCAACCCCTCTCCACGAGCTGAACTCAAACTCACGCGCAGTTTGCCGTCTCGTCCCACGCGCAGGCTTGCATGACCTCCACCGAGATCGTCATACTCCCCATCCCAGCCGAGGCCAGTATTCGGATCTGGCATCCCTTCGATGAAATAGTAGCCGCGTGCTGTCGCCTGAGCCATCTTGAACCAGTGCTCCGCCGTCGGATCAGCAGGCTTGCTGGGAGGAAAACGGGTGTCCGTCTTGGTTTCGGTAGGTGCTGCTGGCATCGTCACCACGAGCCACTTCTGGCGCAGATCCGGCCATTGCTCCTTCCACAGACTCAATGCCGCGCGATCCGTCGGTGCCCAGGTCTTCGTGGCATTCTTCAATGCAGCGACGAGCCGGTCATTTGCCGCCTGATACTCTTTCTTCGCCAGTTGCAGAAGCTTCGCCTCGCTTGCGCGTTTGTAGGTGCCATTGATGCCCGAATCCTGCGGTTCCTTCTGGCCTTCTTTGTACTCGATCTCCACCTTCGATTCACTAATCTCCGCCATGAAGAAAGTCCCACGATCCTCCCCCTCTCCAACGATGCGGGCAAAGGCGAGCGTCTTTTCTTTGCGCACGCCACTTCCGACCCAGGTGCTCATCGATCCAGGATCACTGGCGAAGCGGACAGTTACCTTGGTGTTTCCAAAGTCCGCCTTCTCCAAGGTGAGATGGCGCATCGTGGTTTCATCAAAGTAGGTCGCCTTGTTGGGCATCTGCGCCACCAGACAGCCTGATGCTGCGAACACAGTCAGAAGTAGATAAAGTATCTTCATGGTCATGCTTCAGCCTACCAATGCGGTGAGGGGTTTGCCACGGCGGGCTCCATTGCCACCGTGGATGTTGAAGTTCCCGGCGGAGCCAGCTGAGACGAGATCATCCTGCCGGATGCCGAGCAGCGCACCGATGGTGGAGTGGAAGTCGAGCACGCTCACCGGATTCTCTTCGACTCGCGTGGCCGTGGCATCCGTTTTTCCCCAAGCCTGACCTCCGCGCAACTTGCCCCCGGCGATGAAGCTGGAGAAAGCGATGGGATGATGATCCCGCCCACTGTCATTGATCTTCGGCGTGCGGCCAAACTCGGTCGTGAGCACCACCAGCGTGCGCTTCAGCAGCCCGGACTCTTCGAGATCGGTCAAAAGCGCACTCACCGCATTGTCCAGCCGCGTGGCAAGACTTTCGACCTGCGCAAAGTTGTCGTTATGCGTGTCCCAACCACCGAGTTCGACCTCGACGAACTTCGTCCCACGCTCGACCAAACGCCGAGCCAGCAGCACACCACGGCCAAAATAGTCATTCCCATAGGCATCAAGGATCTGGCCCTTCTCCTGATTCAGATCAAAGGCGTCGAGATCCTTGCTCGTCATCAGCTTCAGGGCATCGGCATAGACATCCACATGCGCCTTCACCTCATCGGTGGGGTAACGGTTCATGAATGCCTGATTCAAACGATCTGCCAGACTCGTACGCCGACGTAGCGCAGTCATCGAGTCACCATTCTGAAGCTTTGTATGCTCCAGACCTTTGTTGGGGTCCAGCACCGGCACCGGCGCATAGCGAGCATCCAGAAAGCCGCTCCCAGGATGACCGGCTAGACCGCCGAGCCGGATGTAAGGCGGCAGCGTCGAGTGACCTTCCGTGACCTGCCGCGCCACCCAGGAGCCTAACGCCGGATGCCGAAGCGATGCAGAGGTTTCGAATCCGGTCATCACCTTGTAAGTGCCCTCTTCATGTGCGCCCTGCGTGTGCGTCATGCTGCGGACCACCGCCATCTTGGGCGCATGATCGGCCAGCTTTGGCAGATAGTGGGAGAACTGGAGACCATCCGCCTTTGTCTTGATCGTGCGCACCGGACCTTGGTAGCCAGCAGGAGCTCCCGGCTTGGTATCAAAGGTGTCCATGTGGCTCATGCCGCCGCGCATGTAGAGGTAGATCACATGCTTTGCGGGCAGTTCGAGATTACCGGAACCAGGCGCGGGCTCGTCTTTGCCAAACAGCGGGGCGAGTCCGCTGGAGGGCACGAGGCTCACGCCGAGGCAGGTTTGCGCGAGACGCTGCACGAAGGCACGGCGACTGAGTTCATCGAGGCGCAGAAGTTCGTTTTTCATGGTTGGGGAGGCTGGGGGCTTATTTCTGGAAGGCAAACTCGGCGGTGGAGAGCAGCGTTCGCGCGAGGGTTTTGGGATTTCGTGATTCACCGAGGATCTCGATGCAGGCATCCAACTCCGCCTTCTCGGGCTCACGAGTCAGGATGGCCAGGAAGGCGGCGCGGGCGACTTCGCGAGCACTGCCTGAACGGCGCAGACTCACGTTCAGCGGACTGCCAGAACGGGCGACATGATCGAAGAAGTCACTGTTCAGCATGAGCAGGGCCTGCGGCACCGTCGTGGCCGTCCAGTTGTCCTCGATGAAGTCACGATTGCCCTGGCCGAAGAGCCGCAAAAAATGGCCGGGAGGCGTCGGCTGCGGCAGCTCGGACGCCCGTTCAAAGCCACCTCCGGCGAACTCCTCCGCCATCTCTCCGCGCAGTCGCGCGCGACGCTGCTCCGCATCCATCGCACGCTGGTCATCACTCACCATCTGGCGGGCCACGGTGGTGACTTCACTGGCCTTCGTCGCTGCCACCGCCTTCTCCAGCTCCTTCACACCGGGCGGGTCGAAGTCGAGCTTCTCATCCAGACCTGCCACTGCCAGAGACATCATCGAGTCCCACACCTGCTCCGCATTGAGGCGACGCAGCACCGGCCCGGCAAAGGCGTAGCGGCCGACCTCTTCCGCCTCCTTTGGCAATATGCTGGATTCATTTCGATAGGCCTGAGTCAGACATAAGATGCGCAAGATCTGCCGCAGATCATAGCGCGAGTCTTTGACCACATTGGCCAGGTATTGGGCCAGATCAGGATTCGTACAGTCAGCGATCTCACGCACCTGCTCAGGCGCTCCGGCAAAGGGCAGGCCGAAGAGCTTCTGCCAAAGCCGGTTCGCCAGTGCGAGCGAGAAGCGCGTGTTCTGCGGGGCTGTGATCCAGTCCGCGAGCGTGTCCGCCGGACGTGTGCCCGGCTTCGGAGCTTCGCCGTAAAGCACTGCTGCTGGCAAAACATCGCCTGGCTTGGCATCGGCGTATTGATAATCGTCCGGCAGCTTCGCGGGCTGTCCTTCACCATTCACCACCCCGGAGCCTCCCGCAGCGCGTTGCAAAGCCTCAAGAGCGCGCCCGATCTGCTCATACTTGGCCCGTCGTGAAGGGTCTATGCGGTTCATCGCCATCTTGTCGTAGCGCTCTTTGGCCTTGCGGATTTCCTCAGACTCCACCTGACCCACTTTGCTGTCCCCACTGCCCATCTGGATGCCGGAGGTCCAGGCCATGAACTGGTGATAGTCCTTCCGCGTCCATTTGTCATAAGGATGGTCATGGCACTGCGCGCAGGAGATTTGCAGGCCGAGGAAAAGACTGGCCGTGGTCTCGATATTCGCAGCTCGGTTCGCTCCATCCCGCAGATAGTAGCCGGAGGCAGGTGCCCGCCAGCCGTAGCCTTCGGGACTCAGCAGTTCACGCGCCCACTGATCGTAGGGCTTGTTATCCCGGATGCTCTGCTTGATCCAGGCCAGGTAAAAGGAACCCTTCACATCGCCATCGAGCTGTTCCCGCGCACGCAGCAGGGAGGTCCAGTAGTTGAACATGTGGCTAACGTGCCCGTTTGAGGCGAGCAGTCGGTCAATGAGATGCGCGTGGCGCTCCGGCGACTTGTCCTTGAGGAAAGCCTCCGTCTCTGCCGTCGTCGGGATGCGCCCCACGAGGTCCAGATGCACACGCCGCACAAACGTTAGGTCCGAAGCCGCAGCGCGGGGCTTTTCACCACGCTTCTCCAGATCAGCCAGTATCAGCGCATCAATGCGCCGTGCCGTTGCCATGGCATTGGCGGTATTGATCGGCTCCGCCGAAGTCGAGATCGTCACCTCACGGGCACGCTCGGAGGTCCAGTCGCCGAAGTCAGCTCCCTCTTCGATCCAGCGGTGGATCAAGCCCGTCTCCTGCGGTGTCAGCGGCGTGCCTTCGCCCTCAGGCGGCATGGCGTCTTCGTGATCGCGCGGCAGCGTGAGACTGCGCAGCAGGGTGCTCTTGTCGGGCTTGTGGGGGAAGACGAGACTGTCCGTGCGGCTCTTTTCGCGAATGGCCGCCAGATCATCGAGACGGATGTCTCCTTTGGGCTTCTTTTGTTCGGCACTGTGGCACTCGAAGCAGGACCGCTTCAGCAGCGGCAGCACCTGCATGACGAAGTCCACCCGCCCTTGCAAGATCATCGCAGCATCGCCAGGAAGATCGGGGCTTGGCTTTGCTGTCAGCCGGACCTGCGGCAGACGACTTTCCGCCATGGCTGGCTTCTCAGGCTTGGCAGCCTGCGCGGCAGTGGCGGGCGTCGGTTTAGGCGGCACCGCATGGGGTTCAGCCATTGGCTTCACATCGACCACGGCGACTTTTGGTGGCTCCAGCATGGGCAAAGGAGCCTGAGTTTGCAGCACAGGCTCACTTTTCACCAGCACTGGCTCTGGCAGCATCGCAGGTGGTGGGACTTGGTTTTCGATCTGCGGCTGCGATCTGGCTTCGTGCGCAGCCACGATCTCCTCCAGCCCTGCCTGACTCACCAAATCCGGCCATGCCAGGCTGCCGACCAAGCCACCGAGCAGCACCGCCGCTGCTGCCTGCCAGAGGCGCGGGGCCACTGTCCGCCAGCGTGAAAGCGGTCCGCCCAGCCGCTGCCGAGCACGCCGACGTGTGCCCAGAGTCGCACGCTCGATGTCCTGGCGGAGTGACTCGGTGCTTGCCGTGTCAAGACTCGCCATGATGGCATCCTGGAGACGATGACCTTTCGCCGAAGGCTCGAATGCCACGTCCAGCATTGCATCCATCTCCACCTGATGGCGCAGTTCCCGCAGAGCCGTTTCGTCTTTCAGCAGAGCCTGCCAGTCCTCTGGTGAAAGCTGGTCATTGAGCGCTTGGTCGATGAGTTCTTCCGGTTTCATGAGATGGCGGGTTGAGATTCGATGCAGTCTCGCAGTTGCTGCCTCACACGCATCAGCAGCGTACGGATGGCCAGCACGCTGCGCCCGGTGCGTCGGGCGATCTCATCACTGCTGAGCTCGTGCTCGTAGCGCAGATCCAGCACCTCGCGCTGCGAGTGACGCAGCTTTTCCAGACAATGACGCAGCCGGTCAGCACGATGATTTTCCACCGGCGCATCCGCGTTTTTCAGAGCCAGCTCCAACCGCAGATGATCCAGGTAGCGCTCCTGCTTCACCGACTCACGCGCATGGGCCTTCAGGCGATCCCGCAGCAGATTATGAGCAATGCTGCGCACCCAGGGCTGGAGAGATCCGCTTTTGAAATCCTCCAAGTGTTGATAGGCAAAGACGAAGGCATCATGCGCCACTTCATCGATCAGATGCGGCACCGGCGCGCGCAGGGCCAGATACGTCCGCAGTGGCTGGAGATGGCGGCTGATCAGTGAGCGAAAGGCGGCGTCATCTCCGTCGAGCACCTGACGGGCGAGTGACTCGTCAGAAAGAGGTTCAGATGGCAGGAGGTCGGGCATTCGGAGCAGTTATGGACGACCAGCCCCCGGATGTGGCAGAAAAATCTGAGGGTGGCGTGTGAAACTGCGTATATCTGACTGATTCATGACATCCCCCCAAAGTTGTTTTCACCTCCTCGCCGCCATTTGTCTCACCTCCTGCACCAGCCTTCCCACCGCTCCCGAGCCTGCGGAGTTCAAGCTCAGCAGTGATGAAATCCGCCAGCAGTCCAAAGTCACCCGCAGCCTCGGCATCGTCGATCTTTATGCTGACCGCATCAACAGCAGCCACGACGAGAAGGGCGAAACCTTCCACCTCGCCAGTGGAAATGTGCTGCTGGTGAAAAAGAGCACCCCGCCCATCCAGGCCAAGGCATCTGAAATCCTGCTGAACTCAGATCACGCCGAGGTGCGTGGCATCTCCGTCGTGAAAAAAGGCTACCTCCTCCACTTCGGCGACTCTGCCGAAAGCAGGATCATCATCGACGGCGTGCAACTCCGTCCCGAAGGCCCCCACAGCATCAAGCGCCTCTCCAACGAGCCGCCCAAACCCAGTTCCGAGCCAGTCGAGGAAATCAAAGCCGAGCCAGTGCCCGCACCCGAAGTCCCCGCCGCCGAAGTGAAGCCAGCCCCCGAGGTCAAAAGTGAGGCCAAACCCGCGCCCAAGCCAAAGCCCAAACGCAAAGCTTCCGCCCCCACTCCCAAACCCAAGCCTATAAGCAAGCCAGCCGACACCCCAAAAATCGCCGCTCCCGCCGTGGACCGCGCCAAGCTCCTGCAACTCATGCGCGAGCCTGAGTGAAGCGATCACCTCCCAGCCACGCTGCCTTTGATCTCCATGGCATCGATGCGAAGGAATTCGATGACGTCGATAACTCCTGAGGCCAGGACAGCCAGCCACGCGCTTCCATCGCCGCTCAGTTTGTGACCCGGATCGTGCCAGAACGGGGGCATGATCTTCTGCTTTCACTCACCTCCCCGCCACGCCGCCTTTGATTTCCTTGGCATCGGTGCGGAGGACTTCGATGCCGCTGATCACGGGTTGGGTGGTGGCATCGGGGTTGGGTTGAGTGGGGAAGAGTTCCAGGAGCAGTTTGTCGGTAACGGAAATCCGCTCAAATTCCTCCACAATAGCACGTTGGGTGCCGCCGGTTTTGGCGGTGATGTCGAGGCTCTTGAGCACCGTTTTGCCCTGAAGCTGCACGTCGAAGACGCGCTGGCCTGGCTTGTCGCCTTCGGGGGCGGTGAAGTAGAGGCGGACGGTGTAGGTCTCGGGCTTCTCGCCTTTGCCGATGAGTGGCAGCTCGGCGCTGACGAGGCCTCGGGCGCCGGAGGTGTAGATCCAGGGGACTTGGGTGCCCTCGATTTTGTGGGACTCTTCGTTCATGGCAAAGAACTCGCCGCCTTTGGCGAACTGGTGATCGAGGCTCAGTGGCAGGTCGATGCCTGCACGTGAGGAGGGGCGTGGATAACCAAGCCAGAGCTTGCCCTGCTGATCGCGTCGATCTCCAGGGGCTCCAAAGTTCAGCGCCATGTGCTGCACGGGCGTGCTGGCTCCGCTGGCGCTGTAAACGCCCCAGCTCATGCGGTCGGCACGCGGCTCGAAGACGATGGTGGAGGCGATGGAGAAGAGGCAGACGCAGCCGGCGCTGGCTTCGGGAATCATGACGAGGCCGTTGGCAGGGATGGTGTTGATCCAGCAGCCGAGGCGCTGACCGGCGAAGTGCTCGGTGCCTTCGTCTTCGTCCATGTTGTAGTAGGCGGTCGATTTGGAGCGGAAGAACATGAGGTTCGACGTGGCGGAAAGCGCGCCGCAGTGGTGGCCGGGGCGGGCAAACATCCAGGGCGACTTCTCGCCAGTCAGCGGATGTGTGCGCATCTTTTGTTCGCCCGTGTAGAGGTCGTAGGCCCAGGGCTCGGCGATGACATCATTGCCGATGACGATGGGGCGGCTGCGGTAGTTGGCGTCCTTTGACCAGATCTTTTCACCCTTCTCGGCATCCAGCACGACAAGGCGACGGCGGGCAAACTCGCCTGCGAGAAACTGCTCCCAGTAGTGGCCGTTGGCGTTTGCGCCACCGAGCACGAGGTGGCCGTTTTGGAACATCATGGTCAGGGCTCCACCGCCGATGCCGATCTCGCTGCAATCGGTTACATCCACAGGCTTCGCCCATTGCTGCACGCCTGTTTTGGCATCGAGCGCCACGGCCATGCGCATGTCGGCATTCTTGATGCGCTCTTCAGCGAGGTCTTTGGCTTTGCCGGTGAGCTTGGCGAGTTCGGTTTTGTCCTGACGCAGCATGTCCTCGCGCTGCGCGGGAGTCAGTGAGGCATCGATGAAGAAGATGCGACCATTGCCGATGGCGATGGAGACATGGGAGACGTGCTTGCCCTGATGCGTCCACTTCAGCTCGCCGGTTTTCACATCGTAGGCAAAGAGCAGGTCGGTGGAGATGGAGGCGCTTTTGCCACGGCGGGCGCTTTCAGAGGCATTCTCGACGCGCTGCGTGACGGTGCCGTAAAGCAGGCCTTCATGATGGGCGAGGTATCCCCACTGAAGGTTCGGTTTGCTCTCGCCGGGAATCTTCAGCTCGCGCACGGTCTTGCCGGTGGCGGCGTCGAACTGGAAGCATTTGTCGTCGAGCAGCATGAAGAGGTAATCATCGCTCGCGGCCATGTTTCCTGGCTCGCGTGAATTGAAGACACCGATGCGCATCGCGCCTGGGTTCTTCACTTCCCAGAGGAACTGCCCGTTGAAGGCATCATGCGCCTGGATGCTCGTTTCACCCTGCGTGAAAAGTCTGCCATTCACCGACAGCGGCCCCACGGCTCCATCGTGACGATTCACGGACTCGCCCGGACCTGGATCACCATACCAGAGCACGTTCAGACCACCTTTGACGCGCTCGTCCTTATTGCTGCTCGTGTTGCCGACATTGCCGTATTGATGCGACCACGAGTCGGCTCCGGGCAAGGCGGCGCGCGTGAGCAAAACCCAGCCGTTCGAGGTGGTGATGGTGGCTTTCTCTTCGGTGAGCTTCGTGTTCGCCAGCCAGGCGGTGATGTTGGTATCCTCAGAAGTTTTTTTGTCGGTCACTCCGAAGCACATCACACCACCGATGGGTTTCAGCGTGCGAGCGACTTCCGTCGGCACGCCGGGCACCTTGCCTGTGAGCAGCAGGGAATCCGAGACGATGAGATTCGCGAAGAAGCTCGAATACGGCACCATCGAGAGGTCGAGATGGTCAATGGTGATGCGTGAACCATACAGACCCGTGCTGAGCAAGGCCGCGCGTGAGGCGGCGACCTTGGCTTCATCCGACTCGACGCCGAACACGGAGAGCTGGCTGCGTTTCGCGATCTCATAGGCGAGGCGTCCCTGCTCGCTGCCGAGCACGAGGCAGAAGCCTTGCTTCACGTTGGTGGCTTTCAGGATTTCCTCGGCGGCGTTGGCATACATCTCACTGTGGGCATCTTTGGGGAAAGGGTCGGCGACGACTTTGGAAGCCTCGGCGAGAGCTGGTAGACTGGTTTTTGTGGCATCGGCAAAGGCATACACATGGCCGGAAGTGGTGCTCACGAGCAGATGACCATCGGAGACAGCAAGCCCGCGTGCATCGCCATCGACTTTGTTTTGCCAGAGCACCTTGCCGGATTCGGCATCCAGGCAAACGACCTCGTCTTTGCCACCGACGACAAGCGTTCCACCGGCATGGATGAGCGCAGACTCATGCGTGGAAGGCCAGCGCCACTTGATGCCGATGTCCTTCATCTCGGTGAGGTGGGTCTTGTTCGCCGCGAGCTTGTCTTTTTTGGCCTGATAGTCGGCACGCAGCGGCTCATACTTCTGCGCTGAGGCGGCGAGTTCCTGCTTGAGTTTCTCGACAGCCTCGGGCGCGGCTTTCTTCAGATCGGCTTCGAGCTTCTGCACCTTCTTGAGTTCGGCGATGGCCGGATGTTTGCGCAAATCGCCGGAGAGTTTGGTGGAGGCCATCTCGATGGCATGACGCTCGCGCGTGCCTTTGGCGTGCTTGTCGCGGTCGATGGCGACGATGTCCTTGCCCGTGGCCATGAAGCCCGAGTTGCCCGTCATGGTCATCTGCGTGCCCTGGAACCAGGCATAGCCGGTCTTGCCGGTCTTTTGATCGAGCGAGAGGATCTGATGCTCGCCCACCGCGAGGATTTGATCATCGACGAGCATCGCCTGCGTGCCACCGATCTGCCCACCAGCATCGCCGCGCCAGCCAGGTGTGGGTTTGTTCACCTGCTTGCCGGTCTTCCGATCAAAGGCCACGGACAAAGCACGCCCCGATGGCACGAAGAGCAGGTCCTTCGTCGCGAGCAGATAACCCTGCGGCGAGAGGTCATTGCGGCCTGCATCTTCCTGACTGATCGCGTCATTCACCCACTGCGTCTTGCCCGTGGCGGCATCGACCGCGTAGAGATAAATGTTCTCATGCGGAAACACGCCCGCGCCGAAATACGCCGTGCCGCTATCGATCAGCAAACCGGTGCGCACCGGCCAGCGTGAGATCATGCGGCCACGAGCCAGGATGCGCTCATCGTTAGGCCCGGCGCGCAGCTTCCAGATCACCGAGCCTGACTTCGCATCAAGGCAGTAGGCGTAGCCGTCATCGGAGCCAACATACACTTTGCCATCCGCGATGGCTGGCGCGAGGCGCACGGGGCCATTCGTGAAGAAGGACCACACTTCTTTGCCACTCGCGAGGTCACGACAGATCACCCGACCATCGACGGTGGAGCCGAAGAACACGCGGCCCTCGCTGATCGCGACGTGGAAGGCATCATCAAAGCGCACACGATTGAAAAGCTCCATGCCCTCGATCACGCGCCCGTTTTCACCCGCCCAAGCCATCTGCGGTGGCGTGGGTGAGACGAAGTCCCAGCGAGGTGTCAGCGGAGCTTTCAGCGGCTCCTCCGTGTGCCCGACGCGGCTGTTGTCATGCTGATAGGCAGGCCAGTCGGCGTGAGCAAAGGTCAGCGAGAGGAGAAAAAGAAACGGGAGAGCTTTCATGGTGGCTTGCCGCGCCCAAGCTGTGCTGCAATGAGGCGGTGCCAATGAACGTATGCTCACGCCCCACGCTATCCGACTTACCTTGATGATGACGAAACCTTCACCCTCCCTGACTTGGCGGACCTTTGCGCTCATCCTGCTGACCGCAGCTTCCGCGCTCGCCTGCTCGGTGCCGGTGTTTCGTTATGCGCTGGAGCATTGGGAGGCTGATCCATTTCAAACTGTCGTCTTTCATCGTGGAGCGCTGACGCCTGAGCAGCAGGCACAAGTTCAGGCTTTGAAGCCAGCAGCGGATGCGATCGAGAAAGCCAACCTCAGCGTCACCACCGTGGATGTTTCCGCCGAGATGAGCCCAGACCATGCGGAGATCTGGAAAGCCCAGCCTGCCGATGCTGTGCTGCCGCGACTGGTGCTGCATTATCCCAGAAGCACGGCTGTAAAACTCGACCTCGTCGCCACACCGTTGGCCGAAGCCGCTGCGTGGAAGATCGCCGACTCGCCGGTGCGCAGAGACATCCTGGAACGGCTCGGTGATGGTCAAAGCGCCGTCTGGGTGCTCCTGGAATCCGGCGATGCTGTGGCCGATGATGCCGCAGCCAAGGTTCTGCAGGAGCGGCTAGATTACCTTCTCGGCGTGCTGGCTTTGCCGGAACTTGATGCCCAGGACATCGCGAATGGTCTCGTCTCGGTCAGCCAAGAGGAGTTGCGGCTCGACTTCTCCGTCATCCGCCTTTCGAGGAAGAATGCCGAAGAGCGCGCTCTCATCGCCATGCTCATGGGCTCCGAAGAAGACCTCCAGGGACTCGCCGACAAGCCCATGGTCTTCCCCATTTTTGGCCGCGGACGAGCTTTGTATGCCCTCGTCGGCAAAGGCATCTCGGCAGAAACCATCGAAGAAGCCGCCACCTTCCTCATCGGCAAATGCTCCTGCCAGGTGAAGGAGCAAAACCCCGGCATCGACCTCCTCTTCACTGCTGACTGGAAGAAGCTCGCCCAGGCATCCCCGCTGCTCGAGCGCGATCTCCCCGACCTTACCGCACTCGCCAAAGCAGCAGAGCCTGTCACAGTGACCGCAGAGCCATCAACGGCGATATACTTTGTGATCAAGACACCTCCTGGTTTGATGATAGGGATCATTGTGATGGCTCTGATTGCGGCTGTCTTGCTATGGAAGAAAAAGTGAGGCTTCAGGTCATGCTGAAAACTCAATCACTTTTCACTGAGATCGCCTCAACCTCGGGTGAGGAGACCTTCACCACACTCTTCGAGAAAGCCGGGGCCAAAATCGAGCGCATCGACTCCCACGGTCAGGCTAGCCCCGAGGGTTTCTGGTATGACCAGCCGCAGGATGAATGGGTGCTGCTCGTGAAAGGCGCTGCCGTTTTGGAGATCGCCGATCAGCCGCCGCTCACGCTGAAAGCCGGAGACCACCTCCTCATCCCCGCCCACCTTCGCCACCGTGTCGCCAGCACCTCGGCGGATGCGCTCTGGCTGGCGGTGCATGTGAGTCCGCCTTCTGCCTGACCTTTTGCTTGCCAATCGGGGCGGGCTATAGAGAATCGGCGCGTCGTTTTCGACAGTCATTCAAAACTCCAAACCAAACACCACCATGGGCAGACCCGTCACTCTTTTCACCGGCCAGTGGGCCGATCTCTCCTTCGACACCGTCGTTCAGAAAGCCAAGTCCTTCGGCTACGATGGCGTGGAACTCGGCTGCTGGGGCGACCATTTCGAGGTCGATAAAGCCGATCAGGCCTACTGCGATGCGAAGCGCGCGAAGCTCGATGCCGCCGGCATGAAATGCTTCGCCATCTCCACCCATCTCGTCGGCCAGGCCGTGTGTGATAACATCGATGCCCGCCACGCGCAGATCCTGCCCGCCGCGATCTATGGCGATGGTGAACCCGAAGGTGTGCGCCAGCGCGCCGCCGCGGAGCTGATCAAGACTGCTCATGCCGCCAAGCGCTTCGGCGTCAGCGTGGTGAACGGCTTCACCGGCAGCAGCATCTGGCACCTTTGCTATTCCTTCCCGCCGAATCTCCCCGGCCAGATCGAGGCAGGTTACAAGGACTTCGCAAAGCGCTTCACGCCCATCTTTGATGAGTATCAGAAGCTCGGCATCAAATACGCCCTCGAAGTCCACCCGACCGAGATCGCCTTTGACATCGCCAGCGCTGAGAAAGCCCTTCAAGCCGTGGATTACCATCCCGCCTTCGGTTTCAACTACGACCCCAGCCATTTCGGCTACCAGGGCGTGAACTATGAGAAGTTCATCCGCAAGTTCAGCGACCGCATCTTCCACGTCCACATGAAGGACGTCGCCTGGAACCTCGGCGATGAAGCCGGCGTCTTCGGTGGTCATACCGACTTCCACACCCCGCCGCGCTACTGGGACTTCAAGTCCGTGGGCCGTGGCGACATCAAGTTCGAGCGCATCATCCGCGCCCTGAACGACATCGGCTACAACGGCCCTCTCAGCGTCGAGTGGGAAGACGGTGCGATGGACCGCGAGTTCGGTGCCACCGAATCCTGCGCCTACGTCAAGAAACTCGACTTCCCGCCGAGCAAGATCGTCTTCGACGCCCAGTTCGCCGAGAACAGCAAGTGATCGCCCAACGAGTCTCCCAACTCGTGGATTCCGCAGAGCCCGCATCACGAGAGTGGTGCGGGCTTTGCTTTTCCTGGACTTGTTTTCACAGAGCAATAATGCACGCAAAGCCCACTGGTAGGGAAGACGTTTGGTTGTCTAACAGCCTATGTGAAGAATAACCATCGCTGGTCGTCTGGAGAGAGCCTTCATCGTGACCTGGGATGAACCGAGTGCGGCATAAAGTATGGATTCGAAGCAAATGGCGGTGGCATTTTTTCATGAGGAGTTTTTCACATTCGGCGTTTCACCCTTGAATGATGAGTGCCCGATATTTTCCCCGACATTACCACTTGATTTAGATTGGTTTAGGATTTTGCGCATCGCTTAAATGGCTGATGTTCAATGGTTTAAATGATCGATCAAGGCTCCGATTCTAAAGGTGGTCACTGCCGGTGCTAAAGCCTTGGTTTATCAGGCAAGGTCACGATTTCGTTTCGTTCCACACCTCGTAGCTCATCTGTTCCACGAATGGTGACTTGAAATTCTGGCGGAGTTTACTGAGCGCAAGACTCCCGGAGCGTGATTCACAAAGGTTCTTCAGTGTGTTGTGAATAACCTGTGAATTACTCCTGAAAAACCGGGTGACTGTTGCGAAAATCTAGCTGTCGGAACGGGACGGCAGAAGTCCGGCTCTGCCAAGTGCCGCTAGCAGTCCACAGACCTGCTCTTCCGTGTGTCTGGCGGATAAGGTGACTCTCAATCTGGCCGTCCCACGGGCGACCGTGGGATAGCGGATGGCAGGGATCAAAAAGCCATCGGCGAGCAGACTGGCACTTATTTTCATAGCCATCTGTTCGTCGCCGATGATCCAGGGAACGATCGCACTTGCCGGTGTCTCGTCCGGGCGGAGCTGTGCCAGCCTCGTCCAGAGTCGCTGACGCCTTTCTTCTCCTGGCTGTCCGCTGACGAGGGTCAGAGCCGCCAGCCCCGCGTGGGCGATGGCGGGGGGCACGGCGGTGGAATAGACCAGACTGCGTGCCCGATTGATCAGCCAGCCGATCACCTGCCTGCTGGCAGCCAGGTAGCCGCCGCTCAGGCCGAGGGCTTTGCTCAGCGTGCCCATTTGCAGTTCCACCCGACCCTCCAGTCCGAGCCCGGCAGCCAGGCCGCGCCCCTCCGGCCCCAGAACACCCACAGCGTGCGCTTCATCCAGCATCAGCCAGGCGCCATGACGATCCTTGAGTTCGACGATCTCGGCCAGCGGGCAGCGGTCGCCATCCATGCTGAAGACGGATTCCGTGACCACGAGCGCCCGGCCCTGCACGCTCTGCAAAAGCTTCTCCAGCCTGCCGAGGTGGTTGTGGGGAAAGACACGGATGGTCGCCCCGCTGAGCCGGGCGGCATCGACGAGGCTCGCGTGGCAGAGTTTGTCCAAAATGATCGTGTCTCCCGTCCCAGCGAAGGCTGGGATCGTGCCCAACGCCGCCGCGTAGCCGCTGGAGAAAGTCAAAGCCGCTTCTGTGCCTTTGAAGTCGGCCAGCGCGTCCTCCAGATCGCGATGCGGGCGCAGCGTGCCGCAGACGAGACGCGAAGCACCTGCGCCAGCACCGAAACGCTCTACGCCTTCCGTCATCGCTGCGCGCAGCTCGGTGCTGTCGGCCAGACCGAGGTAGTCATTGGAGGAAAAATTGACCAGTTCCCGCCCATCGACGTGGATCACCGGTCCCTGGGCAGAGTCCAGCAGGCGGAGATCACGCCACAGGCCCTGAGCACGCCAGTCATCACACTGTGCCTGGAGATCCCAGCTCATTCCTTCAGCCTCCGCTCCAGCACTTCGTCCTTTTCCACCCCCAGCGCGAGCGCCCGGGCATAGGCACGCTTGGCCAGAGCGATGCTCGGCGGCTTCTGATCTGCATACAGCAGCGCCATGTTGAAATGGGCGATGCCGTAGTCAGGCTTCAGTTCGATGGCCCGCTGCAGCTCGGCTTCAGCCGCAGCGTTCCAGCCAAAGGACTGCATCGCGATCGCCAGGTAATTGTGCGCCCGTGCGTCGGTCGGATCTTCGTGGATGGCCCGCGTGAAGGAGGAGATCGCCAAATAGGTGTCACCCTTCGCGGAGTAGATCAGCCCCAGCGCATTCCAGGACTGGGCTAGGTTCGGATTCACACGCACGGATTTCTCGAAGCACTCCACCGCCTCACGGGTGCGGCCCGACTGCTGCTCCACGGCACCCAGATTTGCCCAGGCCAGCGCATTATTCTCCTCCAGCTTGAGCATTTCCTGGTAGGCCGTGCGTGCCGTGTCCCAGTCACGTTTGGCAAAGGCGTCCGCTGCTTTTTTCCCCAGCACCAATGTGTGATCCGGCAGGGGATCAGCCCTGCCCACGGGGAGCTGCTCCAGTGCTCCAGCAGGCTTCTCCTGGGCATCCAGCGGCAGGCAGGTGGATAGCAGGGCGGAAAAAAGGAGTCGGAGATTCATGCTGGGGAGTGGACCACGACATCGTGGAAAAATCCAGCTTCAGGTCCAGAAGAGAGAAAGGAATGAGGGTGGGGATCGGATCAGCCATCCAGGTCGTGATAGCCTCTCTGGTGCTGGCTGAACTCCTGGAACACATTTTCCCGAAGGGGTGACTCAGGGTGGATCAGACGGTGAAATGAGTCCCGGTCCAGCACGAGACACTCCGCTGTCTCACAATCCGCTGCGACGCGCACGTTGGCAGTGCGTGGCTGATTCCGCAACAGCCCGATCTCACCAAAAAAAGTCCCCAGGTCCGAGCTGACGCACAAAGATCTCCACTTCATCCACCGTGCGCAGCGTGACCTCGAAGCTGCCTTTTTCGATGATGAAGAAGGCATCTGCCTCATCCCCCTGACGGACAAAGATCTCCCCTGGATTTCCTTTCCTAAAAGTGGCATCGGGCATCAATGCCTGGATCTGGTGGCGGTCCAGTCGCGAGGTCAGGCGTGCAAAGGAGTCCGTCACTTTTCGACGACGAATGAGGGCGATGAGTTCCTCCCCCACGAGATTGAGATCACCCAGCAGACGCTCGTACGCATCTAGCGAGCAGCGCAGTGCGACCACGGGTGAGCTTTCCGCAGCCACTCGGGCGGTGATCGGGTGGGGCTGGCGACTGAGCAGGGCGGTCTCTCCCACCACCTGCCCTGCACCCATGACGGCGAGCAGTCGTACCTCGCCGCCTGATTTGCGGCCGTGCAGTTCCACCGAGCCGGACTCGATCACAAAGAAGGCATCTCCAGCATCCCCTTGGTGGAAGAGTTCAGCACCGGGGGCAAAAGACATCACCTGCATCTGCTGATCCACACTTTGGTAAAAAATGTCCATCTCATCGCCTGAGAGCCGGTCGCCAAACGCCTCGACCTGGGCCGGGGTGGAAGTCTGTGTAAATTCGGCCGGGACTGGGGGGCTGGGCGCATGACTCATTCCCTGGAAGGTTAGATCAAATCCCCTCGGTCCGGGCAGAGGCTCACTGCGCACCTTCAGTGGCAGGTCATGTCTCGCCTCGAAACGGGAGAAACCCAGCAGCACGGCGACACAGAGCAGGGAAAGAACCTCCGTCTGCCCGGTGGCGATGCAGCGTCGCCCGCCCGCGCCAAAAGGCGCAAACGCACCAGGCTGCCGGTGCTCATTGCGCGGAGGCAGACAGCGCCAGGGGTCAAAGCGCTCCGGCTCAGGGTAGTAGCGCGGATCGAAGTGCTCCTGAGTCAGGGAGATGAGCAGGAGATCACCCCTGCGGATGCGTTTTCCTTCATAGTCAAACTCACGCGTGGAACGGCAAGGAAAGGCAAACCAAATGGGATACCTCCGCAGCGTCTCGAAATACACGGCGGTCAGCAGAGGCATCTCCAGCAGAGCCTCATAACGAATGCCTCCCGCGAAAGCGTGCCGGATCTCCTCTGTGATCTGACGCCGCAGATCCTCATCTCGAAACAGCTCGTGAAGCATGAAGCTCACCACCCGGTTGATGTAGAAGGCTGAGCCGATGCAGGTGGCCAGCGTCATATAGATGATGTCGCGGTCCGCCAGCGGGCTGCCACCATCATACCTCGCCGCATCCAGACAGCCGATGTTGGTGGCAGGCGGTCGCTCGTCAGCTTTCTTTAGTCGCCAGTGTTTCAGCAGATCCCGGCCAAAATCCAGGCTCGTACGCCGGGCGTGGCGATACTTTGGGCCCCACAAAGCCAGCGGCAGTCTGGCCCGGCCCGCCACCTGCATCATCGTCGTGCAGTATAGTTTCAGCCCTGGCAGCACAGGCCGGACATCGCACTGCGCGATGAGCGGTCCGGAGGCGACAGTGAGCACATCCGCTGTTAGGCTCATCACATCATAGCTTTTGCCAGGCGTGAGACTGGCGACGTGGCGCAGCATCGCCTGAGCTGCCTCGGGCACATGCCCGGCGGCCACCTGCCGAGAGAAGGCGAGACTCGCACAGCGGCGGACTTGCCGGTGGCGCTCGCCTTTGAGCAGAAAGATCAGTTCTGCAGCATCCAGCTCCTTTGCCAACGATTGATAAATGAACGACTGGTCGATCATTGCCTCCCCCTCCTCGCTGAAAAACTCGCGTGCCAGCGGTCCAGTCAGCACCGTGGCCTCCAGACCGACCACCGAGAGACGAAAACTAGACCCCAGGCTTCGCCCGCAGTCTTGAAACAGCTTCCAGGGGTGGTGGAGCAGCCTGAAAACATGCCCAACCAAAGGCAGTCCACGAGCTTTCGGCGGACGGGGTGAACCAGGAGCAGAGGAAAAGCCGAAAGGACAGGAGCCTGGCATGGGATGGGAATTTCTTTGTGGTCGAGCACTTCCTTTCACCACTCCACATCGCTGAACCTGCGGTAAACCGCGCGGTAGCCCAGCATTCGCGCCAGTGGTGACATGAGCCGGGCGATCAGGAGTTGCAAACCCGCAGGCAGCGCGGCGACCACGATCTGAGATTTCATCGAACTCATCGTCAGGAAACCCTGCAAAATGGCCCCCGGCCCGAAGAAGGGCATCCCCTCGCCGGCCTTGCCATAGGCGGTGTCCAGAAAGAGATCGAAATCCAGCGCAGGAGTCACCGTCTGGATCACGACCAGATCCGTGTCGCCAGCATTGTAATGTTCGTGAGGAACCTGCCGGGGCATCATCACTGCCTCCCCTGGACCCGCCACGCCTTGTTTGTGTCCCACCCTGTAGGTGAGCTGCCCGGACTCCACTTCAAAACATTCGTCCTGATGCAGATGAATGTGACGCGTCACCCTCAGTCCGCCGGGCCGGAATGTGGATCGCGCCTTCACACAGGCCCCCTGGCTGGAAGCCGCCGTCTCGATGAACTCCAGACTGTCTCCAGTGGAGGGAATATGCAGAACTTGATGAATGGCAGCCATGCAGCGGGATCAAATAGTGGTTTCGATCGGAGGGCAAGTCTGGAGAAGAGCGGTGCAGTGTCCCCGTGGTCTCGCGTTTCCGTGGTTGCCATTTGTGGCTTGGATCATCCATGCTGGTGGCATGGTCCACAGACTCCTGCCCCTCGCCATTTTTGCTTCCGCCCTCTTTGCTGAAGAGCCGCAAATCTTCGACCGACTGACCTTTCATGCCGCACCTAAGCCTCTGGCGGCGAAGGCGAAGACAAGTGGCTGGCCGCGTGTGCTGGGGCCGGATGAGGACTGCTCCAGCCCGGAGTCGCCTTTGCTGAAAAGCTTCCCCGAGGGTGGACTCAAAGCCGTGTGGGAAGTGGCCATGGGGGAAGGCTACACCTCGCCTGTGATCAGTGGTGACTACTGCGTCATTTTCCACGCGCTGGATAAAAAGGAGACAGTAGAGTGCCTTCACCGTGAGACCGGCAGACGCTTCTGGATCAAGGAATACGGCATCGAGTATCAGGACCGTTACGGCTTCAGCAATGGCCCGCGTGGCAGCCCGGTGATTGCGGATGGCGTGGTGCTGACGATCGGCGTGACTTCCATGCTGCACGCCTTTGATTTGAAGACGGGCGCTGAACTGTGGAAGCATGATCTGCGGAAGGAATACAATGTGCCTCAGGACTTCTTCGGCGCTGGGTCATCGCCGCTCGTGGTGGATGGCAAGGTCATCGTGAATGTCGGAGGCAAGGCGGAATCCTTTGATGGATACGAAGATCGCAACGAGCGTGCGCGCAAGCTGGCGACGAAGGGTGTGAGCGTGGCTGCCTTCGATCTCAAAACCGGCGAGGTGAAATGGAAGGTCGAAGACGAGTGGGGCGCGAGCTATGCGTCTCCCGTTCTGGCGAACCTGCATGGACAGAGCAAGGTGCTGATCTATGCCGGCGGGGAGAGTGACCCGGCCATCGGCGGGCTGCTGTGCATTGATCCCGCGAGCGGCACTCTGCATGACCGCTTTCCCTGGCGTGATGAGGAATACATCCAGTCCACGGGCAGCAGCCCGGTGGTGATCCCGGAGAAGAACCGTACCTTCATCAGCACGGTCTATCCAAAGAATCGCCCACATGGCGGAGTGATGGTGGAGTATGACGCCAGCTTCAAAGCGAAGGAAGTCTGGCACAGCACGAAGATCGCCTGCCACTGGATGAATCCTTTGTACATCGACGGCCATCTCTATGCCATCGACGGCGAGCGCGAGAATAACTCCCGCCTCGTCTGCGTGAATGCCGACACGGGCGTGGAGGTGTGGACCAAGAACCTGGAGTGGGAAGATGCGGGGCTCGGAGCCGCCTTGGGGCGGAGCCGCCCGGTGGGTCTGAGCATCCTGCGTGCGACCTTGCTGAAAGCAGATGGCGCGGTGCTCTGCCTCGGGGAAGTCGGCAGCCTCCACTGGCTGAAACTGACGCCGCAGGGCTGCGAGGTATTGCAACGCACGCAGCTCTTTTATGCGCTGAACACCTGGAGCCTGCCTGCGCTCAGTCATGGTCTGCTTTATGTGCGCCAGCAGACAGAAAGCCTGGACCGAAAAACAAACACGCGTGTGATCTGCTACGATTTGCGCGGAGAGTGAAAATGCCCTCTCCGCACGCACCACCGCGAAAAGCTGTGCCCCCAGTGGCCGATGCGTGCCGCGTAGCGCTGCAGCACCTAGAGCAGCAGTGCGGCCATACCTGCCAGCAGATGGCATTGGCACTATGACCGTGGATTTCGCCGAGCTTGAGCGTTTGCTTCGCCTGTCTGAAGAACACTTTACTGTAGGGCTTTCTCCACTGGGTCGTAGCGCCAGACCCAGTCACCGAGGTAATGGGGACTGGATGGCTGCCTTGACCCGCCAAGTTCGACTCCGAACTTTCCACCATCATCCCGACCATCAGGCCCGGGGGACCAGAGGCGGAAGCGTCCGCCTGACACGAGGGCGTAGTGCATCTTCTCGCCGTTCACGTCGAGGAGATCATTCTTCCCACGAAACTCGGGATCGAGGGCTTCGAGTGTGGCTGGATAGCTGCCATGCCGGAGGAAGTGCCGCTCCAGGTCGCAGGCGAGGATGGCCTGGAGACGCAGGTTTTCGCTGTAGGCCACCATGCGTGAGATCGTGCCATAGGTTTCGGTAAGGGTTCTGTTAGCGATCATATCAAAATGCTGCCAGCCAGTCTGTGTATCCAGATCAGCCTCCATGATTTTCATGGCTTTGTAGCGATTTCGAAGCCCGTCCATCTTTAGTGGGCTTAGCAGATGGTGGCTTTGAAACTCAAGAGTGGCGGCTTTGCTATGAGTCACTAATCCACGAGGAACCATCCGGTTCAGGCTGGCAAATCGTGGAGAAGAGATGGGCGGCCCGCTTGTCGTCGTGATCACAAACCAGCGCTCATTGGGTCTATCTTCGATGGCTGAAAGGCTATCCACTCCGATGATCATCTCGCTGCGTATCGCTCTTAGATTTGACGCCAGAATGTCGCATCGTTTCCATTCATCTTGGAGTTTAGCCAGATCCGACTCCTGAAGGGCTCGCGCCTCATTAAGCCACCATGTCATTTGCAGCGCCTGAGTCCTGATATTTGTCCCCACGAGATGACCCCTCAGCGGTAGAGTCGCGTCCGCACCATGGGCCAGCCGTAGCATGCACTGTGTGTCACTTAAAGCAGGTCGTCCTTCACGAGCTTGAATACAGGCAAACCCGTGAAATCTGAGCAGTTTCGCCATGTCTTGTGCTGAATTCAAATGGGGAACGGACAGCTTTACCAACATATCAGGGAGTCCCTCGCGTGTTTGGCGTGGCAGGAAGTCCGCATAGCGCCGCTCTTCAACAGCAGCAGCCAACGTTCCCAAAATGGGGGCCTGAGTTTCCGCCGCTGTCTTCACACTTGCCCAGTCCTTGGCCTCAATGGGTAATGCTCCAGCATCAACGATCTCCTTGAGCCTCCTGTTCGAGTCGAAAGACTCGCCGCTAAACACGTTGGGCGGCAACGCCCAATCAGCGAATTTTGTGGACTGCCCACCGAGGCCGACAGAATTCGGGACAATCAAAAATGAAAGCTGGTCCTTGATCGCCTCCCGCTTCTTCTGCGCTGCCACAGCCTCGGGGCTGGTGCCTTCCGGTGTGCGGATGCCGGTCAGGGGCTCGATGGCGCAGAAGTTCTGGTCGTCGGGGATGGGGGGGGGGTAGAGGGCGTAGAAGTCGAAGGTTTCGCCTTCGGCTTCGAGCTGGGTTTTGATGCGCTGCCAACGCTTCTCGCCGGACCAGTTCAACACGAGATGCAGCAGAAGCCAGAAGGCGGCGATGACTGCGATGGTGAGGAAGGTGAAGCGGAAGCCACGGTGGCTCCAGAGATCGACAAGGAAGGCGCGCATGGCAGGGAAGGGTAGAACGACTTTTAAAGTCGTTTTACTGGGACAGCGGCAGGGCCTTGGGGACGTTTGGCGGCGGGGCTTTCACGGGGGCGGGCTTGGGCTCTTCTTTGGGCCTGAAGGATTCGAAGACGAGCGCGCCTTTGAGGGCATCGACGGCGCGTTCGAGCTGCTTGTCGCCAAGGTTGGAGATCTCGATGGCGGCGGCCTCGCCGGTGCCGTGGTTGGTGCGCCATTTGGAGACGCGGATTTCCTCTTCGGTGCTCAGGGCTGACACGATGTTTGGCTCGACGCCGTGCTCGTGGATGGTGCGGTGGCTGGGGGTGTAGTATTTGGCGATGGTGAGGCGCATGGCGGCGCCGTTCTTCATGGGGATGATGCTCTGGACGCTGCCTTTGCCGAAGCTGGTGGTGCCGACGACGATGGCGCGCTTCAAGTCCTGGAGGGCTCCGGCGGTGATCTCAGCGGCGCTTGCGCTGCCGTGATTGATGAGCACGGCCATTGGGTAGCGGCGCTGGCGTTTGCCCTCGCGTGAGGGGGTGCGGTAGGGCGGGGGATTCTGGGAGGCGATGCGGCCCTCGGTGGTGACGACGACGGTGCCTTCCGGAAGGAACTCGCCACAGACGGCGATGGCGCTGTCGAGAAGGCCGCCGGGGTTGTTCCGCACGTCGAGGACGAATGCCTGCATGCCTTGTTTTTCGAGTTCGTCGAGTGCGTCGCTGAGATCTCTGGCGGTGGCCTGGGTGAACTCGGAGATGCGAGCATAACCGATTTTGTAGTCGCCAGCCATCTTTGGGGTGAAGAGCAGGGCGTCATGCACGGAGGTCTCGCTGAGGGTCTCGCGCTGGAGGGTGAATTCGAGGAACTGCTTGGTGCCGGGGCGGCGGACGGTGAGCTTCAGGGTTTCTCCGGCCTTGCCGGTGAGGAGTTGGATGGCCTCGGCCACGCCGACACTGTCAGTGAGCACGTCATTGATGCGGACCATCTGGTCTCCACCGATGATGCCAGCCCGCGCGGCGGGGCCGTCTTCACGGACGCTGATGATGGTGAGCGTGCCCTCGCGGAGGGCGACGCTGATGCCGACGCCTTCTGACTCGTCGGCCTGCTCGCGGCGCATGTCGTCAAAGAGGTTTTTGCCCATGTATTCGCAGTGAGGGTCGAGCTTGCGCAGCATGCCCTCCAGCGCGCCCTCCACGAGCTGCTCGTAGGTGATCTGGGATTCATTGACGTAGCTCTGGCGGATGGTCTCCATGGCGCGTGTGAGCAGCTCCATCTGGCGGTAGGCATCATCAGGCGGCGGCTTGATGGGGGCGGCCTTGGGCTTCTCGGCGGCTGGTTTTGGCTTCGGCGCGGGATCGTCCTTCGGTGCAGATGGTTTGGCCGGTGCGGCGGCGGGGCTGGGGATGACCACCGGAGGAGCCGTTGGGGTAACGGCAGGATTTTCCGCGCCGAGAGAGAGTCCCGCGAGGAGGCAAAGGAAGGCCAAAAAGCTGCGCATGGGCCGAGTGTGCATCATTCTGGCCGGAGGAACAGAGCAAAAATCGTGCTGGGATCACGAGGGATGCAAAGAGCCCGCCGGGCAGAGGCTGCCGGGCGGGCTCGGGGGAGGCATCGTGGGGGGAATCAGTAGCGGTAGGTGGTCATGGCGGGGTTGCCGGTGAGGCTGAGCTGGTAGGTCCAGGCGGCTCCGCTGATGCCGCCGAGGGCGCAGGTGATGCGGGCGCTGGGATTTCCCATGCGGGCTCTGAGGTCGGCGCGGTCCACGCGGACGGAGAGGGTGTTTTTGTCGGTGTCGAAGAGGACCTCGACATTGGCCCCAACGCTGGGGCGGAGGCGGTAGGTGTGTTTGCTGCCGACGATGCTGGTCCAGCCATTGACGGGGATGCTGATCTGGAAGTCATCGAAGCCGAGGGCGAGGCTATGCTGCGCTGGATTGAAGGCGAAGGGGCCGGAGAATTTGCCGGTGAAGACGAGTGCGTCCTTGTCCCGGATCTTTGCATTCAGTGTGTAGGCCAGGGTGCTGACGTAGAACTCGGGGGAGGCCATCTTGGTGCCCATGCGCCAGGTGGCGCCGGTGCCGTCCATCTTCACGTTCACGGTGTCGCTGAGCTGGCCGACGGTGAAGCTGACGGGGACGCTGGCGGGATTGCTCCAAAGGGTGCCGAGGTTTTGCTTGGTGGCATTCACCGCCCAGGTGCTTTTGGAACTGCCGCCGATGAAGTAGTCGGTGACGATGCTGTAGGTGCCCTGGGTGTAGGTCCAGCGGTTGGAGCGTCCGGCGCGCTTCCAGAAGGTGGAGCCATTCACGGTGCTGCCACGGACGTTGCCGAAGGTGAAGCCGAAGTTTTGCTGGGAGCCATCGAAGCCGGGGGTGGGCGGGATGTTGGCCTGGCCTTTGAGGCTGACGGAGTCGGTGCCGGGGCGGGTGGGATTGCTTACCGCCTGGAATTGGTCGAGCTGGAACCAGCGAGCAAGACTAGGGGGCACGTCGGTGACGGTGACCTGGGTGCCGTAGCTGCGCTCAAAGGGGGGCACCGTGCTGGTTCGTGTCGTGATGAGGGACGGTGCTTGGTCGGAGTGGCGGACCTGCCAGCCTTTGGTGTTGATGACGGAGACGGAAACATCATAGACGCCACTTAGGGTATAACCGGTAAAGAGATTGGAGTAGATGCCATCAAGGCGGTGAGTATCGCCATGATCGGGGTCGCCATCATCATAGAGCTCAATCTGCTGGGATGAGCCGTCTGGGCCGCCGATTGTGGCCACGGCGCGTGCTCCGGCGATGGGGGCGCCATAGGCGACGACAGAGGCGCGGATGGGAAGCGCTGCTGGATAGGCCACGGAAGGGATGCCTGCGGCATCTGCGACGATGATGCGGGGATTGTTCAAGCTGTGGGCCATGCTGGCCTCACCAGCGCTGGAGGTGCCGCCGTAAGCGAGACTCCAGGAGCGGATGGTGCCGGATTCACCGGAGTCGGCGTCACGCACTTCGAGCTTCCATTCACCACGCATGGGTTCACCATCGAATGTGCTGAGGGCGTTGTAGGAGACGAGCTTGGTGCCGTAGGTGCCGACGATGTTGTCCAGATTTCCGCCGCTGCGATTGTGCAGGGTGGCGCTTTTCCCGGAAGGAGCGATGAGCCGCACGACGAGGTCTCCGATGTAGGCGTGGCGGATGTCCACGGTGACTTTAAGCTGATTGCAGATGCCGTCACGAGTGACCGTGAGAGGGCTGGTGGCGGTGCCGAGATCAGGCACGATGCGGGCGGGGCTTTCGGTCTTTTTGAAGGGGCCACCGGAGATGGCGGCGACGCGGTTGTCCACGGTGAGCTTCCAGTCGCCAGGGGCGGGACTGAGCACGTCAAAGACGGCCTGGTTGTTGGCAAACTGGTAGGTGACGTTGGGGTCGGTGATATTGGCGCTGTCGATGACGGTGCCATTCGGGCGGCGGAGGCCGACGCGCATCCATGGCTTCTCAAGCTGGGTGCTGAAGGTGGCGCGCTTGCAGTCTCGCTCGATGGTGATGACCTCGGCGAACTGGCCACCGACGGGGATGGAGACATCTTTGGTGGTGCCTGAGCTGGAGCCGTTGAGCTTGGCGAAGAGGTCGTGGAAGAACTGGAGGAGGTCGGCGGAGTTGTCCGTCACGCGGGATTCACCGCCGGTCTGACGGGCGATGGACTCCAGCATGGCGCGGTCTGCGGTATTGCCGACGGCGATGGTATAAACGGTGACTTTGTTGCTGATGAGGGAGGGGATGACGGCGGAGGGGTTTTCACCAGTGTTGTGGTAACCGTCTGAGAGGAGGATGATGGCCTTCGATTTCTCTGGATGCTGGAGCAGTGCGTCCATGCTGACGCGCAGGCCGCCGCCGATGTTGGTGTTGCCAGTGGCGGTGAGGGTCTGCACGGCATTGCTGAGGCGGCTGCGGGAGCTGTCTCCGGTGACTTCCTCGATGGTGGCATTCATAGCCGCTGTGCTGGAAAAGCTGGAGATGCCGGCGAAGTGGCCGTTGAGCGTTTCCTTGCCACGGACGCGCATGAGATTGATGGCAGACTGGGCGCCTGCCTTTGCCAGCGGCAGACGGCTGGAGTCCGACATGCTGCCGGAGCGGTCCAGGCAGAGCACGATGGCGCTGTCGCCAACGATGATGACCTGCGGAAAGGGGCGTGCTGTGGTGCCGTCGAGCGTCTGCGTCGTGAGATTGGATGGGACGGCCCAGGAGGTGGCGTTTCCGGTGCGGGAGATGTGATACTCGGAGATGACATTCCAGTCCGACTTCCCATGACGCCACTGCTGGTCATTCACCAAGGTGTAGGCCCGTGCGATCTTGTCGGCAGAGCGGGTCCAGGGGATGAAGTTCCACAACCAGTAAGAGAAGGAAGGCATCTTGAAAGTAAACTGTGCAGCACCGACATGAGAGGCGGGCGTGGCGAACTCGGCATCGCGTGATGGGGTGGTGGCGGGATTTCCACCCATGAGCGAATCATTGGGGAAGCTGCCGTTCACCTGCCTGCCGGAAAGGTTGTAAAACACACGCTGGTCGGTGCCTAGCAGAGCCTGAAGTGTGGGGGCGCGGTGGCGTAACCACTGGTCAGACCACATGTAGGGGCGGTAGTTCAGGTTCTGCGGCTGTGGGTTTCCTTTGGAGGGATCTGAGATGTACTCCACGGCCAGTGCCTCACCATCAAACCGGCTGGTTCCGCTGGTGAGGACATGGCCGCCATACACATCAGCCACATCATAGAAGTAGTGGCCGACCTCGTGAGCCAGGCTCTTTGCCAGATGATCCGCACTGCGGCCACCTGCGAGCGCATTTTGACGGATGGTCTTCGGGAGATAAAGGTAATGAGCGGATTTGCCGAAGCCGCCGCTATGCGCGCTTGGGCCCTCACCACCGACCCAGACATCGGCGCGGCGCTTGCCCTCGGGCAGGCCATTATAGACAAAGACTTTGCCGATCTTGCTGCGCCCTTCGTGGGAGTCGAAGTAGTGTTGGGCGGCCACTCGGAGGTAGTTTTCCCAACTGCCATTGCTGGCGCCGAGAATCTCGGTCAGCTCGGCGCGGTCTTCGAGGTAGAGGTGGAGGTCCACATCATCGCCGACCCAGCGGCCCTCACCTGCGGTGAGAGAGGTGGGCGAGAGTGCGGAGAGCCCGGCAAGTGCCAGACCCAGGAGACGGGCGCAGAGGCCGGTGAGGGAGGTGTTCGTTTTCATGATAAGCTTGGGTGAGGTGATGGAAGAACAGCGTTTACTCGGCAGGGTGGAGGCGGGCGTAGTCGGCCCAGAAGTCAGCGGGCACGGCCAAACCAAAGGCGCGTTCCAGGATGTCTGCCGACTCGTAGGCGATGCGCGGGTCCTCCGACTTCATGCCGGTGCGCAGGTATGGCTCGGCACGCTCGGCGCCGAGTTCCTGAAGTGAGTAGCGGGCGTGCTCGCGGACCCAGGGTTCCGCATCGGCCAGGGCGTGGAGCAGAGCGTCGAGTGCTTCACTCGAGTTGGAATCACGCAGACTGGCAGCGGCCTCGGCACGCACGGCGGGGGAGGTGTCACCACGAAGGAAATGCAGCATCACGCTTTCGGTTCGGGGGTCCGCCATGAGATTCAGATCTCGCAGGGCCTCCTGGCGGATTTCGGCATCGGCCGAGCGGGTGCGCGCCAGGGCCTCACGAAACTCCGGCGAATGCGCCCCGGCGATGACAGCTCCGGGAACAAGGGTGACCATGCGGTCCTTCAGGCCGTCCATCGGCGCGGCAAGAGGCCAGCCGAGATGGTCGGCCAGCTTCGTGAGCACTTTGAGGGCATCTTCTCCAGCGCCCGGCAGCGGGATGTTTCCAGAGAGATTTTCCGCGAGGCTGACCGGACCGAACTTCTGCTGCCAGATGGAGCGGAAGTCCTGCCAGGAGCCCAGCCTGGGAGGGGCAGCCCTGCCAGCCGCCGCCGTCTGCTCTGGCACCGGATCACAGGGCGGAGGAGCGCCTTTTTCACAGCGCGTGAGAGTTCCGATGAGACCCGCACCGAGTGCGAGTGGCAGCCAGATGGAAAGGTTCGTGAGAAAGGAGGATCGTTTCATGGAGTGAGGTCTGAAGTGAGCTGCACACCGCCTTTCCGAAAAAATGTGCGCCGATTACACCCCCATGTGATTTTCATCCCGGTGATGAACTCAATTCATCCTGCCCGGCACGGCATCTGCGCATCATGGGTTGCCAGCCGGACGGCTGCGGGTAAGTCTCCGCCCGCCGTCTTCCCGGCGGGCGTATCCCCCTCATGTCTGATCTGGAAAACCCCTTTCAAGAAACGCTCCTCTCGCGCCACCGCGCCGAGCCCTGCACCGTGGTCATCTTTGGCGCCACGGGCGACCTGACGAACCGCAAACTCATCCCCGCCCTCTACAATGTGGCTGCGTGTGGGGATCTGCCGCCGCAGTTCAAGGTCGTCGGCTTCGCCCGCCGCGACAAGTCCGACGAGGTCTTCCGCACCGAACTCGAGGTGGGGAACCGCAAAAACTCCCGCCAGGGCCACAACGACGAGCTTTGGTCCAGCTTCAGCCAGAGCATCCACTACCACCGCAGCGAGTTTGAAGATCCGGCGGGCTACATTGCTCTCAAAATCCTGCTCGATAAGTTCGACCAGGAGCGCGGCGCACCGGCGAACCGACTCTTCTACCTCGCCTCTGCGCCCGAGGCCTTCAAACCCATCCTGGAAATGATCAAGGCCACCGGCCTGAACTCCGGCGTGGGTGGCAAATGGGCGCGTGTGGTCTGTGAGAAGCCGTTTGGCAAAGACCTCGCCACCGCGAAGGCGCTGAATGAAACCGTGGCGGCCACCTTTGAGGAAAAGGACACCTACCGCATCGACCATTACCTGGGCAAGGAGACCGCGCAGAACATCATGGTGCTGCGCTTTGCCAACGCCCTTTTCGAGCCGAACTGGAACAGCCGCTACATCGATAACGTGCAGATCACCTGCGCCGAAAACCTCGGCATGGAAGGCGGCCGTGGTGGCTATTATGACACCGCCGGTGCGCTGCGTGACATGGTGCAAAACCACCTCTTCCAGCTCCTCAGCCTCGTGGCCATGGAGCCGCCGACCGATCTCAGCGCCGACTCCGTCCGCGATGAAAAGGTGAAAGTCATCCGCGCCCTGCGCCCACTCATCGGCCCCGAGGCCGTGGGTGCGAATGTTATCCGCGCCCAATACACGGCTGGCAGCGTCGATGGCGTCTCGCGGGTCGGTTATCGTCAGGAAGACCGAGTGAATCCTGAGTCGAAGACCGAGGCCTACGTCGCCCTGCGTCTGTTCATCGACACCTGGCGCTGGCAGGGTGTGCCCTTCTACATCCGCGTGGGCAAGCAGCTCCCGAAGAAGGCCACCGAGATCAGCATTCACTTCAAAAAGCCTCCGCAGGTCCCCTTCGCCACGCAAAAACTGCTAGGCAGCAACAGCGAAAACACCCTCGTCATCCGCATCCAGCCGGATGAAGGCATCGCCATGCGCATCCTGTGCAAGCAGCCCGGCCAGGCCATGTCCATGCAGCAGGTGAAGATGGACTTCCGCTACTCCGCCAGCTTTGGAAAGGCGAGCCCCGAAGCCTACGAGCGCCTGCTTTTGGACGCCATGGCCGGTGACGCCACCCTCTTCGCTCGACGCGACGAAGTGGAAAGCGCCTGGAAGTTCATCGACGAGATCGAGCACGCCTGGCACAAGAACGCCACCCCACCGCCCATGTGCGAATACCCCGCCGGAAGCTGGGGCCCCAAGGAAGCCGACGACCTCCTGCGCCAGGACGGGCACGATTGGCGGCTGCTGTGAGGCGCTCCCCATCACGGCCGACACTGCGCCGGGATCAGTTCACCAGGTTAAAGAGCTCATCCTGCGTGGTGGAGGTGCTGGTGGAATTATATTCGGCCAGCCCGCCGCCGCCCA
>CAYMHJ010000025.1:0-35428 GCA_964390165.1 uncultured Prosthecobacter sp. | reverse complement strand
ACCCAGCCAGCGCCCCCGGCATCCAGCAGGGTCACTTTGGCCTCCAGGGCATGCGTGAGCGCATGAAACGCCTCGGCGGCAGTCTCGACATCCAAAGCCGCTTAGGCGCATGGACCACCCTGACCGCCAGCGTGACGTTGGAGGCTTGATTTATCAAAGCCGCAACTTTTTCGTGAGCAGGGCCTCCTTCTCGGTCTCCGACATGGGTTTGAACTCCAGCTTGCAGTTAGGCAATGCGACCTGGATCGCCTCCACGTCAGCGGCGGAGATGTCCACAGTCTCGATCTTGAGCTTGGTCAGCTTTGGCAGCGCTTTGAGGTGAGGGATGATCTTCGCGCTCAGGCGGGCTTCGGTGAGCTCGAGGGATTCGAGCGTCTTGATCTGGGCGACTGTGGCCATCGTCGATTCATCGAAGCTGATCGGCGAGTCCTTGCCCCAGCTCGGCAGGCGTTGACCGATACGAAGTCCGGTGAGGTTTGTGAGCTTGAGCAGATGCGCGTTCCCCGCCTGGGTCTGCGCTGTATGCCAGGTGCGGAATTCCTTGAGCTGCGTGAGCTGGCCGATGGCCTCCATCGCAACATCGCCTGCGGTCGATCCGGCAAATGTGAGCCGCTCCAGCTTCGGCAGTGCCTTCAACTGCGCGAGGCCGCTGCCGGTGAACTTTTCCGAGCGGAAGGCCGGGTGGAAGAACGACAGCGACTTGAGCTTCTGAAACGCGTTGAAGTGCTTGTACCCCGCGTCGGTGAGCTGGATGCCATCGCTGCTCAGCCTTTCCAGCTCGGTGAGTCCGGTGAGCAGTGCGAGAGTTTCATCTGTGATCGATTTGCCGCTGATCGTGAGGTCTTTGATCGTCGTGAATTTGCCGAGCGTGCGGAAGTCCGCCTCGGTAAATGCATCACACTTCACATTGACCTGTGTCACGACTCCTGCAGTCTCCGTGACCTTGGCACCGAGTGCATTCAGAGACGCGACATCAGCCGCCTGGAGGCCGGCGCAAAGAATGCCGAGGAAGAGTGGGAAGAAATTCATGGGCGCATGAAACGCTGGGCATAAGGATTTTCTGACCGTGTTGGAGAGAAGTTGTGACCAGCGAGTTTGTGATTGTCATCGCACAAGCATGTTATCAAACTTCACGCCCATGAAATTCACAACCCTCGCCACAGCCTCCCTTTTCCTCATCGCCTCTTTCGTTGTCCAGGCACAGACACCTGCTCCTGCGCCAGCCGTGAAGCTGGCTCCACAGGCTCCGGATGTGGCCGCGCAGAAGTTCGGCCCCGATGGCAAGGTGAACCCTGGCTTCGCCGCCTCTCATGAGCGCTTCGTGAAAATCGCCCAGGAGGGCAAGGCTCAGCTCGTCTTCCTCGGTGATTCCATCACCGCGGGCTGGGGCAGTAAGAAGGACATCTGGGACAAAGCCTTTGGCCAATACACACCTGCCAACTTTGGTATCGGCGGCGACCGCACCCAGCACGTCCTCTGGCGCATCCAAAATGGCGAGCTCGATGGCATCAAACCAAAGGCAGCCGTACTCATGATCGGCACGAATAATGTGGGCTCCGACTCAGCAGAAGGCATTGCCAAAGGCGTGACCGCCATTGTCGAAACCATCCGCGCCAAGCAGCCCCAGGCGAAGATTCTCCTCCTCGCCATTTTTCCGCGCGGAGACAAGCCTACGGGCAAGCTCGGAGCCGCGAACGAAAAGCTCAAACAGGTCAATGCCATCATCGCCAAACTTGATGACGGGAAGAACATCCACTTCCTCGACATCGGTTCGAACTTTCCGCAGCCAGAAGGCGCTCTCACCAAAGAAGTCATGCCTGACTTCCTCCATCTCTCTGCGGCTGGCTATCAGATCTGGGCGGATGCCATCAGCCCAAAGTTGGCTGAGCTGATGAAGTAAACGACGCGAGGTCACAGTTGAGCTTGCTCAAGCATTGGGCTGCTGATTCCGGGTAGGTATGTCTCGTCATGCCTGCCCTGTTTCTTTTTGTATCCAGCGCACGCGGAGAGGACGTCCTGTTTCTCAAGCTCGACCGCTGCTCCAGTCCATGATACGTCAAAGCAAACCTCCAACCCAAGAGGCTCACCGACAACAAAATAGCCAGAGGGGTGAGCCTCTGGCTATTGGTATGGAGGAGGAGCTTTAGCTGGTAGTGCTCGTTAAGGGACGACCACTTTGACGTGGGTCTGCACACCACCGCTGAAGGATAGCAGGAGGGTCAACTGACCGTCCACGAGGAACACTCGGCGCCCCAGAGCACCACCTGTCGTTGTTCCGTTTAGAAGAGCAGTGATTGCCGTCACGGTGCGGTTTGTGCCATGAATGTCGAGGACATCGCCTTCACGAACTGCCATCACTAGGTTTTTGCTGTTATTGATGACCCAGAGACCTGTGTCATTCGTCGAGACGACGCCACCGACTCCTGCTGTCAGGGTCGCCTGGAAAATGGGCTGGGCAGTGCCTGGCAGGGCGAATTGATTGATCCTGTAGAACGTTCCGCCAGCGACGCCGGGAGCAGCGCTGCCCTCACGTGCCACCAGGACGATCCCGTCACTGGAGTGCTTTGCCCACAGGCCGGACTGATTTGTGACATTCACTCCTGTGCCACGCAGATCTGCTTTGACGAGGAACTCATAGTCAGCACCACCGAGCACCAGATCACTGAAGTCGCTAAACACGATTCCGGCAGATGTGCCAGGAGCAGCATCGTCTTCGCGTAGTTGCAGGGTCATCTGGCCGGGTTCCAGTTCTGCAAAAATGCCCACATTATTTACGCTGGTGACTCCTGCCAAGGTGTCTGTGACCATCTGACTGATGAAGCCGTAGTAGGTGCCGGTATTGTCAAAACCAGGGCTGCGGAAGGTGTTCCACTTGGCCAGCGGGACAACTCCAGATGACCCTGCGTAGGTGTCGGCGAGCTGTCTGCTGGCTCCATAGGTTGAACCGAAGCTGTTGTCGTTGGAGCCGTCGAAACTGCCGCTGACAACACCGAATGTGCTGTCAGTGAATGTCACTGCATAGGTGACAAGAACCTCTCCCGTAGGGGCGACGCTCAGTTCTTTGCCATGGCCTGAGGATGCGTTGGTGGTCTCCAAGACGCTGAAATTTTTGACGGTTTTGGAGACTCCGTTCGCACTGAGGCTTTGGCCCGTGCGGATGAAGGCACGCAGGCTCGTGTTTGCATCCCAGCCAATGAGGACGACACGATTGTCCGCCAATGTGCCGAGGAAGATGACCAGATCTCCACTGATGGAGAAGTTGCCCATGGTTTTGAGAGGGCTGCCAAGACCCACGTCCATATTCACCTGAGCGACGAGCTTGATCACACCGTCGCTGGAGTTGCTGAACAGACAGCGGCTGTTGATGTTCTTAACAATTCCCGCGCCGCGCACTTCAGCGGTGAAGGCGACATATCCGGATTCATTGATGACTGGAGGGCCAAAGTTAAAAAAGGTGGCTCCAGGCAGATTTGGGGCTGCATCAGTGTCTGATGCGATCACGGCCAGGGGTTGTCCGACCATCATCGCGTTGTGCAGGCTTGCATCCGAGTTTCTGATCACCACAGAGGAGGCAAGCACTCCGCTGGAGTTGATCGCAGGAGCACCGACGTAGCTGTAGAGAGTCGAACCCAACGACCCTCCCAGGACGGTGGAGCCACCTGCACCTTGGATGGCGACATTGCCTGTGCCGACGTTAATCACAGGGGCACTGCCGGCTGCGACGATGACGCCTGTCACGGGGAAGGTGAAGCTACCCTCGTCCAAATCGTTGCTCAGGATGACGATGTTGCCGGCATAAGTGGAGGCAACACCGCTTTTCAGCGACACTTGGAACGTGTAGGTCGAGCCTGGTGCGAGAGTCGTGTTCGTTGCCAAACTCTGGTAGCCAGAAGGAAGTGTGACACTGGAAATAATCAGATCGCCAGCCCCTGTGTTGCGCAGCATGAAATTGAGAATGCTGGCGGAGTTTGGAGCCGTGGTGCCAAAATTTATCGCCTCGATCTGCCCATTGCTGAGCTCTGGAGCCATGAGATGACTGCCATTATGGACAGCAATTTCAGGGGTCAGCCCCGTTCCGTTCAGCGTTATGTCGAAGGGATTTTCACTGCCATCATCATTGACGATGTGCATGACCGCCGTGCGAGGGCCGGCGTTTTGAGGGGTGAAGGTGACAACGAAGTCTGCAAATGTGCCAATACCAACCGAGGCTGGCTGAGCCATGGTCACGCTGAAGTCTCCAGGGTTTGCACCATCAAAAGTGATTGCACCCACGGAGAGGGCGACGGTTCCGGTATTTTGAATGCGGAAGCTCAAAGGTGTCGGAATCCTCAGGGTCATCGAGCCAAAGTCTGCGCTGGCCGTACCATCTGCCAGGTCGGTGCCGACAGGCTGCTCGATCGCGATTTCAGGCCGGGTGGCCACGTTCACTGAGGCAGTGTTATTGCCTTCATCCCATTCTGGGATAGCCTGATTCGCATCAATATAGACATAGGCCGTCTCCACGCCATTCAGCCCTGAAAGGCTGGCATTCAGTGTCGCCGTGCCTTCCGGGGGGAGATTCACTAAATAGTTGCCGCCGATCTGCACTCCGTTTGCGTGAGGATCACCATTGTAGAAGCGAACGGTGACTCCAGGCCATACGCCCTCGGAACCCACAGCATTTTTGAAGACCACTTGCACGTCCGCAGATACCCCGACCACAATGTTCGAGGCACTGATGGACTGGACATAGAAGTCATTCGGCGTGGCATAGATGTCTGCCACGGCACTGTTGGTGCTCGTCAAACCATTGGCAGTGACGCGCAGGCCGATCTGACCAATATGTGGCGCATTGTAGGTTATCGTAGGGTTGGGTCCGGTCATATCGCCATATGTGCCATTGCCATCGGTGTCCCAGCTGTAGAGAGTGATGGCGTCATTCTCTGGATCAAAGGAGGCAGTGCCGTCCAACTGAATCGGCTGCCCCACCTTGCCGGAATATGCCGGCAAACGGGAGGCGGGTATGGCTACAGCTACAGGGGCGATGTCCGTGTCGGTCACATTGACCAAAACCGAGGCTGTGGCCTCTACAGCTGGGTCTTGATTGTCCTTTACCCGCAGAGTTACGGTGTAGTTGCCCACCGCAATATAACCCGGGTTGGTTGGACGTGGGCCTGATGCGTCGGGGTTGTTCCAGTCAACGCCGTTGCTGGCGTTCCAATCCCAGAGATACTCGATGATCGAGGAGTTCGCGTCCAAGTGGTAGGAGCCGGAACCATCCATGCCAAATGAGCGGAAGCCGACATGGTTCGACTGACTGCCCACGGCGTCAATCACCGCCACGGGAGCAGGTCTTGTAACCGCATTTGTCAGGATTAAGACGCCGTGAGCTGTGACAAGGGGGACTGAACCGACCTGTCCGATTGGCCAAGCCGTTGTTCCCCATGAGCCATCGGAACTCTGGCCGTAGCTATTGGCACTGGTTCTGAGGCCTGATCCAAGCGTGGCAGGCAATAGGCTTGCATTTCCAAGCAGCCATGCGGAAAATTCCTGATTCCAATCATGCGTCACGTTGTCAGGGGTCGTGAATGTCGTCACTTCCTGAAGGTGCAATCCCTTTTTGAGGCCAAACATGGCATATAATTCACCGTACCAACCGCCACCCTGTGCTCCTGATTGCGTATTTGTTGTGCTGGTCCAGAAATTCTTGATGAATGTCAGGGCAAGATTTGCATTGGTATCGGGCCCAATATGTTTCCCGGCAAGGTAATAACCGACCAAAGCTCCGCCGGTTTTGGCGCAGTTGTTCCAATGGTTGTTATTGCTGTAACCAAACCCACCGGCATAGGCCCCAGTGCTTGCCGAACCATTTACAATGACTGAAGTGGCATTGTTAACGACCCAGGCAGGAATCACGAAATCCCACCTCTCCTTGGCAGACAGCATAGCGATGATCGGCCATTGATGGGTCGAGCCGTCCATGCCCCCGCCACCGGAACTAGCAGTCGTAGTCGCGTAGTGCCAGCCTTTGAAACCCGTGTCACCCTGACACCAGTAAAGCTGGTCCAGAGTATCAGTCACAAAGTCTTTTACCGTGGCAGGTGGGGTCCCACCGCCAACTCAGAGACCTGAAGGGAAAGACGCCGCCTGAGCGTCTAACCCATTGGCATATGCATTGATCAGGGCCATCGTCTGAAAACCATGCGCGTAGGCAATGCTGTCTGGATAGTAGATGCCGCGTCCATTGCCATTGGTGTCAGGATTGCCATCCGGTTGCACGCTAATGGTCATCGCCCGCCCCTGCGAAAGAATGTAGTAAACACCGCGCAGAACGGTGTCTGCATAAATATCCGCCACTTGGTCGTTCGTAGCAAGGTGACCATTCTCGGCAAAGGACATCACTGTAGCTCCAGAAGCTCCAGCCGTGTATTCTCCGCCGTTTGTCGAGGCCCAATAGCAGACAGGAATTCCCGAAATGGCTGTGCGCACCTGGTTTCTATAGAGATACAGCAGGCCTTTTTCAATGGCCATCGCCACCTGGTCATCATGTGTCGGCGTGGTGAGCACACGAAGCACGCCAGTCCTCGAAACCGACGTCGCTGTGGAGTCGGTCACCGTGAGCGTGATCGTTTTCAGACCACCCGTGGTATAGGTATGGTTGGCGGAGATTTCGTTGGCGTTGCTAACTGAGCCAGTGGCTGCTGCCGTGCCATCACCAAAGTCCAGTATGTAGGTCTGTCCTCCAGTGCCACCCCATGTGCGGCCCCAAACAGCTGTGGTCTCATTGATTGCCACTTTGCCATAGTTGGCACTCTGGATATGACTTGGCATCACACTTACTTTTAACTGTGCCTGCGCTTCCACCACCATACCTAGAGCGATGAGTAGCAGAGTAACGAGCTTGAATGCGGCAACCCCGAGAGGATGCATTATTGATCTTCCATTTTCTCTTTTCATTATTATAGTTTTTTTGATTACTAATTAATAGCTTTTATCTTATACAATCGACGGCGTTATTCCAAATATTACCCAACAACAAAATTTTAGTAATTTATGTTAATTATATAATTTCGATCTGATAAAAAACAAACAATAACTGTTCATATAGGACTAAGGTCGCATAGATCTTGTCCATTTTTCAAAATGGCACACTTGTAAACCATCATAATCTTTAAGCCGGATACTCTTTATAGGTATAAAGTATTTATGTATAACAAATAAAAGCTTGATTCATTTTATTATTTACTTATTCACCATTAGATAATCTAAATTCAATGTCTCTTGTATCATGCATATTTCCTAAAGTAGGACCTAGCTTTGAAGCTTTCTTCTCGCCGCATTCTATCGCCTTGATCGGTGCCACGGAGCGTGCGGGCAGCGTCGGGCGGGCGTTGATGGAAAACCTCATTGCCTTTGCGGGCGAGCTTTACCCCGTTAACGCGAAGCATGATCAAGTGCTCGGTTATCGCACCTGGCCGAGTTTGAGCGCCATCAGATTGCCGGTCGATCTCGCCGTCATCGCCACCCCGGCGGTCACCCTGCCGGAGATCATCTGCGAATGTGCCGCCTGTGGCGTGAGTGCGGCTATCATCATCTCCGCAGGCTTCAAGGAAACCGGAGCCGCCGGGGTCGCTCTCGAACACCAGGTGCTGGAGGCGGCGCGGAAGGGCGGCGTGCGCCTCATCGGCCCGAACTGCCTCGGCCTCATGGCCCCGCGCACCGGACTGAATGCCACCTTTGCCACCGCCATGGCGCAGCCCGGGCGCGTGGCCTTCCTCAGTCAAAGTGGCGCGCTTTGCACGGCCATCCTCGACTGGAGCTTCCGCCAGCGCGTGGGCTTCAGCGCCTTTGTCTCCGTCGGCTCCATGCTTGATGTCGGCTGGGGTGACCTCATTCGCCATTTCGGCAATGATCCCGCCACGGAAAGCATCGTTTTATATATGGAGTCCGTGGGCGATGCCGACGCCTTCATGGAGGCCGCCCGCTGTGTTGCGGCTAAGAAGCCCATCATCGCCATCAAAGTCGGCCGCACCGCCGCCGCCGCACGCGCCGCCGCCTCCCACACCGGGGCCATGACCGGCAGCGATGACGTGCTCGACGCGGCCTTCGAGCGCGCTGGCGTTTTGCGGGTGGACACCATCGAGCAGCTCTTCGATATGGCCGAGGTGCTGTCCAAGCAGCCTCTGCCCACCGGCCCACGGCTCGCCATCGTCACGAATGCCGGCGGGCCCGGAGCACTCGCCACCGATGCCCTCGTGCGTCATGGCGGCAAGCTGGCCGAGTTTATCCCCGCCACGCTGCAACAGCTCGACTCCCACCTGCCCGCGCATTGGAGTCACGGCAATCCCGCCGATGTCCTTGGCGATGCTGATGCCGCCCGCTATGCCGCTGCCTTTCGCGCCATCGCCGATGATCCGCAGACGGATGGTATCCTCGCCGTGCTCACCCCGCAGGCCATGACCGAGCCGCTCGCCATCGCAGAATCGCTCGTCGCGCTGGCCAAAACGACGAACAAACCCCTGCTCGCGAGTTGGATGGGCGGTGATGCCGTCGAAGCCGCCCGCGAGACCCTGAACGCGGGCGGCATCCCGACTTACGATTACCCGGATGAAGCTGCCCGCTCCTGGCAGTTCATGTGGCAGCGACAGGAACGGCTTCGTTGGCTGGAGGAGACGAACCGCCTCGCCTGCACCGAGCGCCCCACTTTGCCGGAGGCTCGTGAAATCATCGCACGCCATCGCTCGGCAGGCCGGACTTTGCTCACCGAGATTCAGGCCAAGGAAGTGCTCGCCGCCGCAGGCATCCCCGTGCTGGAAACCCGACACGCCAAGAGCGCCAAAGAAGCCATCGCACTCGCCCAGGAGATCGGATTCCCCGTGGTGCTGAAGCTGCAAAGCCCCACCATCACCCACAAAACCGACATCGGCGGCGTGCAGCTCGACTTGCCGGACGCCGATGCCGTCCGCGCCGCCTATCAGCGCATCGAAAAAGCCGTGCCGCCTGCCGACTTCGACGGTGTGGCCGTGCAGCGCATGTTCCGGGAAAAGGGCCTCGAACTCATCTGCGGCTGCACCCACGACGCGCAGTTCGGCCCCGTGCTGCTCTTCGGTGCCGGAGGCGTCATGGTGGAGGTCCTGCAAGATCGCGTCCTGCTCCTGCCGCCCCTTTCCCCCATGCTGGCGCTGGATCGCATCCGCCAGACCCGCATCCACCGCGCCCTCCAAGGCACCCGCCATCTCCAGCCCGCCGACATGCCCGCCCTCGCCGACGTCCTCGTGAAGCTTGGCGACCTCGTCCTAGCCTGCCCCGAGATCCAGGAACTCGACATCAACCCCCTCCTCGCCACCGCCGACGGCGTCATCGCCCTGGATGCCAGGATTGTCTGTGCCCAGGAGTAAGGTGAAAGCACTCTTCACCTATCCAAAAGCCGCATCCGCCACAGCCAGTCTTTGTCCTTCTCTCCGCTATCGTCCTTTGCATCCGGCCCTGCGGACCAGAGCAAGTAACCGCCGTTTTCGAGCCGGAAGCCCGGCAGATGCCCGGGCAGTGCGGGGTCATCGAGCGTGAAGAGCTTCAAATCCTCCTTCACCGCCTCCAGCGAAGCCGGAAAGGCCCCATGTCGCAGACGATGCTTTTCCAACGCACACGCGATGATCAGGCATCGACGCTGGAACAACGCTTCGGCGGCCGCTTGCGAGATGTTGCCGACATGCGGAATCGCAATCGCCCCGAGCATGCGGCGTGGATTCGGCCAAGTGACTTCCGCCTTCACCCGTGCATTCACCGCCTCGCTGCGTGAACCGGCATCAAGCCACGCGGTCGGTGTCAGCGGCCCGAGTTGGTCGAGCATGTGATTCGTGTAATAGGCCACGTTCGCATCGTGCCAGCCGATCGGCATGTTTCGGGCCACAAAACGCGTCACAGCACGCTCCATCCCACTGACTCCGCCGAGGTCGAGGGCCTCGGGATGCTTCCGGTAGTAAGTCAGCCCGGCGAACATGTTCAGGATCTCACCCGCATGCGCCCGCTGGTATTGCTTCAAGTCGTCAAACTGAGCCAACCGCACCTGCAAACGACCCAGCGCCTCCTCCGTCCACACAGGATGCTCCAGCGTCTCATGCAGCGCATCGAGGGCGATGCCGTGCAACGCCAGCGGCACGAGGCAGCCCCTCATGCCGGTGCGAGTGCTCGCCTCGGCGAAACGCAGCATGATGTGGGCTGTGATGGCGGTCTTCTCCTTGTCTCCCGCCAGTGCCGCACTGCGCAGATGCAGGCCGAGCTGGTCCTGAAAACCATTCTGGCTCTGGAAGTCGGGATACGCAGCCTCCCATGGATTGCCTTCCGAGGCTTCCAGTGCCTCCTGCTGGCCTGGTTTCATGATGGAGTAAGGTTTGTTCAAGCCCTCCGCGAGTTTCGGCAGCAGCCCGTTCCCATCACTCAGCTCACGGGCGAGCACGCTGACCGCTGATTCGGCACTCGGCTCGCGTTTCGCCATCCACGCCTTCAAATTGAGCCTGCCAGCCTGGCCATCCTCGCCTTCGACGATCTCCGGCTTCACCCAATCCTTCGGCAGCAGAGCATCCCGCGGTGGATTGTAGTGCGTCCCCAGCGATCCCGGCTTCGTCTTATGCAGCCAGGATTCGAGCACGGGATTCGCGAAGTAGTTCTGCTCATCCGTCACCTTCGGCGGCATGAAGGCGATGGGATTGTCTGTGCCAAGCCGCTCCACTACGCGCTGATGTGCTTCCTTCAGCTCGCGGGCGCTGCGCCAGTTTTCCCACTGCCAAAGCACGGTGATGAGGGAGGCGAGGCAGATGAGCGTCCATGCCATGCGACGATCCCAAATGAGGCACCACAGCCAGCGGGCGAGACGGAGCGTGTGCCAGGTTTGCCTGATGGGTGTCGAGTTCATGGGATGCGTTTGAATTCAGTGGTGATTAAAGCCGCGGAATGGGGCCGCGGCGTTGTTCGAGGAGTTCATTGGCAAGGCGTTCTGCTTCGGCGATGCGGGCGACGAGTTGCGCGGGCGTGACCAGCGGCAGCTTGGCGTAGTTCTCCAGTGTGCTCTGCGGGATGGCCTCCGGCGTGGTGAGCCGAAAGTAGAGCGCGAGCAGCCAGCATGCGGCGAGTGGGAGGCGCAGCGGACGCGGGATGAAGGCGAGAAAGCTTTTTCGTGAGGTGACGCGTCCGCGTTCTCGTTTGGCATCATCAAGTACATGCGCCAGAAACTCCGGCGGCGGATCTCGCCAGCGGAGGGTGCGCAGGGTTTGTTCGGGGTCCGGTTTCATACGAGGGTGTGTTTGTGGACGCGGAGTTTCTCCAAGGCATAGCGGTAGCGGCTGGCGATGGTCTGGGTGGGCTGGCCGAGCAGCTCGCCGATCTCGCGGAAGGTCATTTCCTCCCACACATGTAGGTGGACCACACTGCGCTGCTCCTCCGGCAGCTCCGCCAGCGCGGTAGTGAGCGCTTCATGGTCGGCTGCGGGCTCAAACCAGCCCGGCAGATCCTTCTCCCATGCCTCCAGCGCCTTGTCCTCCCGCGAGCGACGCCGTAGCGCATCGAGAGAGAGGTTGCGTGCCATTGTGAAGATCACCGCGCGTTCCGAGCGTGCCGTCGTCACCGCCTCGGCATCGCGCGCCAGCTTCAAAAACAACTCCTGCACTACCTCCTGCGCCAGTCCCTCGTCTTTCGTCACCGACCACGCAAAGCGGTACACGCTCACCGCGTGATCGGCATGGAGTCGGGAAAGGGTGACTTCGTTGGGAGGCATCTGCGGTCAATTTGGCAGACGACGCACGACGAGGCTGGTTTTTTTTAAGGAGGCATTGATTGGCAATCGAAGCTGTTTCGCCATACTCGAGCTCACAGTTGCCATCACAGCCCTTTCCTGCGATACACGCAGGTATGCGAAATGCCCCAATCTTCCTCCTTTTGCTGCTCTGCGCGGCTTTAGTCGGCGCTTCGACTACACGGGCCCAAAACGCCAACCCCAAACAAGCACGTGCCTTGTTTGATAAAGCGGATCAGGCGCTGAATGCAGTCTGGGCGAGCGCCAAGAGCCAGATGGACGAGGGGGAGTTCAATGCACTCAAGTCTGACCAAAAAGACTGGATGGCGCACCGGGACTATTTGGCCCGCTCCCCCTTGTACACGGGCGCGGAGGCTGAGGGTGAGCTTTCGCTCGACTCAACGCACTATCTGGAAGCTGCCGCCGCGATCACTAAAGAGCGCACGGAATGGCTGAAGGGACTCTTGCGCGAGTGGCAGGCGGAGGAGACCCTCACCGGCTTCTGGTCGGACAGCTATGGCGGCACGATCGAGATCGTGGAAAAGGACGAAAAGCTGCATTTTATCATCTCCTGCGTGCGTGGACCGACATCGCACCTCGGCGATCTGGCAGGGATCGCGGCCTGGAACACCAGGATCGGCTGGTTCAGCAACAAAGGTCGCGAAGAAGGCTCGGAGGAGGAGACCAATCTCGCGTTTGTGCTCCGCAGCCAAAAGCTGGAGGTGCTGGGAGCCAATACCAGCCACTACCATGGAGCCCGTGCCTATTTTGACGGCGAATATGTCAAAGTGCGGAGCCTCGACGCCAAACAACAAACCCAGGTGCTCCAAGCCGCCAAAACCGGCGAACTGCCAGGGAACCAGTGAGGAAGAGTCACAGCTTGGTCCGCATATAAGATGTTCAGCCCCTTCGGTCATCTCATCTTTCTTGGAGCCGCCTGCTTCTACCTGGGGTGTGTGGTCGTCGTCTTTTATGCAATGTCTCGGCTCATTCGCTTCAAAAGGATCAGCCTTCGACTGGGCATCGCAGCCTTGCTTGCGCTGCCGGTATTTTGGAGCGGCATCACGCGACTCGTGCTCGGAGGTGAGGATCTCAATCCTCGGATCGAATCCAGAGAGCAACTGATTGGAGTCTATTCGAATGAAGACCAAAGCCTCAAACTGAATGCCGATGGCACCTTTGAGGCCAAAGGCCTTTTCCCAACAACATCGGGCACCTGGAGCAATCGAGACTGGAGCCTCACGCTAAACAACACGGGGCTGGCAGAGCCGAGAATCATCACCATCAACGGACGTCTTTGCATCGCCCCGTTCTATGCCGGAGTCGATGCGGACACGGGCCTCATCCTGAAGAAAGAAGGCGAATGAGGTCGGCTGAGAGAGGGACTTCGGCTATTGGTGCCCGAGCCTTGGAGAGGCGGAAGGCCAGTATCTTTCTGCCTGCTGATGCAGAATGAAGGCGTTTGGATGCGTTGATAGCGCCCGCCATGCGTCACGCTCTCATTCTCGTCCTCGCCTTCCTTTCATTCATGCTTCAGGCAGCGCTGCCGCCGGAGCAGCGCATCGTCTTCCTCGGAGACAGCATCACACAGGGCGGTGGGTATGTGGAGTTCATCGAGGCGGCGCTGATCGCCCAGCACCCTGATTCGGGGAAGGAGATCATCCCACTCGGTCTGAGCAGTGAGACGGTGAGTGGTCTGAGCGAGGAAGGTCATGCGGGTGGGAAGTTCCCGCGGCCTGACCTTCACGAGCGTCTCGACCGCGTGCTGGAGAAGACAAAGCCGCAGCTCGTCTTCGCCTGCTACGGGATGAATGACGGTATCTACTTCCCGCTCGGGGAGGAACGCTTCCAGGCCTTCAAGAACGGCATGAAGAAGCTGCATGACAAGGTCGTGGCCACCGGTGCACGCATCATCCACCTCACGCCGCCCGTGTTTGATCCTGTGCCGATCAAGGCCCGTGTGCTGCCCGGTGGTCTGGCCGCCTACCCACAGCCATACGAGGGATACAACACGGTGCTGGATGCCTATGCCGAGTGGCTGCTAAGCATGAAAAAGGAAGGCTGGGAGGTGCTGGACATCCACGGCCCCTTCAATGCCGCTCTGGCCGAGAAAAGGAAGTCGGATGCGCAGTTCACCTTCTCCAAAGACGGTGTGCATCCCGGTCCTGAAGGCCACCTCATCATGGCTGGCGCAGTGCTAAAAGCCTGGGAACTGAAGGTGAAGGCTGACGGCACGCCAGAGCACATCAACGGCGCGGCCATCCTCGCCACGATCAAGAAGAAGCACGCCATCCTCCGCCCGGCCTGGCTGAGTCATACCGGTCACAAGCGCCCAGGCGTGGCCCCCGGCCTGCCTTTGCCTGAAGCGGAAAGCAAAACGGCCCCTCTCGATGCCGAGGCACGTCGTCTGGCGAAATCCCAGGAGATCGAGATCCCGAACAAGACGGGCGAGTGGAATGGTTATGCCAAGCACGAACTGATGATCGCTGGAAAGCCGGTGACTCTCGTGGCACCGAAAACAGCGGCCGCCGGTCGTCCCTGGATCTGGCATGGTGAGTTTTTCGGGCATAAACCGGCGCCTGACATCGCGCTGCTCGGCAAGGGCTTCCACATCGCCTACATGAAGATCAATGACATGCTCGGCTGCCCGGATGCGGTGAAGCTTTGGAACCAATGCCATGCCGAGTTGACCACGAGCTACGGCCTGAGCACGAAGCCCTCTCTTGTCGGACTGAGCCGGGGCGGTTTGTATTGTTACAACTGGGCGATCGCCAATCCCGACAAGGTCTCCTGCATCTATGCCGATGCACCGGTGTGTGATTTTAAAAGCTGGCCCGGCGGCAAGGGCAAAGGCAAGGGCGACCCGAGGAACTGGGGCTTTGTGCTGAAGCTCTGGGGATTCAAAGACGAAGCCGCCGCGCTCGCCTACATGGGCAATCCTGTGGACAGCATCGCCCCGCTCGCCAAGGCCGGCGTGCCGCTGCTGCACGTCTTTGGCGATGCGGATGACGTGGTGCCCTGGGAAGAAAACACGGGGCTCATCGAGCAGCGCTACAAGGCGCTCGGCGGCAGCATCACGCTGATCCGCAAGCCCGGCATCGGCCATCATCCCCATGGGCTGGAGGACTCGACACCGATCGTCGAGTTCATCGCGAAACACGCGAGGTGAAGCCAAAGTGCACTGCTCTAATTTGAGAGCATGAGCTTCTCCGCCTCAGCCTGCGCTTTCGCCAGCACATCTGCCAGAGCCACGGGCTTCCCACCCTGGCGCAGGCTTTCATCCGCAGCTTCCATGAAGGTGAAGATCTCGATGGTTTCTTCAGCGCTCACCGGCGGCTGGCCTGTGCGGAAAAATTGGCCGATCTGGCGGCACAGTCCTTCATAACTCACGGCTTTCGCAGCCTGGCCGATGGCTTTGCTGCCGTAGGCCACCGCGCCGAAGTCAGCCTTGCCCTTCACGATGCCACGATAGGCACCGACGCGGCCATCCTTCCACACACCCGTGGCGACATCGTGATTGCCGGCTTTGACACGGGAAACGGTCTCGCAGCCAGTGCCCATCAGCGTGTAGAGCGCCTCCACACCGTGGATGCCATAGAAGAAAAAGTCTGGAGTGCCCTCCTGATACGAGCACGGTCCCCAGGTCTGAGCACCGAGCAGATCACCGAGGTCCGCATTCGCCTTCAGCGCGACCATCTCCGCGCCGAAGCGTGACGAAGAGCTGCTAAAAAACGGCACGCCATGCTTCTTCGCCAGCGCCACGATGGCGATGGCCTCCGCGAGCGTGCCAGCGAGCGGCTTGTCGATGAAAACAGGTTTGCCCGCCTTGAAGATCTCTCGCGCTTCTTGCAGATGAATGCGCCCATCCACGCTCTCGAGGAGCACGACATCGACCTTCGCCAGCAGTTCGGGAATGGACGGCACGATCTCCACCCCCATCTCTCGAAGCGTCTGAGTGAACTTCTCCTTCCGCGTGGCGCTGGCGGGCATGTCCGTACCGCCAGTGTAGCCCGTGGTGACCCGGATGCCTGCGAGTTCACCCTCCGTCTCACCCTTGTTAAAGAGCTTTGTGAAAGCCGGCACATGGGAGGTGTCGAGGCCGACGATCCCCGCCCGCAGCGGCTTGAGATCGCTTTGAGAGAAGGCAGTGCAGGTGGTGATGAGAACGAGGAGGACGGATTTCATGGTGCCTGGATTAAACGAGAAGAGAGTCCTGCGTCCTGCACGCCTTGTGGCGGTGTCCATGCTGGTGGTGTCGTGTGACCGCTGTGGCAGTTGACGCCACGACGCAAGTCATGGCGGTGGCGGGCATTGGCGCTCCAAACGTGCCATTCACAGCGCCATGGTCCAACCATGTCCCCCGCACCAGAAACTCACCCTCCCGTCCGACGACGGGCTCGCGCCAGGCGGCGAATCGCCATGATCTCCACCCATGGTTATGTGGCCTCGACCCCGCCGCTGGGTGCGCCAGACACCGGCGGGCAGGTGGTGTTTGTCCTGGAGCTTTCACGCAAGCTGGCGCAACTCGGCTACAAAGTGGACATCTGGACGCGCCGCTTCGAAAACCAGCCAGAGATCGAGGCGGTGGATGAAAACGTGGCCATTGTGCGCGTGGCCTGTGGCGGTGCGGAGTTCATCTCGAAGGAACACCTGCATAAATTCATACCCGAATGGGTGGAAAACGCGCACCGGCTTATCCGGCGGCAAGGATGGTCCTATTACTTCATCAACAGCCATTACTGGGATGCGGGGCTGGCAGGCCTGGCCCTTGCCGATCTTCTCAAGATTCCCCATGTACACACGCCTCACTCGCTCGGCTCGTGGAAGCAGCGGCAGATGGTGGATGCCGCACCAGAGGAAAAGGAGCGACTGGAGAAGCAGTTTAACTTCAGTTCACGGCGGCACCATGAGCAGCGCATTTTCGAGACCTGCGACATGGTGATCGCCACCACGCCGCCACAGTCCGACCTCATCGTACAGGACTACAGCATCCCGCGGGCGCGGATACGCATGATCCCACCCGGCTATGACGACAACCGTTTTTTCCCCGTGAGTGAGCCAACACGGCAGGCACTGCGGAACGACCTGGGATATTCCGGGCAGGTGGTGGCATCCATCGGGCGGCTGGCACGCAACAAGGGCTTCGACCTGCTGGTGCGTGCCTTCGCGCTGGTGGCGGAGCGTATGCCGGAGGCACGGCTCAGACTTGCTGTGGGCATGCAGTCCTCCGATCCAGGCGACGCGGATCTCTTGAAGGAGCTGGAAGGCATCATCTCTGAACATGGGCTGGAGGAAAAGGTGACGATCAGCGCCTCGCTTCCGGACGAGCAAATGGCCGATTACTACCGCGCGGCGGATGTGTTTGTGCTCTCCAGCCGGTATGAGCCCTTCGGAATGACGGCGGTGGAGGCACTGGCCTGCGGCACGCCTACGGTGGTGACCACACGCGGCGGCCTTTACCGCGCGCTGGACTTCGGCGTTCACGCAATCTACACGGACACAGAAGATATCGGCGAGTTTGGCATCGCCATCCTTCAGGCTCTCAAATATCAGCGCCTGAGGTCCCGCCTGCACCAGCAGGGCAGCCAGCGGGTGCGCGCGCTTTTTACCTGGAGCGGGATCGCGCAGCAGCTCGTGCGCGCTGTGGAAGATCGGATGGCGCTCGAGGTGAGTGAGGAGGAACTGCCGGGCGGCAAGGGAAGCCTGACACCGCAGTTCGGAGGTGAAATCTGAATCAAAAAAACGCACACCCAAAACGCACACCGTGAACTTCCGGCTCGTCTGCACTGATCTCGACGGCACCCTGCTGGGGAAGCCTGATGCCACTCTTCTTTTTCAGCAGCTATGGAACGGACTGCCAAGAGCGGAACGGCCCCTGCTCGTGTACAATACCGGGCGTTTGCTCAAGGACGCCCAGCGCACCGTGCAGCGTGCGGACATCCCTGATCCGGACTATCTGATCTGCGGCGTCGGTACGCTGATCCACAACAGTGCCAATGGAAAAACGGTGCAGGAGTTCGCGGACATCCTGAGCGAGGGCTGGGACCGCGAGCGTGCCGAACAAGTCGTTCAGAGCATGACCGCCGCAGTGCGCCAGCCGGCCCCTTTTCAAAACGCCTGCAAGTCGAGCTGGTATCTGCACCAGGCACCGGCGGATCTCATCGCCCGCCTGGAGGCCGCTCTGGCGGAGGCCGGCATCGAGGCCATGGTCGTTTACAGCAGCGACCGCGACCTCGACATCCTGCCGAAGTATGCCAACAAAGGGAATGCCCTGACCTGGCTCCTGCGGCATCTCGGCATCCGGCCACAGGAGGTGATCGTTTGCGGTGATTCCGGCAATGACACTGCCATGCTCCAGATCCCAAACGTGCGCGGCATCGCCGTGGCGAACTCACAACCGGAGCTCATCGAGGCCGTCGTCGGCCTGCCCTGCTACCGCGCTCACGCCATCTGTGCGGACGGTGTGGTCGAAGGTCTCATGCATTATGGAGTGCTGCCAGACACATGCAGTCTGGTCCCCGAGCGTGAGCCGCAGCCGGTGCAGTATGAGCCGGAGATAAGGCAACTGCTTAGCGAGGTGGCACCCGAGGCGCTGAAGCCCGAGGACCGCGACTTTCTCAACGAAGCCTACACCCGCGCCGTCTCCGCCCTGCGCCGCAACATCACCCCCATGGGCTTCTCCGCCTGCTCGCTCGCGGACAATGAAACCCGCGGCACGGACGCGAACTACCGCAGCGTCTGGGGGCGGGATGGCGCCATCACCCTGATCGCCTCACTGCCGCTGGCTGACGCTGACATCCGCGCCTGCCAGCATGCGACCCTGCGCACACTGCTCTCCCACGTCTCGCCGCACGGTCAGATCCCCGCCAATGTGAACATCGACACTGCGGAGCCGGACTTTTCCGGTATCGGCGGCATCTGCTCCATCGACAGCGGCCTGTGGACCATCATCGCCGCCTATGAATATCTGCGCGTCACGCGCGAGACCGCTCTCATCCGCGAGTTCCTGCCCGTGCTCCAGCGCGCCATGGACTGGCTGACCGCGCATGATTCCAACTACGATGCACTGCTGGAGATCCCTGAGGCCGGGGATTGGACGGATCTCTTTGGCAGGTCCTACAACGTCCTCGTGGATCAGGTCATCTGGTATCGTGCGAACATCGCCTTTGGCCGCATTTTAGAAACCTTTGGGCAGGGGCGGAAGGCGGGGGAATACCTCCGCTGGTCGCAGTCCATCAAATCCGCCATCCTCCATCGTTTCTGGCCCACCACCGCCAGCACCACCACGAAGCGCACCTTTGCCGACATGCAGTATAGCGTGGGAGACGCCTCCTACCTGCTCGCGCAGGTCACGCCGTTCGACTTCAACTGGCGCTGTGATGTGTATGGGAACATCCTGGCCTTCCTCTTCAACGTGCTGGACATCCAGCGCGCACGCACCGCTTTTCGCTTCATGTGGGGTGTGGGCGTGAACGAACCCTTTCCCGTGGCGAATCTTTATCCCGTCGTCATGCCGGGTGATCCTGACTGGAAGCCCTACTACGCGGTCAATCTGCTGAATCTGCCGAACCACTACCATAACGGCGGCATCTGGCCTTTCATCGGCGGGAAGTGGGTGCAGTTCATCAGCCGGCTGGGAATGCGCTCGTTAGCCATGCAGGAGCTGGTGAAGCTGGCACGGATCAACCAGCGCGGCGTGCAGGACGAATGGGAGTTCAACGAATGGGCTCATGCCCGCACCGGCAATCCGATGGGCAAGGCATTCCAGGCATGGTCGGCGGCGGAGTTCATCCTCGCCTGTCATGAGGTCGGACTGGAAGACATCCAGGCGTGAGCTACTTCAGCAGTTCCGTGATGGTTTTCTTCATCACTTTTTCTGAATCGGGCGATGCATAGGCCTGCGTGGGCTCATAGCCGCCCTCTTGAAAGGAATGCTCCAGTGGAATGTAACCCGTGACACCATCTCCGTAGCTCGCCGTGCATACAAAGCCGCCGGACTGCTGCTGCTGGGCGAAGAGCTGATACTCCACGAAACTCTCGCCGGGCAGATGGATGAGGCGCACGTCATCGCCTAGATGCAGGCTGGTGAAGGGGATGGGCTCGCGATGGCGGATGAAGCCGATGCGTAGCGCGGCGGAAATGCGCTGCGAGGAGGATGTGGCAGTGTTTTGCATCACCTTCATCACGCGCTCCTCCGGAAACTCGGGATCTGGCTGCAGGACGACCGGGATGTGGTGCCATGAAAGTTTCGTCAGAGGCACACGCGTCGCGTTTTTCTCCGACTCGACCATCGCGGTATGAATGCGCCCCGCCAGCAGCGGGCGCATGGGCGGCGTGCCGTCGTTGTACTTGCCCGCGCCGATGTTTCCACCACAGCCGGTGAAGTAGATGTGCGGCACGCCATCCTCCTGCGTGCGGTTTTCACGGGCAATGCCGGCGAAGTCATGGCTCACGATTCCGTCGCCGTAATAGCTCATCGGGTGCGTCGCGTAGTAGTGCAGCGCTGCGAGCTTCCTTTCACCATCCCAAAAGCTCACAGTCTTTAATAACGGGTCGATGAGACCTTCGGGCAAGGCACGGAGCAATGGGTCTTTGCTGCGGCTGCCGCGCATTTTACCCACTTTGCCGTCGATGACCTGAACACGCCGATTTCCAGCCACCTCAAGCACTTTGGCCTCACCGGTGGAGAGGTGAGTGACGGGCTTCGGAGACTTCAAGGCGATCTGGATGCTGAGGGCGATTGCGGCGAGTGCTTTCTCCGTGGCAGCGGCGTCGATGATGGCAATCTCCGGCAGAAGCTTTTGGGCGGCGTTGTCCACCAGCGGCGCATTGTGCTGATGCAGCGAATGCAAGGCCACACGCTCCGCCGAAGTGCCGGCAGCCTCCGCCAAAACCTCACGCCAGTGGATGTGATCCGCGCCGCGTATCTCGCAAAAGTCCACCGCACAGAGCACGACGGGCTTTTCATCGCTCAGCAGCACGATGCCGAGCGCCAGCAGCGGCTCACTGACACCGACGGTCGACTTGACGAGCCCACCGCACAGCGGTGCTCCGACTGGCGGTGTGACGTCCGCGCGAAAAGGCGCGATCTGAACAGCAAAGACGTGGGGGGCCAGACATGCGAGGCAAAGGAGCAATCTCATGAAACCTACATACGGCCCGGCAAACGCTTCTTCTGGTTTGTGGGCAAACTCAGCGAATTTGGCACATGAGGAGGGTGGCGTGCAGCATTCAGGTTTAGCTTTGTGATCATCGAGATTACCCCCCTGACGTGCGTACCTATCTCAACGCCTTGCCATGCGGCCAGACACGTCAGGAGTTTCTCTGAAGCTGACATCAAACCAAACCAGGACAAAAACATGAAGGGAAAAATCATTGGGCTGCTGATGAGCTGTGGCAGTCTGTTCGCCCAAGACTGGGTGCTCGAAGACAATGCAGCGTGGCAGGCGCGGGATTCGCAGGCGGAGTGGGTTTTTCGCGATCAGCTATGGATCGGCGGTGGCTGGTTCCAGTCGTATGCAGAACCACCGCGTGACATATGGGCTTCGGGTGATGGCAAGGCGTGGTCGTTGATCGAAAAGAACGCGCCGTGGCTGCACAGCGATCTGCCAATGAACCTCACGTTCGCAGACAAGATGTGGATCATGGGAGGTTGGTATAAAGGCAGGCTGCCTGGACATTCCGCGAGCAATCAGGTCTGGTCTTCAAGTGATGGCGTGAAGTGGGAGCAGGTCACCGCGAGTGCCGGATGGTCGCCAAGACTCGCCGCAGGACTGGTGGAGCATCGCGAGCGGATGTGGATGCTTGGCGGCACGGAGAATTACTACTTTGGCGATGACGCGAGTTTGAAAAACGACGTGTGGTCATCAGCAGATGGCAAAGAATGGAAACAGGAGACAGCGAACGCGCCGTGGTCTCCTCGTGCTTATCATCAAGCGGTCGTCTTGAACGACAAAATCTATGTTCTCGGCGGTGGGAACTATGCACCTTCCTATTATGCGAAGAACGACGTTTGGTCATCCAGCGATGGCGCGAACTGGATCTGCGAGACGGAGAAAGCACCGTGGGAGCCGCGCCTTTGGTTCAGCGCGGCGGTGTATCGTGGGCGGATGTGGGTGCTGGGTGGTTGGTCGAAGGAAAAAGACAATTTCGGTGACGTGTGGCACAGCGCGGATGGCAGGAACTGGCAGCGGCTTGAAACGAAGACCTGCTGGAAGGCCAGGCATGAGCACTCGGCCTTCGTTTTCCAAGATAAACTCTGGATCGCAGGTGGTCATGCACGACCGCTATCGAGCGAGGTGTGGTCGCTGAGTCTGCCTGCGGAGGAGCGGTCCGTGATCTCACTGCCAGTGCGGATTCATCTCATGCAGTCCGATTCGATCCCTGCGATGCACACGACACTCGTCGAAGCTGATGTGAAGCGCATCATGGGCAAGGTGAACACGGTTTGGTCACAGGCCGGCATTCAGTTCGAGATCGAGTCCATCGGCCCGACGAGCGCGATCCCAATGCCGCCGGAGATGCGGATGAAGCCCGAATTTGATCGTGTCCATTCGATGATTCCGAAGGAGAGGCTCAGTGCTCACGCCATCGATATCTGTTATGTGAAACATGTGCAGCCCAATGGCTTCTACTACGGAGAACCCATCGTCGTGAAGGATACTTCCAGACTGCGTGAGGTCCCCGGCGGACTCGACGAAGCCCTGCCGCGAGTGACCTCGCATGAGATAGGTCATGCGTTAGGTTTGAAACACCGGCAGGACTTGACGAATCTCATGCAGTCCGGAACAACGGGTTTCAAAATGAATGAAACTGAGATCAGCCTGGCACGAGAAAAGGCGCACGCATATCTGAGCAGGCAGAGGTGAGCCGCACCGCACTTGATAACCCCTAGCGTGGCATTTTTGCATGAGTGGCCCAGGATGCTAAACCGCGACAAAACAGCTGCGGCAGAGATGTATTATTGATATGCGCCCAATCCTGCTCTCCCTACTCCTCTCCGCCTGCGTCTTCGCTGCCGATACTCCCAAAGCTCCACTCATGGCCGGAGCCGCCACGTCCAATATCACTCCCGAGCTTGGCGGCAGCGTAGTGGGCGGTTTCGCACCGTTTCCATGCACGCACATTCACGACGAGCTGTATGCCCGCTGCCTTGTGCTTGATGACGGCAAAACAAAGCTGGCTCTGGTGGTGTGCGACCTGCTTGGCCTACACCGCAGCGTATCATTGAAGGCGCGCGAGTTCATTGAGGCCGAGACAGGCATTGCCGCAGCCAACGTGCTTATATCTGGCACGCACACTCACTCTGCCGTGAACGCCCTGGGTGGGCCGGTGCGCGGCTACTACTCCGACCAGGAGCTGACGGATTACCAAAAGTTTGTCGCTCGGCGCATCGCTGATGGTGTGCGCTGCGCCGTCAACCTGCTGCGTCCGGCAGAAATCGCCTTTGGCACGGTAGATGTGCCGGAGCATGTTCACATCCGCCGCTGGTTTTTGAAGGAAGGTTTCATGCCGCCGAATCCCTTCGGCAAGATAGACAAGGTAAAGATGAATCCCGGCGCAGGGAATCCAAACCTCATCAAACCAGCCGCCGAACCTGACCCGACGATCAGTTTGATCGCGCTGCGCGAGCCTGGTGGGCGCATGATCTCGGTCTATTCGGCCTACTCGCTGCATTATGTGGGCGGCGTGGGCAGCGGTCACATTTCCGCTGACTATTATGGCTACTACTGCGAAGCCTTGAAACTGCTGCAGCCCGACGGAAATGACTACCCAGCCTTTGTTGGTATCATGGCAAACGGCACCAGCGGAGATGCGAACAACATCAACTTCCGCAATCCACAGCCGCGCAAGCAGCCTTACGAGCAGATGCGCTACGTCGCCGAAGATATCGCGAAGAAGGTGAACGACGCCCTGACAAACCTGACGTGGCAAAACAGCGCCCCGCTCGCTTCTCGCTACCGCGAGCTGGATGTGAAGTGGCGCAAAATCGAGCCCGAACTCATCGCTTGGGCGAAGGAAACCGAGGCCAAGGCCCCACGCATTCAAGGCGGCAAAGCGGATCTTCCGCTGGCCTATGCCGGGCGCGTCCAGCGCCTCGCCGAAGCCAGCCCGGAGACGAAGTTCCCCGCACAGATCCTGCGCATCGGCGACATCTGCATCGGCTCCTCGCCCTGCGAGACCTTTGCCGAAACTGGCGTCGAATTCCGAAAGCGCAGCCCTTTCGCGAAGTCATTCATGGTCGAACTGGCGCACGGCTACTACGGCTACATGCCCACACCGCGCCACTTTGAGCTCGGTGGGTACGAAACCTGGCCCGGCACAAACAACACTGAATCCCAGGCCTCCGTTAAACTGATGAACGCGCTGCTGGAGATGGCTGCTGAGGTGAAGTGATTTATGAAACAACTTTTAGCCATCCTCCTTGGCTTTTGCTCTCTTGCCTCAGCTGCATGGCAGGCAGGCGTGGCGAAGGCGGATATCACACCGACTGAATCCGTGCCGCTCGCGGGTTACGGTGGAAAGACGCGCATGTCGCTGCAGGTGGAGCATGCAATCTGGCTGAAGGCGCTGGCGCTGAAAGATGACTCGGGTACCACTTCGGTGCTGGTTACGGCAGATCTTGTGGGGCTGAGCGACAAGATGGTTGCGGTGATCGCGAAGAATGCGGCAGAGAAGCATGGCGTGGCGAGAGATCGGCTGATTTTAAACACGTCGCACAATCATTCGTGTCCGGTCACGGAGGATGTGTTGTGGTTGTATTATGAATTCACGCTAGAGGAAGCGGCGGCAAAGGATCGCTACACGGCGATGGTGTATGCGAAGTATGATGAAGTGATCGGCGCGGCCATCGCGGTGCTGAAACCGGCGGAGCTGAGCTTTGAGCAAGGTCTGGCAGGCGTGGCGGTGAACCGGCGGCGTTCGCGCGGGCCGGAGAGCCGCGCGCTGGGTGGGCAGGTGGATCAGGATGTGCCCGTGATTATGATGAAGGTCGGCAACGACATCAAAGCCGTTGTCTTCGGCTATTCATGCCACACGACGGCGCTCGGCGGGCTGAGCATCAATGGCGACTACGCAGGCTTTGCACAGCTTGAGCTGGAGAAGTCGTTTCCAGGCTCCGTGGCCATGTTTGTGCAGAATTGCGGTGGGGATGCCAATCCGCTGCCGCGCATTCGCGGAAAGGATGTCGAAGCAACGGAGTTGGCGTCGATGTATGGCCACATATTGGCCGAAGCGGTGTGCCAGGTGATTGCAGGCACCATGAAGCCGCTCGGCGGGCCGATCCGTGCCGCGATGGGGGAGACGGAACTGGAACTGCAGCCGGGGATTCCGCTGGAAGAATTGAAGCAGCGCGCGCCTAACCTTGTCGGCATGCCGAAGCGCGAATTCGAGCACTTCATCCGCCAATACGAAACGCTCGGCTCACTGCCGGATCGGGTGAAGTATCCGATTCAAGTCTGGCGCATCGGGGCGGACTTTACGTTCATCGCGCTCACTGGAGAGACGGTGGTGGATTACTCGCTGAAATTCAAAGCGGCCTACGGCTGGAATACCACCTGGGTCTGCGGCTACAACAACGACCTCACCAGCTACATCCCCAGCCTGCGCGTGCTCAAGGAAGGCGGCTATGAGGGCGTGACGGGCATGTTTGAATACGGCCGCCGGGCACCCTACAAGGAGAAGGTGGAGGAGTCGATCACGACGAAGGTGGAAGAGTTGATGCGAAAAGCAGAACGAGATTAAATCTCGTAAACTGGCGCATCGAGATTTCCTCTCGACTGTGGGGAGTTTCAAACTCGCCAAACCAGTGCGCGACTTTAAAAGTCGTTTTACTTTACTATCGGGGCCGTCTGCTCCGGCGTCACGCGGCCGCCCGGAAGATTCCAAAATCTTGATGTTCCGTATGTGGATCACCATGCCCTCGGATTCGAGGCAGAGGTAACCTTTGCGCACGGTGCTCTGGCTGGTACCGTTTACGAGCTTGCTGTCCTTGGTCGGATGCAACTTCGGCCATTCGAGTTCCAGCATCTGTACTTCCATGCCTTTGTGAAGCGGTCGGTCAGGTGCGTTGAACCTTTGCTCCAGACAAAGACACCGGAGTTGCGACCCGCCTGCGTGTGTTTCCATTCGATGTGCAGGATGAACAAAAAAGGAGCGCCGTTTCCGGCGCTCCTGAAGAGTGTCAAGGCTGCGACTCAGATCAGGGCATAAGGGCCTCGCTGAGCGTGAAGGAACCCGAGAGCCTGCGCACAGGCTGAACGGAGCTGTCGTCCGTGAGGAAGAAGCCGACACCGAGCAGTTGACCGTTCACAGGAACGACCAGACCTTCGAGTTTCTCAGCCTTCGTGGCTGGTTTGATGGTGCCAGAGATAAGCCCCGTGGCTGGTGCAGCGGCCATTTTGATGCCAAGTGCATGGGTGTTTCCCACCGTAATCTTGCTGCCAGCAGCGATGCTGACGTTCTCGATGAGGTCGTCCACGTCCGTTTGTGGATCTTCCAAGTTGGCATCTGTGACAGTGAGCGCCGCATTTTCTGTGCCGGCAGCAATGCCCAGGAGCACGTTCGGTTTGGCCGGCGCGCTGTAGGCACCACCGTCGATGGCGAGATCCACGGGTCCAAAACCTGCCGCATAAAGCGTGTTTTTCACGTTGTTGGACGGGCGGCTCCAGTCGGCACTGCCCGAGATGGTGTTGTCAGAAGCATCCGCATTGCCTTTGGTATTGATCAAGATGTCACCAAGCAGCGAGCCCTTGGTTACCGTCTTGTAGAGGGTCTGGAAAATAAACGCTTCACCGCTAGGCCCCATGAAGGTGGCAAAAGTGATGGACTCACCGTCGGAAAGCTTGCCAGCAAAAGTAAGTTTGCCGTCTTTGGCGACACTGAAGCTGGCAAAGCTTTTACCCTGGGGGATGTCGAGATCACCGACATCCAGGACAGCGGCCAGTTCGATCAGCATGTGGTAGCGAGCGATGTAGCCGACGGCGTTTGCGGCGGCCGGAGCAGCCAGCCATTTATTGCGCCATCCCTCGAAGGCCACGGTGTTCGTGCCATCGCTGATCTCGCCGTTCGTCAGCTTATTGTCAACGAGGCTGAAGCTCACCTGCAGAGGCGCTTGAACGATGGCGCGGCGAACGCTGAATGTCACGGTGTGGACGTTGTTGATCGAATCAAAGGCAAAACCTCCGGCGAAGCTGTGGACTGCAGTGCCAAGGGTGATCTTCCCAGATGCGACACCTGTGGTAGCGATGGTCATGTCGAAACGACCACCAAGATTCTGGTTCAAATCGCCACGCATGATCGGGCCTGACCAAGTGCCGACGAGACTGCCAGAAATGCCATTAATAACGATCTCATCCGTGGCCTTGGCGTTTGGAAGCACTCCGTTCGCGATGGTGATGGTGATCTTGGCGGATTTGCCTGCTGGGGTTGCAGCCTGAGGACGTCCGCTAATGAGACCGGTGGTCTTGTTGATGACCAGCCCTTTCGGGAGGCCCGTGGCAGCAAACGTGGCCGGAGTACGAGTAAGCGAACCATCAACCGGCACTTGGTAAGTGTAGGGCTCGCCGACCTGACCATCAGGCATGTTCAGTGCAGTCGGATTCGTAATCAGAGGGGCCTGATTCACGACAATCAACTGCGTGGAGGCGCCGATGACGGCACTTGTGACTCCAACAGCCTGAACCTCACAGGTGTAGAGAACTGCGTCTGGAGATGTGGCCAGCGGGGAGACCTTCAGAGTTTTTGTGGTGGCACCCGGGATGATGACGCCATCCTTCTTCCACTGGAGCATGGCTTTGTTTGTCGGCAGTACACCTGTCTCGGCATAGTTGAGGGTCAGGGTCACGGAGCCCTTGACGTTTTCCTTGGCGACGACGCGCGCGGCAGGGACATTGTCCTGAACAACGGTGAGGAGAGCTTGGCTGCTCAGCACTTTATGGGTCTTTCCGGCGACCACATTGCTGACTTCGCAACGATAGAGGCCCGCTTCCTTCACACTGACTCCGTAAAGAGTGAGTGTGCCTGTGGTGGCACCAGGGACTGGAGCCGTGCCCTTCAGCCAGCGGTATGCCAGCGGGCCGGAGCCAGTGGCAGTGACGCTGAATGTCACTGTGTCACCCACTTTCACAGCCTGCGTTTCCGGCTGAGCAGTGATGGCGGCGATGGGATTGATCACGTTCAGGCTGACGCTGTTTGAGTTGGCCGGGCCGCCTGCGTTGCTGACTTCCACATAGTAGCTGCCGCTGTCTGTAGTTTGTGGCGTGGCAAGGGTGAAGGTGGCATCCGTTCCGAGCACGGTGGCGCTGCCTGTCTTGAACCACTTCTGTGTGAATGGCATATCGCCATCCGCCGTGTAGCTGAAAGTCACGGGAGTGCCGGCAGGAACTTCCGCCCCCGCAGGTGTGCGCGAGGCGACGACGTTGGAGGGGGCCACCGCCCCGGCAAGTTGAAGCACATGCGAGTTAGCCCCGGCTCCAATGTCTGCACCTGTAGCAAGCTGGCCGATGTGGGCGGTCAGACCCACGACGTTCGTGTCGATATCCATCTGCGTATCAGCGGTCGGCTGGGTGTCAGCATCTACCCACCGGATGTCAGAGGAAAAAACTGCCTGCTGATTGGCAGAGGATGCGGTGGTGTTGTTGAGAACCCAGACATAAACTTTTTCACCAGCAATATCCGTTGAACTGCTGTCTGTGTTGCCTGGGGTCGAATCGAAAGGCCGTCCTTCATAGGTCGTGGAGTTCGAATAGCTCAACACAAGCTGGAAGAATCCATCTGTCGAAAGAGCATTGATAGGGCCGCTGTAGCTGACCACTTCAATAAATGCCGCATCAAGTGCGGCAAAGTCGCCGGCATTTGTGGTAAAATCGAATCCGTCAGGGAAGTAACCAAATCGAACTGTGCCGCTGGATAAAGGTGTGGTGCCACCTGCGAGCGTCAGCCCGTTGCCGAAATTTGCCGATTCCAAAGTCGCAGCTTGTGTGCCTGCTCCCATGGTGAGCAGCAGGAGCAGTGCGGATAAAAGATATTTCTTCATGGGTTGGGGGTGGTTTTTGGGGGGGCTTTGTCGTTGGCGAAGTCAAAATCAGGCGATTTTAACGGTTTCTGATCTGAGGGTTCTGTATTCGCCCTGCCGGTCAGTTATTCCCCGCGCTAGATGCCTAGCCAATCAGTGGGATGAAACATTTTCGTCACCTGTAGTCAGGCTTTAGCACCATATTTAGGCGTGAATTGTCTGAGGTAAACGATTCCGCCACACAGCGCTGTCCTTGTTGACTGCCACTGGCACAAACACACTCTTCGCCCTGTATTGACAAGGTAAACATCAATTCAATGAGGCAAGCGCCCTGGATCATCGCACCGGGCCGACCTGCCCATCCACTTCAGCGTTTACACTTCTAACTGGAACTGCTTTTTCAGTGACGTGCATATCAGGGAACTTCTCTTCCAACTGGCGGTAGTAAACATCAGCCGCCTTTGTGTTCCCCCGGCCTTCATAGTAGCGTGCGAGGCTCATCAACTCACGCCGCTCGGCCAGCCGCACTTCTCCGAGACATGCGCGAGCTTGGGCGCCTTTGTCGCTTTCGGGAAAGCGGGCAATGAACCAGGCGAGTGAGACGGCGGCGGCCTCACGCTGGTGCGGGCTATCGCCTCGCATCGCCTTCCAGTCTTTATAGGCGATGTAGGCACATTGATAGGCAGCATCATCCGCCAGTTCATGCTTCGGAAAGCTCTCCGCGAAATCTTCATGCATGGCGATGGCTTCACGTATTTCGCCCGTCTTCTCCAAGGTGAGCGCGAGGTAGTGATGCGCCTGGATGCCAATCTCATTCTGCGGCCCGTTTTTGATCACAACACGAAACATCTCCACGAGCACCTCCGGATCGACACGCCCAGACGGGCGCTCCACCGCCAGCGATCTTCGCGCATCCTTGCCATGCCCGAGCAGACGCAGAGCCACACGCAATTGTCCTTCATGGGCTTTCTCAAAATGGCCCGGCTGCTCAGTCACCAGCCGGTTCAGTGCTTCAAAGGCCGCCGAGTCATTGCCAAAGTGCTCCTGGATACGGTAGATCTCCCATAGTGCCTGGGCGCAGGTTTCACTGCGCCGGTATTTCGTGGCGACAGCATTAAACCGCTCCAGCGCCTCTTCAGGCTCACCATCGGTGATCAGCTTCAGGCCGCGCTGGTAAAGTTTCACCGCAAGTTCATCCTCAGCCGCACTGGAAGACTGCGGCCAAAAGGCAAAAACAAACAGCCCCGCAATCACGGGGCTGATGAGATAAGCAGTTGGCTGGCGGAGGTTCATCGCACATCAATTTACTGAGCCGTCACGGGCTCCAGCATAGGCAGTGCGGCTGCTCCGAAAGTACTCGCGGAGGCGGCTGCAGTCCTGGCTGCGTTCGGACGGTAGAGGCGGGTGAGTTCGTCAGCGGACTTGCGGCCGTGGGTCACCTTGCCCAGGACGATGAAGGCATGCTGGCTCTTCATGGTATTCTTCACTGAAGCTTCGGCACCGGGGTAGAGGTTTTCCACGACACCACTGTTTGGCCCTTCAGCGTCCGTGTGGGGGACTCCTGGCTCATCGGAAATAGTGTAGTCGAAGCTGATGATGCTCGTCCCCACGTTGCGGAACTTCACCGTATGGTCGAGAGTTTCCTCATCAATGATCTCGCTCACGAACTGGTAGGCCACGGGAGCATGAGGGAAGACGACGCGCTCGGTCGTGACAGTTTTGCACGAGATGAGCAAAAGACTGGCGGCGGCGAGAAAGCAGGAAAGAAGGCGCATGGGTGCGATGGGAGAAGGCCGGAGGATTGGAGAAGAAGAAAATTAATAGCGGTAGCGGAAGCCGACGAGATAACCATCCGTGTTGAAGCCACGGAGATCTTCGAGATCACCGATGTGGAAATCGCGATACTCGGCAAAAATCGAATACTGGTCCTTCCACGTCCATTCGATGCCCGCATACCAGTTCCAGGAGTTTACGAACTCATCAATGCTGAAGGGGTTGGCAGTCGGATCGGTGCTCGTGGCGTTTCGGAACCAAACCTGACCGCCGCCAAAACCGCCGCCTATGTAAGGTCGGAAACCGGCGGCAAACTTGCCGATCCGTGCGCGATAACGATACAGATCCACAGCCAGCGTTCCGTTCAGGTTGAAGAAGAGTGAATTCATGTCGGCCTCGACCGTGTCGCCTGTAAGCGTGGTAGACATGAAGGTGCCTTCCACATCTATCGAAGTCATAAGTGGCAGGCGCTTCCATTTCCATGCTTTGCCGACTTCGATGCTGAAAATAGCCGCGCCATCTTCGTCCTTTAAATTCCCGCCAGTACGAAGCGTGCCACTCTGACTTAGAGTCTCACCAAAGGACACGCCAACGTAGGGGCCATACTTCCGCTTCGCCGTCTGGCCTTCAGCGGCATCTCCCAGTGATTTAAGTTCCAAGTCAGCCGCGCACACAGCACTGACTGAGAAGAGAAGGGGGATGAGGAATGATGTGCGCATGGGAAATGGCGTTCTTATTTTCTGCTTAGCTCGCACTCCTCGTCCTCGAAACGTCTTCGATGTGAAGAATTCGTCACAATCAAGCCGCCGCAAATTGTCACATGAAGGACACATTGAAGCCATGCGTATGCTCCGACTGCTGTCCCTGCTGCTCTTTCTCCCAGCTCTGACCTCCGCGCAGGAATCCCCCCCTAAACTCGTCGTGCCGCCACCACTGACGGACCCAGTATCACCGTCTGGCTCTGAGCCCGAGTTGCCGGCAAATGGAGGTTTTCCCGTGGATGTGAACAATTACGAGAACCCTCTCCTCCTGTTTCAGGGAGCTCCGAAGGGTCTGCCAATGGCAGATGAGCCCAGTCCAGATCTCCTTCCCCCACTTTCACCGTACCTGCCCGGCGAGAAACCTCCTGCTGGCACACCCGAACGTCCATTGACCCCGGATGAACTCCGCCTGCGAAACCTCGGCGGCAAAATTGTCTCCTCCATCGTCGGACTTCGCGTCTGGGATGCTTTCGGCTCGCAACTGGCAAACGGTGTTGGCTGCTACGTCTCCGCAGATGGAGTCATTCTCACGGACACAGGTCTGCTGCATCCTGAAATCGCCGGGAAGATTGACTACATCACCGTCACCGGAGCAGATGGCACGCATCAAAAAATCACCGGCTTCTACCTCGCCGATCTGGTCAATGGTGTGACCTTGCTTCAGGGCGAACGCACCGAGACACGACCTCTCGAACTACTTCCCGCCACGGATTTCCGCAGCGAGCAGTCCTGCCATGTTCTCGCCATGTCTGAAAAGCGTGGTCTTGTGCTCGCTGATGCCAGCGCAGAAGCAGACACTGCGCTTACCGGCCTTGGCTGGCTGAATGTGCGCGGCCAGGACTCGCCTGGTGCGGTCGGCTCTCCTGTCATTAATGACCTCGGACAGGTCATCGGGATCGTTGGGATGCAGGTGCCCCTGAAAAGCTGGATGAATTTTGCCCTGCCCTGCGATTCCGCAGCTCTTCAAATCCGCAAAAACCGCTCAGCCCTGCAACCCCTCGCCAACCTGCCCAAAACACCCAAACTCCGTGAAGTGGCCAGCGATCCCGACTTTGTTCATGCCTTTGAGACATTGCAGAAGCGCCGCATCGAATCCGCCATGCGGCAGTTCGTCGCCCTCGCGCGCAAATATCCGCGCAGTGCCGAATGCTGGGCTCTGCTCGGTCTCAGCGCCTCTTATCTCGGAGCCGCACCCGAGGCCTTGAACTGCCAGCGCAAAGCCGTCGCTCTCGATCCCAAAACCGGCCTCTATTGGCATCAGCTCGCCTTTGCCAAAATGCGCGAAAAGCCTGGCGCGCTTCCTGACACCACCGAAGACCGTGAAGCCCTCGAACTCGCCACCGAACAAAGACCCAATGATGCCCTCGCCTGGCTCCTGCTAGCCAGCCGTCGTGTCCGCGATGGCGACCTCGGCAGCGCTGATGATGCACTGCGGCGGGTGATGCTGCTGGCCCCGAACTACTCGCAGGCCCACTACCTCAGCGCTTATGTGAAGGGGCGGCAGAAAGATTATGCCGGAGCTCAGACTGCCATCTCACAAAGTCTCAAGCTGAATCCCGGCTACTCAGAAGCCTGGTTTTACCAGGGCCTGCTTTTCGACAAACGCAGCGATCACATTGAAGCCTCGAAGGCATACAGGAACACCGTGCGCCTGCGCCCCACACATCCGCAGGCATGGAAAAACCTCGCCTACGCCCTCAAAAAAAGCGGCCGCCACACCGAGGCACGCGAAGCATTTTCCGAACACACGAAACGCACAGCAAGCCGGTAGCGGCTCATGGCTTCCAAAGAATCCGCGCCGCAAACACCGAGTTGTCCGCGCCAAAGGCATTCTCAGGCGGTAGCGCGATGTTCGGCGACCACGTCTGCATCCACTCGGCCACAGTCACCCAGGTTTCATTTTCACTGACCTCCGTCACCGCGAAGTTCCCCAGCCGCGCCCCACGCTCAGGGACGAGGATGCACTCCGTCGCACGCCTCACCGCCAGTGTCTTCTGATCCACCTCCGCCATGAACAGCGGTGCCCGATGGCGGAAGGCATGATCGTTGTGCGCCCCCTTGCGGGTATAGACGAGATACAGCCGATCACGATGCGTGACCCAGTGCAGTTGCGTATTGTAGTTCCCGAGATCGCTGCCGTCATCGAACTTCCACATCTGGATCGCGCTGAAGTGCAGACCGTCATCGCTCGTCGCCACATAGCCCGCCGTATCATTCCGCATCGTCAGGTAAAAACGCCCCGCGCAGCGCGTGATCGAAGGCTCATACACACCACGACCGCTTTCCAGCGCGAGCTCCGTGCCGTGCTCGATGTACTCCAGCTTCGTGCCATCGAAGGAACAACGAATCACCGTCGTGCGGTAGTATTTGTCCTTCTCCGCCTTGAAGTAGATCGGCAAAAGGATGTCGCCATTCTCCAGATCGAAACGCTGCACACTGCCAGCACCCGCGTTGACGAACTTCGCCTCCTTCGGCATCGCCAGAGTCGCCCATGGTGTCCACGTCTTCGCCCTTTCATCATAGACCGACCACGCCGTCTCACGCGGACGAACATGCATCACATGATCCCCCTGGTAGCGCACCGTATGGCCCGTGCCCAGGAGTTTGCCCGACTTCGCGTGCCACTTCGGCGTGAAGTCACAGGCCCCCACCACGACTCCCTCCGCCTCATTGCGCCGCCCCAGAGTATCAGCGTGCTCTTTGATCGGACTCCAGGTAGCACCGAGGTCATCGCTGCTCACCTCGTTTAGCGCATAAAAAATGTCACTGCCCGTGAGAAGAAGCTTCTGCATCGTCAGCACCACATTCGGCGTCTTGCCCGGGATCGCACCTGCGCGCGGATGCACCCAGCAGGTCGCACCGTCGTAACCTTTCGACACCGTCGTCAGCTTCACTTCAAAAGGCAGCCCGGCAGGCGCTGGCGGCACAAGCTGGAGATGCGGACGCAGCTCCGGCACCTCGCGTTCCAGGCCCTCCGCCACCAGCCTGGCCATCATGCGTGCGCCTTCGCGTGAGAAGTGTGACTTATCCTGCTCACCCGGCCCATAAAGCATGCAAAACTTCTCCCCCATCTGCTGAAACAGCGCAAAGCTCGCGCGATGCAGGTCAATGACCGGCACCTGCATCTCTTTCCCCACTGCCTGAGCCGCCTCGACATACGGGGTGAGGATCGTCGTCATCTTCCCATCCACATAGTTGCGCCTCGCCACCGAGGTCACCAGCACCGGCTTGCCACCGCCCTTGCGCACCTCTGCGATGAACTGCCGCAGGTTATCCCGGTAACTCGTCTTCGGATCCGTGAACCGCTTCAGGTCAGCCGACTTTTGGTCATTGTGCCCGAACTGGATCAGCACCCACTGCCCCTTTTCCTTCAGCACCCGATCCCACAGCCCAAGATCACGAAAGCTCTTCGTGCTCGTCCCCGACCGCGCATGATTTACCACCGTTGCCTTCGGCATGAACTCCCCCAGCATCTGCCCCCATCCTGCGAGTTCCGGCCGGTCCTTCGGCGGATTCGGCACACTCGCCACCGTCGAATCCCCTGCCAGGACGACTTTGATCGGCTCTTGGGAGAAGCCGCTGATGACGAGAACGAGCGAGGCAGAAAGTGCAAGGAAGCGCATTCACAAGGAACGGGCTGCCATAGAAGCAGCAATCATCCGTTGTCAGTGAAAATGATCTTCCCGACACCATCACAGGCACAGGCGCAATTTCGTGGACATCCGTCGGATAGCATCACAAGAAGCTTGAGTTTTAAGTGGGGGCCTCACCGCACTGCTCAACGACACGACCACGGGCGCAGCCCAGGGCCGCCGAGTGTTCCGCGAAGACGGCCAACTCACCCTGCTGCTGACCTTCGGCGGCGGCATCCAGACAAATTCCAAAGTCGTGGTGCCGTAACGGGCTTTGGTTTACACCTGCACCATGCCACGACGGATCGCCTCCGCCGTGGCTTGGGCACGGTCATTCACCTTTAGCTTCATCAAAATGCGGCTGACGTGCTGCTTCACGGTGTCCTCGGAGATGCCGAGGGTGGCGGCGATTTCTTTGTTGGCGTTGCCGCGCGTGACGAGGGTGAGGATCTCGCGTTCGCGGGGGGTGATCTCGGGCTCG
>CAYMHJ010000024.1:0-35718 GCA_964390165.1 uncultured Prosthecobacter sp. | reverse complement strand
TTTCACTGTTTGTCTGATTTCCTCCGTATCTGTGTTTATCTTGGCGCAATGACCCCGTTCTCATGATCCCGTTCTCATGCGGCTGTCAGGTGACGCTGAATTGCTCATTTGGCGTCCCATAAAAGCCATCCATCAGTAAGCTTCCTGGAAGTCGTGAGATCACCTCTTTATAGCGTCCAGAGTTCATGGGGGCGATCCCGGGTAGAATTCCATGCAATGTCGGGTGCCCGATCAAACAATCGAATTCTTCTGGCGAAAGACTGTCTGCGCCCATGACCACAATATCCTCTATGCTCGGAGCTTCCGCGGCACCCTTGATGTCTTCAAGCCGATTGACAGTATCCAAAACCAGTCTTCGCAGTGAGTGGAGTTTCTTCAGTGAGGGGAGCGAAACAACCCTGTTGCATCGTTTAAAGTGGATGATCTGGAGACCTTCCATCTCCTCCAGAAATCCGAAATCCTCGAGCCGTAGATTGAACAGCGTGATCGCCTTTACCTGTTTTAACTTCCGAAGCAGTTCCCAATCCTTCAACCGAAGCCCCTGGAGCCACAGTTCTTCGAGATGTTCTAGCCCGTTTAAAAAAGAGGTGTCCCTAGTTGTTACTCCACATAATGCCACGCTCCGCAATTTCGGCATCTGCGAAAGGATCGCCAAACCTCTCGAAACTCCATAGATCGAGATCGCTTCGAGATGAGGAAAATCGTTCAAGAATTCGAGCGATGAAACACCAAGGCGCTCTTTCTCCACCTTGAGTCCGACGTGGCCTTGTGACGCCATGTCGCGACCGATCCTAACCAGAGCGTCAGCACCGTATTGGGGCCGCAACTGACGTAGTTTGTAGTTCGCAACCAGCATTTCTTAGACAGAACAGTTCAGATCATTCACAGATCGTGAGGTTGATCAGCAGCTTTATAGCCAACGATTTTGTCGGAAAAGTACGGGCTGTGGCGCTCATGGGTGTCGGTTTACCATTCTAGGCCGTTGCTGGGCAATCAAAATGTGGGTTTGGTCCGGCATGGGAGGGCAAAATCGATGTGGGGCTAGCCTCTCCCCGCCGGGACATCTGGCAGGCGAAACACCTCCGCAGCGGGGAGAGGGACCGCCGTTCTGGCCCGCCACACCCATGAGCGGAATCCCGCAACCCTGCTGAACTGAGCCATCAGGCCCGCGGATGCGCGGCCTCATAGACTTCCTTCATCCGCTGGGTGGAGACGTGGGTGTAGATCTGGGTGGTGCTGAGGCTGGCGTGGCCGAGCAGCTCCTGCACGCTGCGCAGGTCGGCGCCATTGTTCAGCAGATGGGTGGCGAAGCTGTGGCGCAGTTTGTGCGGGGTGACGTGGATGGGCATGCCGCTGGCTTTCCAGTATTTGTCCACGACATCGGCGATGGCCTGGTTGGTGATGCGTTTGCGCAGTTTGCTGAGGAAAAGGGGGCCGTTGTGGACGCCGGCTTTTTGTCGGTAGCGCTGGATGGCCACCATGGCGGGGCTGCCCACGGGAAGGAGCCGCTCTTTGCGCCCTTTGCCGATGACGCGGATGGTGTCGCTGTAGGTATCGACGTCTTCGACATTGATGGAGGCGAGCTCGGCCAACCTCATGCCGGTGGAGTAAAAGAGCTCCAGGATGGCGGCATCGCGCTCGGGGCCCCAGGCGGGGGAGCGCGGGCTCTTGGGCAGTTTCATCGGCAGGGAGAGCATGTCATCCACCTGGGTGAGTGTGAGCACGACGGGGAGTTTTTTCTCCTGCTTCGGGAGCTGAACATCGAGCAGGGGATTCGTCTTCCAGCCCTGGCGGCGGGTGAGCCATTTGAAAAAGGAACGCAGGGCGGCGAAGTGCAGGCGAATGGTGGCCCGGCCGAGATCGCGCTTCATTTGCTCGAAGAGATACTGGCGGAAGTCATCGGCGGTGAGGTCCTGCCAGGTGGCGAAAGCCTTGTAACGGCGGCGGAACTCGCTGAGCGCGTGGTCGTAGTTCTCCAGCGTGCGGGGTGAGGAGCGCCGCTCCACTTCCATGAACTCGAGGAAGGCCGCCGAGAGCGGGTCATCGGGCAGTGGCGGAGGTTTGGCGGCGGGGGCGGAGCGTTTCACCGGAGGTGATGAGAAAGGAGAAGAGTGGGTCGGCCATCATAAGCCGGATTTTGTGCCCTCGGCCTTTCGGCCTCCGGCGTGGTCATTTATCTGGCGACTCCTCGCGGAGCCGTCTCCTGCTTGCACAGGATGCGACTATTACCCGGAGCTATCCATCCCCTCGCGGGGACTTGCGGCCAGGCGGGCCGTTTCTCCTGTTCTGTCTTGCACCGCGTGGGGTTTGTCATGCCTCCTTCATTACTGTCGGAGCGGTGGGCTCTTACCCCGCCTTTTCACCCTTACCCTCTGTTGCCAGAAGGCGGTTTGTTTTCTGTGACACTTTCCATTGCCCTGGGTTGCCCCAGAACCTCCAACGCTTGCGCGCGGCACGCTGCCTTGCGGTGTCCGGACTTTCCTCTCGTCCGCGCCCAGCCGAAGCTGGACCGACGAGCGACCACTCCGGCCGACCCGCCGCGAGAGTAGGCGAGGCATTGGCTTTTCCCAACGGGAATTTTTCACCCCATGAATCGCGGTCTGATGCCCTGTAACATGTGCTGGCAGGGCGCGTTTTGTTTCGCCCACCGCACTCATGAAACGACTCTCTCTCTGTCTTGCCGCTCTCGCCCTTGGTTCCATCGCCCATCAGCCGCTTCAGGCAGCACCTCAGGATGATCAATATGTGCTCGGGCCGGACTCCCAGGAGCAGGCGGGTGTGCCGAAGGGGGAGGTGATCCAAATGCCGGTCTGGAAGGACTCGAAAATCTTCCCCGGCACGACGCGTGACTGGTGGGTCTATGTGCCAGCGCAGTACAAGAAGGACAAACCCGCCGCCGTGATGGTCTTCTGCGATGGCGCGGGCTTCGTGAAGCGCGACGGGCAGTTCCGTGCGCCTGTCGTGTTCGACAATCTCATCGCCAAAGGCGAGATGCCGGTGACCATCGGCATCTTCATCCAGCCGGGCGTCTTCCCGACGAGTGACCCAAAGGACAAGCCGCGCAGCAATCGCAGTTTTGAATATGACTCGCTGGGCGATCTCTATGCGCGCTTCCTGATGGAGGAAATCCTGCCCGCCGTGGCGAAGGACTACAATCTCACGACGAATCCCGATGAGCGCGCCATCTGTGGAAACAGCAGCGGCGGCATTTGTGCCTTCACCGTCGCCTGGGAGCGCCCGAATGAGTTCCGCAAGGTCGTGAGCCACATCGGCAGCTTCACCAACATCCGCGGCGGGCATGTGTATGCGGCGCTGGTGCGCAAGACGGACAAGAAACCGCTCAAGGTCTTCCTCCAGGATGGGAGGAATGATCTCGACAACCAGTTCGGCAACTGGCCGCTGGCGAACCAGGACATGGCGGCTGCGCTGAAGTTTGCAGGCTACGATTACCAGTTCGTGCTCGGCGAAGGCACCCACAACGGCAAACACGGCGCAGCCCTGCTGCCAGATACGCTGCGCTGGCTTTGGAAGAAGTGATGCTGAGCGGGGGCGATTAGTAAGGCTTGGTGTTCTGACTGCTGATCCAACGGCCGTGGAAGCCCTGTTGGAGCACGTATCGTTTTGCAAACGAGCAAACTTTGAAAGGCGCTTGCCCCAAACAAAAAGAGCCGCTTTCGCGGCTCTTTAAACCAAGCCTGCCTTATTGGCGGCAGCACATACTCCTAAAGCTCATCTTCGACGAGTTCGATGTTCTTGCCGCCGATCTTTTCGAGGAGGGCTTTGGTGCCTTCCTGGCTGAATTTGGGGTCGCGGGCTTCGATGCAGACGAAGAAGCCGTCGTCGGAGAACTTCGCGAACTGCTTCGAGGCGAAGAGTGGGTGGTTCAGGCGGGGCAGGCCCATGAGGGCGAGCAGGCCGAAGAGGGTGGTGAAGGCGCTGAAGAGGATGGTCAGCTCAAACATCACGGGGAAGAAGGCGGGGAGCGTCCAGATGTCCGTGGGCTTTGCCTGGACGACGGTGGGGTAGGTTTCGGCGAGGGTCTGGAGGAAGCCGAGGCCGATGCTAGACCAGAAGTTTGTCTGGGTGATGGTCTGGAGCGTGAAGGCAATGCAGGTGCCGGTCATGCCGCCGACGAAGACGAACTTGGGGAGGATGGAGCGGGGGTTTCCCATGGCTTCATCCATGCCGTGAATGGGGAAGGGGGAATGGACATCCCAGCGCTGGTAGCCGGCATCGCGCACCTGTTCGGCGGCGTGGTAGATGTCAGCCGCGCCGTCGAACTCGGCGAGGTATCCGTGGACTCGTTTCAATGTGGCACTCACTTGGATTTGAAATTTGAGATTGGTGATTTGAAATCCGAAAAACTAGACGGCTGCGGCTTCGCGGGGGACGTGGCGGTCAGGGTAGCCCATGAGATCTTCCTCCTGGATGCCTTCTTTGCCGTGGTCGTGATTGTGGGCGTTGCTCTGAGGCAGCACGCCTTTGACTTCACCGATGGCGATGACGGGCAGGAAGCGCAGGAAGAGCAGGAAGAGCATCATGAAGAAGCCGAAGGTGCCAAGGAAGGTGTATTTATCGACCCAGGTGGCTTCATAGGTGCGCCAGGAGCCGGGAGTGAGGTGGCGCTCCAGGGTGGTGGCGATGATGACGTAGCGCTCGAACCACATGCCAGCGTTCACGCACATGCAGACGAAGAGCACGACCCACATGTTATGACGGAAGGGACGATACCAGAAGAGCTGCGGAGCAAACACGTTGAAGCCGAACATGAAGTAGTAGGCCCAGGTGGAGGGACCGTAGAGGCCGCGGAGCTGGAAGGTCTGGAACTCGAATTTGTTCGCGCTGTAGTAGGCGACGAAAAATTCCATGGAGTAGGCGTAGCCGACGATCGTGCCTGTGAGCAGGATGATCTTCGCCATGTTGTCGATGTGCTTCGGCGTGATGAGATCTCCGAGACCGTAGATCTTCGAGACTGGGATCATGAGCGTGAGCACCATGGCGAAACCGCCGAAGATAGCGCCAGCCACGAAGTAGGGCGGGAAGATGGTGGTGTGCCAGCCAGGGACGACGGAGGTGGCGAAGTCGAAGGACACGACAGAGTGCACGGAAAGCACGAGCGGCGTGGAGAGAGCGGCCAAGAGCATGTAGGCGGTCTCGTAGTGGCTCCAGTGGCGGTTGGCGCCGCGCCAGCCGAGGGAGAAGATGCCGTAAAGAGTCTTGCGGAGGCCGGGCTTGCAGCGGTCACGAAGGGTGGCGAGGTCGGGCACGAGGCCGAGGAACCAGAAGACGGCGGAGACGCTGAAGTAGGTGGAGACTGCGAACACGTCCCAGAGGAGGGGCGATTTGAAGTTTTGCCAGATGGCGTTGGCGTTCGGGATGGGGGCGAGGAACCAGACCATCCAGACACGACCGACGTGGAAGGCCGGGAAGAGACCGGCGCACATCACAGCGAAGATCGTCATGGCCTCAGCGGCGCGGTTCACCGACGTGCGCCATTTCTGACGAGTCAGGAAGAGAATGGCGGAAATGAGGGTGCCGGCGTGGCCGATACCGATCCAGAACACGAAGTTCGTGATATCCCAGGCCCAGGCGACGGGCTGTTTCTGACCCCAGACACCGACGCCGGTGCTGATGAGGTAGATGAAACAGAAGGCCATGAGGCCGGTCAGGAGCACGGAAGGAACAAACAGCACCCACCAAAGGAGGGGCTGCTTGTTTTCCACGATGCCGCAGATGCGGTTCGTGATCCACGAGTAGGAGCGGTTGTTGAGAACCAACGGCTCACGGTCGAGGATGCGCGGGGTGTTCGATGCTGGGGCGGAGGCGTCCATGAAACCGGATTAGAATTGATTGTTGCTCCACACGGCGATGTCCTTGGCGCCGGGCATGTCCATGTTCGGATTACGCAGACGGGCGAGGTAGCTCGTGCGCGGGCGGGTGCCGATGTACTTGAGGACTTGATAGTCACGCGGCGAGGCCTTGGCCTTGACCACGGAGGACTTCTTGTCGGCGAGATCGCCGAACACGATCGCGTCGGCAGGGCAGGACTGCTGACATGCGGTTTTGACGCTGTCGGTCGGCACGCGGAAGTTCTTAGAGTCGCGCTGAACCTGCTTCTGCAGGATCTTGGCGCTCTCGATGCGCTGCACGCAGTAGGTGCACTTTTCAATGACACCGCGCATGCGGACCGTGACGTTCGGATTGCGCTGCAGGCGGAGGCTTTCGTCCTCCTTCTTCTCACCGAGAGGCCCGGCGTAGAGATTGTTCACGGTGACGAGACCGGCGACCTTCTTGTCGATCAGCGGATTGCGCTTGTTGTAGTCGAACCAGTTGAAGCGGCGGGCGGTGTAAGGGCAGTTGTTGGCGCAGTAACGCGTGCCGATGCAGCGATTGTAGGCCATGGCGTTGAGGCCGTCGTCGGTATGGACGGTGGCGTTCACGGGGCAGACAGTCTCGCAAGGAGCGGATTCGCACTGTTGGCAAGCGAGGGGCTGGTGGACCATCTCGGCGTTTTCGAGCTGCTCGGCGGTCGGGTCGATGTTCACATCGTCGGACTTGGCCTTGCTTTCACCCCACTCGTTGGTGGCGAAGTAACGATCCATACGGATCCACTGCATGAGACGGCCTTTGACGACCTGATCCTTGCCGACGACCGGGATGTTGTTCTCGCTCTGACAGGCGACGATACAGGCGGTGCAACCGATGCACTTGCTGAGGTCGATGACCATGCCCCACTGGTGCTTCTTCTCGTAGTCGAAGCCTGCAGGGTTGGTTTCGGATTTCTTGCCGACCTGACCTTTGTAGAAGGAAATGTTTTCCGGGATGTGGCTGTCCATGCCGGTCTTCACGACGAAGTCGGGAGTCTTGGCAAAGGTGTCCAGGGTGGCTTCGCGATAAAGCGCGCGGCCTTCCATGGTGTTCTGATCCTGGGTGATGGCGAGCGTGTAGGTTTCGCTCAGGACTTCCAGTTTGGCACCGGAGATGACAAACTCGGAGGCGCTGCTGCGGAGAGGGTAAGCATTGAAGCCACGGCCCTTGCCTTCGCTGTCGGAGCCGACAAAGCCAAGCTCTGTCTGGCCGTAACCGAGGGGGATGGTGATGGAGTTCTGGACGTGGCCGGGAGCTTCGATGGCAGGCAGCGTGAGACTGCGGTCACCGATGCTGACTTTGACCATCTGGCCGTTTTTCAGGCCAAGACCACGGAAGGTGACGCTGCCGATCCAGGCGGCGTTGTCCCAAGTGAGCTTTGTGATCGGATCGGGAGCTTCCTGGAGCCAGGCGTTGTTGATGAAACGACCATCATACACACCTGCGTCAGGCGTGAGGACTACTTCCATAGCTTCAGCGGTCGGAGCAGCTGCGGCTTTGGCCTTGCTGACGATGCCAGCGACGGCGGCGCCATTGATGACGCCGGTGGATTTGACGTAGCTGGAGCCTTTGAGAAAACCGTCGCGCAGAGTGAGGTTCCACTTCGTTTCGTCGAGGCTGCCTGCCACGGTGGCGAAGGTGTCGCGCACGGCCTGATAGGCGGCGTCTTCGGCTGGAGCAGCGCCATCGGCGGGCTTTTCAGCTGGGCCGAGCTTCTTGCGGCCGAGCAGGGCGAGGAGGAGTTCGATCTCGCTCGCACCATTGTAGAGCGGTTGGATCATCGGCTGAACGACCGAGTAGGTGCCGTCCGCAGCGCGGACGTCGTTCCAGGCTTCGAGGTAATGCGCGGACGGGATGTGCATCATCGCAGCACGTCCCGTGGCGTTCGGCAGGTGGCCGAGGTGGACGATCTTCACGGCCTTTTCTTGGATGGCCTTCGCCACAGCGGCGGGGGCATCGAAGAGGAGGTTCGAAGGCGTCAGGGAGACGAGGGTCTTCACAGCGCCCGAAGTGAGAGCGGCTTCGAGTTCGGCAGCGCTGCCGAGAGGGGCTTCTTTACCGTTTTCGAGGAGCTCGATGGTCGAACCATAAGCGCCGAGGGCGTTATTGATCGCGGCGACGAGCGCGTGGACTTCGGCACCATAGCGGCTGCCTGCAAGCACGACGGCCTGACCTTTGTGGTCAATGAGGTCACGGACGGCAGGGGCGAGCCAGTCTTTGAGTCCTGCAGGGGCGGCGGCAGAAAGAGCGGCACCGTCTTTGATTTCCAGAATCTCAGCGATGATCGCAGCCGCAGCAGGGATGAGGCTGGCAGCGAGAGGCTTGCGGTGATCCGCCATACCACCGGTGAGGGTGTAGCGGTTCTCCAGCGAGTAGAGGCGGTTCATATCGCCACCGGGCTTGTCCTTGGCGCGCTGTTTGGTGAAGTGCTTGATGGTTTCACCGGCGACGGGATCAAGGCCGAGGAAGTCGGCGTCGAGGGAGATGATGCGGAGGGCTTTGCTCCAGCGGACAAAGGTCTTCGTGCTCGCGCCAAGAATATCTTTGTTGGCAGCTGCCTGGCCAGCGTTGCTGATGGCTTCGTAGCTGAAAAGCTTGGCCTGAGGAAGAGCGGTCTTCACTTCAGCGAGGAGGCGATGCAGCGTCGGGGAGGTGCTGGAACCGACGACGAGGGCGAGGGAGGCTCCACCGTCTTTCTTGGCGTCAGCGGAGATGCTTTCGAGAACCTTGTTCACGTCGGCCCAAGTGGCAGCTTTGCCATCCTTCATGGGGGACTGGGAGCGCTCAGGATCGTATAGATCGAGGACGCTGGCCTGTGCGAAACTATCGATACCGCCACCGAGGGGATGGAGCGGGTTGCCTGCGAGGTGCGTGGGGCGGCCTTCGTGCGTGGTGACGACGAGCGGCACAGCGCCATTCGCGGTCGGCATGGCCGAGGCGTAGAGGAGGGGCTTGCCCGGGATGACCCACTCGACGTGGTTCGTGTAAGGCAGGATGTTCGTCAGCGGACGGCGGCATGCGGCGAGGCCCATCATGCCTGCGGAGGCGCCCATGAGCTGGAGGAAGTGACGGCGGGACTGACCAGCCTCCTCTTCAGTGAGCGTGTCACCGGCGGGGAACTCCACGCCGAGAGTCGAGAGGAATTCCGAGCGCTGCTCAAGTTCGGCCGGACTGCGCCAGTAGCGCTTGCCGGTCTGCGGCTCCTCGGGGTGAATCCATTTGCGTTTCATGGGCGGGGGAAAGGGGGCTTTAGCGGGTCAGAAAGTCAGGAAAAGGTCAGGCAGAGTGGCCGATCAACGATGGCAGGCGGTGCAGGAATCCGGAGGCTGGACCTGCCAGTGCTTCTTGAGCTGGCTGCCCACTTCGAGCTGGGTGACTTTTTCACCGAATTTGCCGGAGGCCAGAGCCAGGAGTTCTTCAAGATTGGAGGCGGTCTTTCCTTCTTCGATCGTTGCGGCGATTTCGTCAGCCTTCACGCCTTTCTTGATCAGACCAGCGTAGAAGGTGCTGCGGTCGAGCTGCTCGGGTTTGTAGTTCAAATTGGTGATCTGATCCAGCGGACGGAGCTTTTGCTCAGGGTTGCGATGGCAATCAAGGCACCAGCCCATGGACTGCGGCTGATCGTGCTTCACGACTTCCATCTCATTGATCTGGCCGTGGCAATTTTGGCAGGAGATGCCGCGATTGAGATGGGCGCTATGATTGAAATAAACGTAGTCAGGAGCCTTGTGGACCTTCACCCACTCGATGGGCTTGCCGGTTTCAGCAGCTTTGATCACCTTCTCCAGCTTTGGTGAGGCGGATTTGATGTTACCCTTGCCCGGGCCATGGCAGTTGAAGCAGGTTTGGTTCGTTGGCACGTTGGCGTGGCTGGAGACCTCGGCAAACGAGTGGCAGTAACGGCAGTCGAGGCCGAGCTGTCCGGCGTGGACTTTGTGAGAGAATGGCACCGGCTGAGTCGGCTCATAGCCCACACGCGTGTATTTTGGCGTGAAGTAGTATGGCACGGCCAGACTCACCCCAAAAACGATGAAGCCAGCCGCGACGGCTAGCTTCAGGGGGAGCCAGTTAGTCCAACGAGGAAAGAAATTGCCCATAAAGCGTCGAATTCAGTGCTTGTGAAATTTTTCACAAGCAGGTGGCGAGAATAGAAGTCGAAGACGCCTTTGCAAGGCTGGAAATCAAAAAAGTGGTAGGCCTTGAAAGAGTCTTGCCTGCCTTCATTTCATCGCGGCTCCATGGGCTGGGTATTTGAAGCTCACTCATTTGAAGGAGGCCCGGTGGGCGAGGTTGTTACGTGGGCATAAAAAACCCGCCTTGGGTAACCAAGGCGGGTTGCGGTGATCAGCGGAAGAACTTTTTCGCTTTCTCGAAGAAGCTCTCTTCCATCGTGCTCGTCGGGTGTTCGCCGACGGCTTTGGCGAAGGCTTCGAGGTGGTCCTTTTGCTCCGCTGTCAGGCGGGTGGGCACGGCGATCTGGACATGGACATAAAGGTCTCCATGGCGCTCCTCGCCGAGTGTTTTCATGCCTTTTCCGCGCAGGCGGAAGGTGGTTCCATTCTGGGTGCCAGCGGGCACTTTGAGCATGGCTTTGCCCTCAAGGGTGGGCACGGTGGTCTCGCCGCCGAGGGTGGCGGTGGTGAAGCTCAAGGGCATCTGGCAGTGTAGGTCGTCTCCTTCTCTCTCGAAGATGTCATGCGCCTTCACATTGACGACAATGTAGAGATCTCCAGCAGGTCCGCCATGGATGCCGTAGTCGCCATTGCCGCTGGAGCGGAGGCGGGAGCCGTCCTCGATCCCGGCGGGGATCTTCACGCGCAGTTTCGTGTGCTCGCGACTGCGACCGGAGCCGGAGCAGGACTTACAGGGGTCGCTGATGACTTCACCGCTGCCCTGGCAGTCTGGACAGGTTTGCTGGATCTGGAAAAAGCCGCGTGAGGAGATGACCTGACCGGCACCACCGCAGGTGCGGCAGGTCTTTTTACCCGAACCACTGGTGGAGCCACTGCCGGAGCAGACTTTGCACTGGTTGAGGCGGTCGTATTCGATCTCGCGCTCGATGCCGTGTGCGGCGTCTTCGAGGCTGATCTCGATGCCATAGCGAAGATCGTTACCACGCTGGGGGCCATCGCGGCGACGCCCGCGGCCACCACCGCCTCCGCCACCACCGCCGAAGAAGCTTTCAAAAACACCTCCGCCACCGCCGCCGCCGAAGACCTCGCGGAAAATGTCGAAGGGATCGTGGAATCCACCTCCGCCCCCAGAGCTGGGGCCACCCATGCCACCGGCAAAGGCGGAGTGACCGTAGCGGTCATACGCGGCGCGTTTTTGATCGTCGCTGAGAATGTCGTAGGCCTCGCCGACTTCCTTGAATTTGTCCTCGGCGGTCTTGTCGCCGGGGTTTTTGTCCGGGTGAAACTTCACCGCGAGCTTGCGGTAAGCCTTCTTCAACTCGTCCGCAGAGACATCGCGGGAGACACCGAGGACTTCGTAGTAGTCGCGTTTTTCGGGCATCGTGTTTGGAATCGAAAGTGGGGATTGAGTGTGGAATTACGCTTCCACAGGTGCTGCAGGCGCTTCGGTCGCAGGTGCGGCTGAAACGATAACGCTGGCCGCGCGCAGAAGGCGGTCCTTCAGACGGAATCCGCGGCGAGTGACACGCAAAACGGTGCCCTCGGCGATGTCTTCCCGCACTTCCTGTGAAACCGCGTCGTGAAGATTGGGATCAAAGGCTTTGCCGAGCGCTTCCACCTCCGTCACGCCCATGTCACGCAGGAAGTCCGCCATCTGGCGCTGCACCATGCTCATGCCCATGAAGATCATCGACTTTTCCGACTCGGCACGGGCGGCCTCGATGCCCATCTCGAAGTTGTCCATGATGGGGATGAGGCTGCGGAGAAGGTCCGCATTCGCGTAAGCGCGGGCTTCCTGAGCTTCACGGGCGGCGCGTTTGCGGAAGTTGTCCAACTCGGCGGCATTGCGGTAAGCGAGGTCTTTCCACTGATTCACTTCGGCCAGTGCGGCCTCCAGCGGATCAAGGGGCGGGGTTTCAACCGTTGCCTCGACAGAATTATCGGCTGCCGGAATGGCTTCGGGCTGGGTCTCGGGGGTGGGACTCGGCTCGGTCATGGTTTTGGAGGGGGTTTTTTTGAAAAACAAGGGGGTAAGGGGGCGCGGAGTATGGGACGGTCTGGCGCGCAATCAAGCGGCGAGAGAAGTTGTGATTTCACCTGGCCGCCTCTCCAACTCAGTCCTTTTGAATCACGACGAGCGTGATGTCGTCATGGCCTCGACGACCTCCGCAGAATTGGTCCACTTCATTGATGAGTGCGTCGATCACAGCCTGTGGGCCCTGCGGGGCGAGATCGGCGAGGATTGTGTAGATACGCTCCTCACCGAACTCCTCGCCCTGCGCGTCCATCGCCTCATTCACACCATCTGTGTACAGGAGGAGTGTGTCGCCCGATTCGAGTTGGAACTCGAGATCCTTGGTCACGCGCTCGAAGACGGCGCCTTTGTCGATCCCCACAGCCAGCCCGCCGCTGTTCAACGTTTCGATCTGGCCGGTATTCTTTCTCCACACAAGTGGCCGGGTGTGCCCTGCACGAGCTAGCCGGAGACCACTGCCATCAGGGGCGATCATGAGGTAGATCATGGTGATGAACATGTCCTCCCGGATATCCGGATAAAGCTGGTGATTCACCGCCGCGAGTGTGGCGGCGGGTGCCATGCCGCTGCGGGCGCTGAATCGCAGCGTGCTGCGGCACATGGCGGTGATGATGGCGGCGGCGGTGCCTTTGCCTGACACGTCGGCGATGACCACGCCGAGGCTGCCATCGGCGAGAGGGATGTAGTCAAAATAGTCGCCGCTGAGCACCTTGGCGGGGATGTTTCTGCCAGCAATGGTGTAACCGTCAAACCGAGGATCATGATCGGGAAGCAGGATGCGCTGGATGTCACATGCACTGCGCAATTCGGCCTCGATCTGCTTCTTTTCCGCAGCCGCCTGATGCGCCATGGCATTCGCCAGAGCAAAGGCGCACTGCTCGACGAGCGATCTGAAAACCTCGAAATCATTGGGACTGAAATGGCGGATTCCCTTCGGGGCCGTGACAGCGAGGACTCCGAGCTTTTTCGTGCCCGAGTTCAGCGGACCGATCATAACCGTGGTGTCGGCATGAATGCTGCCGCCATGTCCGCCGATGCGCGGGTCGGCGGCCAGGTCTCCGATGATCTCGACTTTCTGACTCTGAAAAATGCTGCCTACCAGACCTTCGCTGGCATCAATGGAATGCAGGCGCAGGAAACTTAGCAGGGCCGTGCGGTTTGAGCGTGCCATGCTGGCGATGCGCTCGGGCAAACCTACCAGTGGAACACATTTATCCGAATGATGACGGGGCACGAGTGAGCGCTCGGCACTGTCCAGCAGATAAAGCGCACCCCCCGTGCTCTCCATAACACGGACCGCCCCCTCGACGATCAGGCGGTACATGGCCGCCTGACTGTCTTCACGAGAGATGGCCTCTCCGAGATCGTGCAGGAAGCTGAACATCCGCCTCTCCTCCTCCACGATGGCCTGCTCCTCCTTGAGCAGGCGGGTGATCGCCTCATTCTTTGCCCTCGCGGTGCGCAGGAGCAGTACGAACACTGCCGCGAGCAATACTACGAGGAGGACAATCAATACTGTGTTCATGCAGAGATGCCATGGGGCGCTCGGGTGAATCTCGAACAACGGAGAGGATTGACTCTCCGGCGGCGTCCCATTGGCTTGATCAGGAGGTGGCGGCGGCTAGAGCGGGCGGTTTTCCTCCTGAAGAGAGTTCCTTTTCCAAAAAATGAATCACGTCGCGGAAGCGAGACTGATTCTGACGGCTGACATCCGAAAGCACCCGATGAGCCGTGAGGACGTGTTCGGTCTGCTCCTCCTTGCAGGAGGCTCCTTTCTCCGCGCAGTCGGAGAGTTCGGCGCAGACAGCTCTTCTTTCCTCCGGCCAGAGAGTTCCTGAAACATCGACGTCGAGGATGTGATTCAGGCCCAGATCGTTAAGCAGTTGCTGGTTGCGGGCGTTCGCATTCAGGACGCTGAGACTTCCCGCCCCCTTTTCCAGGAGGTTCAGCGCCGTGCAGGTGAGTGTGCCAAGAAAGGTGGAGTCCATCATTGGGCAGTGCTCCAGATCCACCACGAGATCCTGGGTGCCTTCATCCAGCACTGTCTGGAAGGCGCGCTTCACCTGGACGGAATTTTGGAAGCTGCCCCGCCCTTCCACACGCAGCCAAAAAACTTTGCCAATCCGGCCGACGAGTATGGTGGGGGCAGCAGACACGGCAGGTTAGAGGGTTTAAAAGACTATTCGCTTGGACTTACCCACCGGATGCATCCCGAAGCGCTGTCGGAAGGCGGCATGGCAGGCGGAGGGCAGTTTCATCTCTGGACAATGCAGGTTAATTCCAGAGGTAGGAGGCTTTGCTCACCAGCTCTTCCTTCCCGCGCATGAGAGACACACGCCAGGAGGTGACGCGTCCGTTGGTGTTGTATTCATCACCAGTGACCTGAAACTTTGTCGTATTCCAGCGCCCCACATCGTCTATGTTCTCCTCCAGCACTTTGGTGGTGAGGCCGTTGTTCGCCTGACGGTACTCGAAGCGTACGGTCACGGGCTGGCTGCGGTCATCCACCTTCCAGAAAATGGAGTAATAATGCCCGCCGCGCTCCATCACCTCTGCTTTCGTCACCGCACCGAAGAGATGATGCTGGCGTTCAAAGTTGATGGCAGGGTCCACCACGAAGACGGGCTTGGTCGGCACGAGGTGGTAGTAGTTGACCTTCGAGATCCTACCTCCGCTGCCAACAACGGCAGAGGAGCAGGAGATGAGTGTGGAGGCCGTCACTGTAAGCGCCAGGAGGCGGAGGAGAATGCTGCGTGATCCGGGAGTCATGCGTGGGACCGATTATCAGAGCGGACTCCACTCTGTCAACGTGTGGAATGACTATCTCACAGGCAGCTTTGCCACCAAACCTGCCAGAGCGTGGTCCTTTTCAGGCCGCTGAATCAATGTTCCTGGCATGATATTCGTGCTGAACACAAGGCTAGAATGCCATCTGCCAGGTGGGGAAGAAAGAAGCTCTCCGGCAGGAAAGGTGTCGATTTCAAAGTTCTGGGATGGGGACTCTGTCTCCCGGTCTCATTCTCAGCCATTCAACCGCCAGAGGGTGAAATTGAGAAAAGTCGCGAAGCTGACCCAGGCCAGATACGGCACGAAGAGCCATCCGGCCACCGGACTCACTCGGCGAAAGCTCAGCAGCGTAAGAAGGATCAAGGTCCACAACACCACAATCTCAGCCAATGCCCAGCCGAGCTGATGCGCGCCGAAGAAGATGGGTGTCCAGGCGGCATTCAGCGCCAGTTGCGCGAAGTAATAGGCCAGTGGGCGCGAGAAGCCGACGCGCTTCCACACCAGCCACGCTGCCACCGCCATCAGTGTGTAGAGCAGCGTCCACGCCGGACCGAAGACCCACGCGGGCGGATTCCATCCCGGTTTGATCAGCGCGGCATACCACTCGCCCGGCATGGAGCCCACGCTCAACAAAGGTGCGCAGAAGGTGATCACGATGAACCCTGCGAGTGCCAGCCTCCGGCGCGTTATTGATGAAACCTGACTCATGATGCCAAACCATACGTCCCACGCAGCCGCTCAGCCTGCTCTTGAATTGCGGTTCGTTCCGCCTCCGTCAGCCGCGCCACATTCCGCACTTGCATGGACATACGCTGGTTCAGCTTCAGGCGAGGCTCATGCTGCATCAGGAAGTCCCAATACAAGGTGGTGAATGGGCAAGCCGTCGGTCCCGTGGACTTCGCCGGATCATAGCGGCAGCTGGAGCAGTAGTTGCTCATGCGCTGGATGTATTTCCCGGAGGCGATGTAGGGCTTGCTGGCCATGATGCCGCCATCGCCATGCTGGGACATGCCGAGCGTGTTTGGCAGTTCCACCCACTCGATGGCATCCACATACACAGCCAGATACCACTCATGCACCTCGCGTGGACGCACGCCGAGCAGGAGTGAAAAAAGCCCTGTCACCATCAGCCGCTGGATGTGGTGTGCGTAGCCATGCTTCAAAGTCTGGCCAATCGCATCCCGCAGGCAGTTCATCTCTGTCTCGCCAGTCCAGTAAAACTTCGGCAATGGCTGATCACAGCCGAGCGAGTTCATGCCCACATACTCCGGCATGAAGCGCCAGTAGATGCCGCGCACATACTCACGCCAGCCCAGGATCTGCCGAATGAATCCCTCCACCCCAGCCAGCGGTGCTTTACCGGTGCGATACGCTTTCTCCGCCGCCGCGATGACCTCTCGCGGATCGAGCAGCTTCAGATTCATCACCGCACTCAGCCGACTGTGATAAAGCCAGGGCTCACGCGTCCACATCGCGTCCTGGTAGTCGCCGAACTCCACCAGCCTGTGCTCGATGAAGTCCGCCAGCGCCACCTGCGCATCCTCCGCCGTCACCGGCCAGTCAAACTCCTCCAAGCTCCCCGGATGGCCCCCAAACTTCGCCTCCACCACGGCAATGACCTCCCGCGTGATTGCATCCGGGAGGAAGCGACGTGGAGCAGGCTTCAGCGGCGGGCCTGCCTTGCCGAAACTCTTCCGGTTTTCACTGTCGTAGTTCCACTCACCACCCACCGGCTTCCCCGCTTCCATCAGCACGCCATGCCGCGCGCGCATCTCGCGGTAAAAGAATTCCATCCGCAGTTGTTTGCGTCCCTTCGCGTGCTTCTCGAAATCGGCATGACTCGCAATGAAGTGCCTGTCTTCCCGCTCATCCAGCGTGATGCCGAGATTTTTCGCTGCATTGCGGAAGTCCTCCCGCACCTGCCACTCACCCGCCTCCACCATGATCAGCTTCTCGGGCTTCAGCCGCTCCACCGTAGCCCCCAGTTCGTTGATAAAGTCTCCCCGATTCTCCGCATCATCGATCTTCCGGTAATCCACCGCCACACCCTCCACGCGCAGCCTTTCCGCAAAGTGCCGCATCGCCGCCAGAAATGTCACGATCCTCGCCTTATGCACCCAGACCTTCGTGGATTCCGCCGCCACCTCCGCCATCCAGACACGGTCCAATCCCGCATCAAAGCCATCAAAGGCAGCCGATTGACGGTCCAGTTGATCACCGAGGATGAGGATGAGATTGCGCATGAGCCAAGGGCTACGCCTGAGGGAGAGCGGGAGTTGATCCCAGTTGCCCCTTTGCCGCCCTGCCGTGAACGCCAAATTCAGCCTGCAAATGGATCTACCATCCGCCCGATACCCCGAATACCGCCGGCATGACCGCTTTCGAAAGCTGCCAGTCGTGCATGGAGTCATAAGCAGCAAATTGATGGGCGAGGATGATCAGCCAGAAGACGAACTGATAGCTGCCCTTGGAGCACTTATGACGCAGAAGGTTCTGTGCTATCCAGGCCGCAGGCCAGCCTCCTAGCAGCTCCAGGAGATGGAGATGTGCTTCAGGCGTGCGCCATTGATTCGTGCGTGCCCGCTGCTTATCTCTTTCGTAGGCGGCGAAGGTCACACCTGAAATGATGAACAAGTAGGCTATGATTTTATAGGCTTCCATGTCGGGGTGAAAAATGGCCATACAAGGGATTACAAGAAGAGCACCCAGCACTCCCAGACTTAGCAGGTCACGGCCAAAGGTGTTACTGCGGGTGGACACCGCATTCCTCGCACAAGTCCGCCCCTGCACATCTTGCCCCAAGGTGAAACGCACCTGCTCACCCACCACCGGAGGGCGCGGTGGCCCCGAAAGGTCCCGGCGATGCAGAAACACCCGCTTGTCCCCCCATTGCAGCCAGCCATAGCCCTTCTCCGCATTCCATTCGACGATCCTGGCGGTCCACTCGGGTTTCGAGGTGTTTGATGCCATATAGAAAAAGGGGAGCTACTCCTCCTGGGCAGCCACGGTCCGGATGCGTTTCAGAGGCAGTTCGGCTTTGAGGTCGGGGGCGAGCTGGTCGTAGTGCACGAAGAGGGAGTCGAGGAGTTCCTTTTGGGGCCAGGGGCGGACTTTGAAGAAGCTATTGACCAGTTCCTTCTGCACGTTGCCCCTGAAGCCACCCCAGGCGGCGAAAAGGCCGTGCGGAGCGTTGAATTTGCTCATGGCTCCGAGGAGCTTGTCCACCGTGGGGCGGTCGATGGGCTTGAGTTCGGACTTCACCTCGACGCAGAGCTGCGGCGTGCCAAAGCCGAGCGCTCCCATGCCAGCGAGGATATCGGCTCCGCCGTCGGCCCCAAGTTTTCCTGTCCGCCAGAGTGTATTTGGATCGTCAGCAAAGTAGCGCTCCGCCAGCATTCCCAGGCGCAGGAGCTGCTCATCGTGCTCCTGGAGGTGGGTGAAATTGCTGCGCAGCGGGAGGATCATGGTGGATTTGTTATTCAAGCCGGGGGCGATGATGATGACAAGTTGACATCAGGGCAGCGTGAGAAATACCCATGCCGCCGAGGATCGAGGCTGTGCAGGCTCTGAAAGGGCAGAGCGTGCGAAGCGGCCACCGGATTGGCTGCGGGCGATGCTCAACTCCCATAAACGAATCTGTGCCAGAAATTGTATTCCACTGTCCTGCCTGAACCGCTAGCCTCGCCGCGCCTATGAAACCTGAAGCCACGCTCCTCCCGAAACTCTGGACCGTCCCTGAAGCCATCAGCAGCCGTCTCGGTCGTGAGCCCGGTCCGCAGCGCGCCATGGTGGAGGAAGACCACCTGCTCATCATCCTCCACCAACTCCCCGAGCCTGATCAGCATCAGCGGAAAGCAGCCCTTTTCTGGCGCAGTCCAGAAGGCGAATGGAAGACGAATCTCAAAGGCATGGGGCTCGCCGCGCTCGCCGATCACATCCGCAGTTTCGATGACAAGCTCGCCGAACTCGAACAGGCCGAAAATAAAGCCAGTACCGCCACCGAGTACCACACCGTGCTGGAGCAGATCGCTCCCGTGCTGCGCAGCTCACGCGGCCTGCATCGCGCCATGCAGCAGGCTCGTGAGATGCTGAAAACCGAGCGCGAAATCATCAACCTGCGAGATCAGGCTGCTGCTATCGAGCGCAATGCCGAGCTGTTGCTGCAGGACGCGCAGTTTGGCCTGAACTTCACCGTCGCACGTCAGGCAGAGGCCCAGGCTGCCACCGCACGTCAGATGGCCGCCACAGCGCATCGTTTGAACCTGCTCGCCGCCCTTTTTCTCCCGCTCACCGCACTCGCCAGTGTCTTCGGCATGGAGATCCACAGCAAGCTGCCGGATACGCCGGTGAATTTCTGGCTCATCTGTCTCGGCGGCCTCTTGATAGGGCTCGTGGTGATGTCCCTGCTGAAGAAGGAATCGTAACACGGCACTGCCATGAGCAGTGCTGACCAGCTGCAGAAGTGTTTCATGCAGTGTCTGAGCAAGGCGTTCGCACTCTGGGAGAGCATCCGACTTTCGTCGGATATAAGAACACCTGCTCATCCGACCAAGGTCCGATACCCGCTCGTTGGCGGCGGGGACACCATGGGGGCGTCACACGACAGGCCGGAAGCATTCCGTCGCCTAACTACATACACTCTAATAAATGAAACACACCGCCGCCATCCTCGCAGCAGCCCTGCTCGGCATCTCCGTCAACAACCGCGCTCTTGCCAGTGCGGACATGTTCTCCAACGCCACTGATATCACCGCCAGCAACACCTATTCGAGTGCCTCGCTGCTCACTTATTCCTCCCAGCCCACCGAGCCTGGCCACCGGCCCAATGGCACGAAAGGCGCGGAGAAAACCGCCTGGTGGAAGTGGACTGCGCCGTCCAACGGCTTCTGCACCGTGGACACCATCTACCAACCCAACGAACAATCTGTTTATGACACGGTGGTGGCTGTGTACACCGGCAACTCAACCGACGCCCTGACCCGTATGGCTGCCAGCGACTCGCATATGACCCATCTAAACTACGGCTCCGCAGAGGCCGCCTGCGCCACCTTTTACGCTACCGAGGGTACCACCTACCGCATCGCCGTGGACGGCTACAGTCCGGCATCCGTGAACGTGAACAATCACAATGTGGTGCTGCGCCTGCGCCATCTCCGAGCACGCGCCGAGAACCGCATCGGTGTCTTCGGAATTCCTGAGGGCGACTTCATGCACGGCATCATCCAGATCAGCAAGACCGCAGGCCACGCCTTCAGTGGCAAAATACTCATCAACGGAGTGTCCCACCCCTTCAAAGGCATCTTCGGTGTGGATGGACACTGTGCGCTCTCCATTGAACGCAAGCTGGCTAAGGGTGCGATACCACAGCCACCCCTCACCCTCGTTCTGGACGGTGCTGGGAATTCCGAATTCGCTCTGGCTTCCCATCTTTTCGACGGAGGCTGGTTCGGCACTCTGGAAACCAAACAGACCTTCCCCAAAGGCCAGGAGAGCGGACTCAAAGGCCGGTACTCAGCGGTTGTGCGCCACCAATCTTTTAACTTTTGGCGTGGTGGAGTCATGTCACTGACAGTGTCAGGCACGGGAGTTGTCAATGGCGCGGGAGTGTTGCCTGACGGCACGAAGATGACCGTCGGCAGCGTGCTCTGTGAGAATGACGCTAGCAGCTCCTGGGTGCCGGTTTACGGGCCGCTGTACAAAAACAAGGGCTACATCACCGCGCGGATGAAAATCACCGAAGGCGGAGCCCTTGACCACATCACGAGCAATAATCTCGGCAGCGGCCATTTCCGCCCTAGCGCCCCTGGTTCTTCATTCATGCCGGACGGGGAGGACTTCCCATACGGCATAGAGATCAAAGGTGCCACTTACACGCCGCCTGCGGCCAAATACCGCGCTCTCGGCTTCCTGAATGGCATGATGGGTGTCGGCAAGCTGAGCATCCCCATGGACGGAGGAGAGCTGCCCAACGCCATCACGGAAAACATCAGCTTCGATACCGACAACAAGCTCACCTTCACCTCCAAGACGCGTAAACCCGCGCTCACACTGAACAAGAGCACAGGGATGGTCACAGGCTACATCCTGGATGACGCTGGCAAAAAACGCAGCCTCACCGGTGTCCTTTTCATGGACGGCATGACACCCAAACTCCACGGCCAGGTGAGCGGTACGACCAAGAACATCTTCTTCGAGGTCATCCCCTGACCCCCTCCTTGTGCCCCCTCCGCCTCCTTCATGCCGGAGGGGGCTCCGGGGGGGGCGGTGTCGATGACAACGAGCTTCTACCGCTGGAGCCGCTCTTGATTCGCCTGGAAATGAACATCTGCTCCGCAGCCTGCCTGCGAACTTAGCGTTGCCCAGAATAGTATTCAAAGGCTCACAGCTCAACATTGAGAAGAAATCATAGCCGTACTTGTCGCCGTGTGCAGGGCTGTGCTATGGGGCGGGCTCATGAAGGTCAGCATCTTTGGTCTCGGATACGTCGGCGCAGTCACCGCAGGGTGTCTGGCGGAGCTTGGTCATGTCATCATCGGTGCCGATGTGCAGCCGGAGAAGGTGGAGGCATTTAACACCGGCCGCAGCCCGATCATCGAGCCTGAACTGGATGATCTGCTGAGCACTGCACGCACAGAAGGCCGCCTTTCCGCCACCACCAGCGCGGACGAGGCCGTGCTCGGCAGCGATGTCAGCATCATCTGCGTCGGCACCCCATCCCTGGAGTCGGGACGCCTGAATCTCGACTTTGTGCGCAAGGTCAGCGAGCAGATTGCAGCCGTACTCAGAAGCAGTGGCAAATCCCACATCATCCTCTTCCGCAGCACCATGCTGCCCGGCAGCACGCGCCAGATGGTGACGGACTTCTTTGAGGACCTCCGCGTCACCGGACAAGTGCGCATCTACTACTGCCCCGAATTCCTCCGCGAAGGCACGGCGGTGAAGGACTTCCGCGTGCCATCGCTGGCCGTCGTCGGCACACATGATGGCCAGGAGCCCGAAAGCCCGGAGGCAAAGGAACTGCTCGGTGGCACTCCAGCCGTGCTCGCCTGGGAAGGCGCGGAGATGATCAAATACTCCTGCAATTACTTCCACGCGCTGAAGGTCGGCTTTGCCAATGAGATCGGTCGCCTGTGCAAACACCTCGGTGAAGACGGCTCCCGCGTGATGAACGTCGTCTGCAGTGACACCCGGCTGAACATATCCTCTTACTATATGAAGCCCGGCACGCCCTTCGGCGGTTCATGCCTGCCGAAGGATGTCAGCGCCCTGCTCTCCTTCGCACGTCAGGAAGGCATCGCGCTGCCGTTGTTGGACAACACGCTCGACACGAACAGCGCCCATCTCGACCTCCTGCTGAAACTCATCACCAGCAAAGGCCTCCGCAAAATCGGCCTACTCGGCCTCGCCTTCAAAGCCGACACCGATGACCTTCGCGGCAGCCCAATGGTCGCCGTCGCGGAGTCGCTTCTCGGGCGTGGTTATGACCTCCGGATCTACGACCCGAGCCTGAATCTCTCGCGCATGTTCGGCGCTAACGCTGCTGAAATGAACCGCCGTATGCCGCATCTCGCCTCCTTGCTGAAAACGGATGTGAACGAGGTCATCGAGCATTCGGAACTCATCGTCGCCTCGCAAAAATGTGTCTCCATCGATACCCTCGCGTCTCTGGTGAAGCCCGAGCAGCAGGTCATCGACGTCAATGGCTGGCGCGACCTCGCCAAGCTGTCGTGGAAATACGAAGGGCTCTGCTGGTAGCTTCAGATTGGAACGAAAGGGATCGAACATTCGCCGCCAAAACGGCATCTGATTCTCCAGGATGCTTTCTGGCATGAGCCATGCTTTGAGGGCTTCTGGAAACTTCTCCACGCTTATGACTCGATTCCCCCGTCCAGGTTGTTGGTATCGCTTCTCTTCTGCCGACTGGCAGTTCATCCGTGACTCACTTGCCCTCACCCAGAGGGATCGAGACGGCCTCGTGGCTCTGCTTGATGACCCCGAGGCTGTGAAGATGATCCTCGATCATCCGAAGCTCTTCGAGGCCGTGGTCATGAGCCGCCGGGCTGCCATACTTTCGCCAGAGATGTACTTCTTCACCATCGTCCGCCACACGCTCATGCAGGCCGGGGTCGATGACCTCGAAGTAGCCGACTACATCGCTGTCGTCTGTGCCGACTTCGGCCTGCCGGCCACCGCCGCGCAAAAGCTCCCCCCCAGCAAGCTCGAAAGCCTCTACAGCATCGACTACATCGAAGCCCTGGAGAACGCGGGGGCCCATGAGCGTTTCTTCATCCATGTGCAGTGCGCTAACCAATTTCTCGTGCTCACCTGCCTCTACCCCGACTTCCTCCATCGCCGTGCCGAGCGCCGTGGTGCCCCTGATGTGGACTTTTATGAAAAGGTCGTCGTTAGCCATCTCGAAGCAGCTGGAAAACACGCCCTCGCTGAAGAATTCGCGCTGGATGACACCTTTGCCCATGTCGCCTCAGCCTTCCCACCCGCCCGCCGCGCCATGAATCACACCGTGCGCGAGTATTTGAGCCTCGGAGCTTGAGCAAGGTCCGGCCGCATGGCTTCGTTCATTCCAGCCCATGGAAAACGATCCCTCATTGCCCGAACATCTCATCCGCCGCGACTTCCTCAAAAAGCTCGCCGCCGCTGGCACCGCCGCTTGGATGACCGGCGAGCCACGCATGATCTGGGGCAAGACCGGTGAAACCGTGCAGCAACCTCCCGCTAAGGCCGATGCCTGCATTCTGCTCTGGATGGCCGGTGGCATGGCTGCACCGGAGACCTTTGACCCGAAGCGCTACCACCCTTTTGAAAAGGGGCTCGAAGTAAAGAAGATGCTCAGCACCTTCGACTCCATCGACACCACGCTCGATGGCGTGAAGATCAGCACTGGCCTGCCCGAGATCGCGAAAGTGATGAACCGCGCCACGCTCATCCGCAGTGCCGTTCAGCCGGACCTCGGCAGCATTTTGCACAGCCGCCATCAGTATCACTGGCACACGGGCTATGTTCCACCGCAGACCGTCGCCTGCCCGCACATCGGCTCATGGATGGCGAAGGTGCTCGGCCCTCGCAATCCCGTGATGCCCGCCTTCATCAACGTAGGCCAGCGGCTCGAAGGTGTCGGCGAAAGCGAGGAGTTAAAGGCTTTCACCACCGCCGGATTTTTTGGCAGCGAGTATGGCCCGATGAACCTTCCATTCCCCGAAGAAGCCGCGCAGTCCGTGAAACCGCCGAAAGGCATGGACGCCCAACGTTTCGCCAATCGCGACAAGCTCTTCCGCAAGCTCGTGGACAAGAGCCCGAACCGCGAGGTGATGAGCGACTACCAGCAGCAGTCCATGCTGCGCAGTCTGGACAATGCCTACCGTCTGCTCAGCGCCAAGGAACGCGAAGCCTTCGACATTACGCTGGAGCCCAAGGAGAGCTACGCCAAGTATGATACCGGTCGCTTCGGACGCGGCTGCCTGCTCGCCCGACGACTCGTGGAAGCCGGGGCGCGCTTCGTTGAAGTGACCACTGAGTATGTACCCTTCCTCTACTGGGACACGCATAAAAGCGGCCATGACACCCTCGCCGGACTGCACAAGGAGATCGACCGCCCCATCGCGCAGCTTGTCCAGGATCTAGAGGCTAAAGGTCTGCTCGACCGCACCCTCCTCATCATCGCCAGCGAGTTCAGCCGCGATGCCCTCATCGAGGGCAAACCCGGTTCGAACGCGAACGATCAGGCCACCTTCAAAGTCGAAAAGATCGAGGAAGCCCAGCACTACGGCCTGCACCGCCATTTTACCGGCGGCACGAGTGTCGTCATGTTCGGGGGTGGCACCAAAAAAGGCTTCCTATATGGCGAAACCGCCGATGAACGCCCTCTCATCGCCACCAAGAACCCAGTCAGCATCATGGATCTCCACGCCACGATCATGACCGCCATGGGCATCAGCCCGAAGACTGAATTCGACATCGAAGGCCGCCCCTTCTACGTCACCGAGGATGGCAAGGGCAAAGCGGTGACGGAGTTGTTTGCGTAAAAAGCAGCACCTACCTGAGTGCTGCATGCTCTCAGATAATGCAAAAGCTGGTTCGCTCTAAACATCGCTGATCCCATGAAGCGGGGAACTGCTGATATGCTGATGACGATGGTGTGGCGATAGCCATCGAATGTCGTGTCGGTTTTGTCACCCACTGAGCCTCATGTCTCCATGTGTCGAAAAAGTTTAAAGTCGCCGAGAAGGTGATTTCTCCTCGGGAAGCTTCACTTATTGCCCCGTGTGTCGGCTGTGTGACAGGCATGTTGTTTGTCAAAGAAGTCATCAGGCTGCTGCATCGCTTTGTGCAGTTGGATTTGTCTCCCCAGTTCCCCCCCAAAATCCTTATTTGTTCACTGGCCATCATGTGGCGCTCCTTATCTTCGAGCACCCGGGTGACGATGGTGTTCTTCTGCATGGCGTCATGCTTGCTCGGTCACGGCGCGTATCACGATGTCGTCCATGAGATCACGCTGAAACTTGCTCAAACACCGGATGACGCGGCTTTGCGCTTCAAGCTCGCCTGCGCACATCAGGAACATGGCGAGTGGACATCCTCGCTGGCGGAACTCGAACGTGTGGAGAGGCTGGCGGCGGGAAAATTCGAGACAGGCTTCGTGAAAGGCCAGTCTCTGGCCACTGGCGGCCACTGGTTATCGGCCAAGGCGACATTGGATGAGTTCCTGCGCAGCCATGTGGATCATGCGGGCGCTCTGGCGCAGCGCGCACGTGTGCTGATGAAGCTGGAGCAGAAAGCGGAAGCGCTGGCTGATTTTCAGAAAGCACTGGTGAAAGCTGACAATCCTGCAGCGGAGTTGTTCCTCGAGACATCCAGCGCGCTGGTGAAGTCTGGTGAACTTGAGCAGGCTGTGCTGGTTTTGCGTCGTGGCATCGAACGTTTGGGCTTCGAGCCCGCATTACTCGTGCCTTCGCTCGATCTCGAACTTGCCGCCAGGCACTTCGACGAGGCGCTGGTACGCGCGAAGGCCATGCAAAAGACTGCTCCACGCCCCGAACCATGGATGCTGCGCCGTGCCGAGATTCTCCAGCAGGCAGGTCGTGCTGACGACGCGAAAGCGGCCTGGAGATCACTGCGGAATCACTTGCTCGCCCTGCCGAACCTCGAACGCGGCACGCCACTCCTGGCCCAGATTTTCACAGATACGCAACGAGCCCTCGGCCTAGCCGCACCAGCGCCAGTCATCGCCGCACCAGCACTTCCCCCCAAACCATGAAACGCTCCCTCTTCGCAGCCCTGCTGCTTCCATTGATAGCTCACGCTCAGACGACTGAGTTTGGCAATCTCAACGTCGTGCAAAACGATGCTGGCAATGCCACCACGTCCGTCACCATCACCAAAGGCGAGGGAAGCTCGCCAAACTTCGCCATCCGCAGCGGCAGCACCAAGGCGGACTACAACGTGGCCTTTGGCAATGCGAATGACTACGACACTGGCGTAGTCGTTGCTTCGGTCTCGGAGAATGGTCGCAACAACAACGCTGTGGGCGAAACGATCGGCACCTTTTACACCACGGTGGGAGTCGAGCTGAACAGCACTTCTTCGCCGAGCCTTTATTATCTGTGCCTGTTCCGTTCTCCGAACGCGGAAGAGCAGAATCAAAACGTGGCCTGCGCCTTCTTTCCTTATTCGCAGTGGCTCGGCGGCGTGGCACGCAATGGTGCCAACGGCAACGGCGGAGCGACCGACACGCTGAAGGCTAGCGCGGGCATCAATCTCGGCACCCAGTTCACTACAGCGGGTGGTGGCGTGTTTGGCCTGAACCTCACCACGATTGACGCGGCCTACACGTCGCAAACCGGCATCGTTTTGGTCAACCACCTCAAGAACGAGGACAACTACGCCAACTCCGCCGCGAACATCGACGGCAGCTTCACCCTGCGTGTGCGAGACAATGGCAGCAGCGGGTCGGGCACGGAGCAGGACCCCATCTCCTTTGTCTATCTGCACACGGGTGATGTCGGGACGAAGTTCCTCAAAGCCATGGGCCGCGTGAACAACGACGCCTCGCTGGATGTGACCGGTGGCACATTCACTCTGACCAAAGGCGGCACCGGACAGTGGTATCTCAGCATTTCCGGCATGAGTCCGGCGACGGGCACGCTGATCGTCAGCCCCGAGGGCGGCGCGACTAACAATGCTGACAACATCGTCTCCTACCAGTGGGATGAGGCAAACACGCGCTACATCATCGAAAGCCGTGATATCGTCAGCACCACGGCGGTGCCCGTGCTTCAGGATGGAGCCACAGATGCTGAGGACATGTTCAGCTTTGCCTTCTTCGAGGCACCTGTCGTGCCGACGGTGTCGATCACGAGTCCCGCGAATGGTTCCAGCGTCATCACGGGCACTACCTTCTCCATCGAAGCCACAGCAGAGGACGCGAATGGCACCATCACGCAGGTAGAGTTTCTGCGAAACGGCGTGGTGGTGGGCACGGACACGGAGTCGCCTTTCGCATTCAGCCAGAGCAGCCTTTCGGTGGGCAGTTACAGCTTCACCGCGCATGCCACGGACAACGATGGATTTTCTACAACGAGCACGGCGGTGAGCGTGGCGGTGACGCTCGATCCGGGCAATCTGCCTGCCAACACGGCGCTGTGGTTCGACGGCGTCAATGACTACGTCACGATGGGCACCGCCACCGATCTCGGCGCGGGCGGCCCGCCGACGAATGGCATGACGCTGGAGTGCTGGTTCCGCAAGGATGGCACGGGGGCGACGACGAGCTCCGGCACAGGTGGCATCACCGTGGCCCCGCTCTTCTCCAAAGGCCGTGGTGAGAACGACGGCAGCAATGTGGACTGCAACTACCTCTTTGGCATCACCTCCGCTGGTTTGCTGGCGGCGGACTTTGAAACGTATCCGGCTACGGGCCTTACCGCTGGTCAAAACTACCCGATCACGGGAACTAACACGCCCATCGTGAATGGCGAGTGGCATCATGCTGCCGTGACCTACGATGGCGCCACGGCGACGTGGACGATGTATCTCGATGGCACACCCGTGGGCACCACGACTGCCGCCGCTGGCGCTCTGCCGCGCTACGACAGCATCCAGCATTTCGGCATCGCCACCGCGATGACCTCCACCGGCTCTGCCGCAGGCTTCTTCAACGGCATCATCGACGAAGTGCGCGTGTGGAACTACGCCCGCAGCGGCGCGGAGATCGCCGCGGCGAAGGATGTGGCCGTCGCCAGCTCGCCCGGCCTCATCGCTCGCTATGGTTTAAACGAAGGCACTGGCACCACCACCGCCAGCAGCACCGGCACCTCCGCTGGCACACTGACGAATGGCCCGCTGTGGATCGAAGGCGCGACGCTGGTCACGAATGATCCGCCCGCCGTCTCCATCACCGCCCCAGCGGACAACACGAATCTCAACGCGCCCGCTTCCTTCACGATCACTGCCGCCGCATCAGACCCCGGCGGCACAGTCACCAAAGTGGAGTTCTACCAAGGCGCCACGAAGCTTGGCGAGGACACGGTCGCGCCATACAGCATCGATGTCAGCACACTCGCGAAGGGCGATTACATCTTCACAGCTCGCGCCACGGATAACTTCGGAGCATTCACGGACAGTGCGGTCATTACCGTGCATGTGCTGCCGCCGCTGACCACGCCACCGACAGTCTCCATCACTGCGCCGGCGGATGGCACTACCTTCCTCGCTCCCGCATCGATCACCATCGCAGCCAATGCCGCCGACAGCGATGGCACGGTGACGAAGGTGGAGTTCTTCAATGGCGCGACGAAGCTCGGCGAGGACACCACCGTTCCGTATGCCTTTGATTGGACCAATGTCGCCATCGGCACCTACTCGCTCACGGTCAAGGCTACGGATGACATGACGGCCGCCACGACCTCCGCCACGATCACGGTGAACGTGGTGGAGAATCAAGCACCCACGGTGACGCTCGCCTCGCCTGCGGATCTCGCTACGAATGCGGGAAGCGCAGGCACGGTAGCGCTTTCTGCGAGCGTTTCTGATCCCGAGAGCCAGCCCATGACGGTCACCTTTTACGGCAGACTCAAATCACCACCTGTCGGCCCCGACTTCACGCTAGTGACACTGCCGGACACGCAGTTCTACTCGGAGAACAGTGGCGGGAACCGCCTGCAGCACTTCACTTCCCAAACGAACTGGATCGTGGCCAATCGCACCACGCTGAACATCCCCTTCGTCGCGCATATGGGTGACATGGTGCAGAATGGCGACAGCGTGCCGCAGGAGTGGATCAATGCGGACAGCGCCATGGACATCATCGAAGATCCTCTCACCACGCTGCTCACGCACGGCATTCCGTGGGGCGGAGCACCTGGAAATCATGACCAGCAGCCCATCGGCAGCCCGGATGGTGCCAGCGTCTTCTGGAACACTTACTTTGGCACCGACCGCTGGGCCGGCAGACCTTACTGGGGCGGCAATTACAGCACAAACAACGACAACAACTACCAGCTCTTCAGCGCCAGCGGCCTCGACTTCATCATCATCAACATGGAATATCGCCCGAGCGCGAATCAGGCCGTGCTCGACTGGGCGGATGCGCTGCTCAAGGCCCATCCAAACCGCCGTGCCATCATCACCAGCCACTGGCTCATCGGCACCGGCAATCCCGCCGCGTGGGGTGGTCACGGTCAGGCGGTGTATGATAATCTAAAGGACAACCCTAACCTCTTCCTCATGCTCTGCGGCCACATTCATGGTGAAGGCCAGCGTGCCGACACCTTCGAAGGCCGCACCGTTTACACCGTGCTGCAAGACTACCAAAGCCGCGCGAATGGCGGCGACTCGTGGCTGCGCTACTTCGTCTTCTCACCCGCCAACAACACGATCACCGCGAAGACACTGCAAACCCGCACGCTGACCTTTGAAACGGATGCAGACAGCGAGTTCACCCTGCCTTACGCAATGGGCGCGGGCACAGCGGCATGGACGGCGCTGGGCACCGTGAACGCCAGCGGCGGATCCGCGACGCTGGACTGGACCGGACTGGCTGGCAGCACCGAATACGAATGGTATGCCGCAGTCAGCGACGGCACGAACAATGTCGGCAGCACAGCCCGCAGTTTCACCTCGGCCGCCAATGCCGCGCCGACGGTTTCTCTCACTTCGCCGACGGAAGGCGAGAGCATTGCCCTGCCAGCTCAGGTGATTCTTGAAGCCTCCACAGCGGATGCGGATGGCCTTGTGACCAAAGTCGAGTTCTTCGCCGGAGCGACGAAAGTGGGCGAAGACAGCACCGCGCCGTTTTCCTTTGCCTGGACGGCCATTTCGGGCTCCTACGCCCTCAGCGCCGTTGCCACGGATAATCAAGGCGCGAGCACCACCTCGGTGATCGTGAATATCACAGTCACCAATCCGGCGAACGTGGCCCCCACGGTGTCCATCAGCTCTCCGACGAATGGTTTCAGCACGGAGAACAGCTCGCTGACCATCAGCGCCGATGCTGCCGACACAGATGGCGTCATCACGAAAGTCGAGTTTTTCCAAGGCGCGACGAAGCTCGGCGAGGACATGACTTCGCCCTTCGCCTACAACTGGAGCGGCATCGCCGTGGGCACCTACAGCCTGACCGCCGTGGCGACTGACAATGATGGTGGAACCACAACGTCCACAGCCGTCAGTGTGACCTTCACGCCGCCTGGTAATTTCCTCGGTGCTTATACGCAGGACTTTAACTCCATGGGCATCGCTGGCGCCACGCCTCCCGGCACCTGGATCGTGAAAAACGCCGCGAGCGGCACCTCCAACAACACCTGGACCACCAGCATCGCCGCCAGTGATGTGGCCGCGATGGTGAACGCCGCCGCCGCACTCACCGCCACCACCACGCCATCCGGGACGAACGTCAATGGCTTCAACGCCGCCGACCTCGCAGGCGACACCGCCAACCGCGTGCTCGTCAGCTCGCCCACCAGCATCGCAGGCATGGCCTTCCAGCTTTTGCTCACGAACGGCACCGGCGCACCCATCGACGCGCTGAAGATCAGTTACGACACGCTGCGCTACACCAGCGTTGCCACTGCGGGCGATCTTCCCGGCTACTGGCTCTTCTTCAGCCTCGATGGAGGCACTAGCTGGACCAATGCCAGCACGCTGAATCCCACTCTCACCAACGTGCCAAACACCGTCGGCACCAGCTCCACCACGCTGACCACCATTCTGCTGAATGGAAACTGGAGCGCTGGATCGCAGCTTCTGCTCCGCTGGGTGGATGACAACGCCACGCAGACCTCGCCGGACCAGATCCTCGGCCTCGATAACGTCAACATCATCCGCAGTTATGCCGATACTGACAGCGATGGCATCCCGAATGCCTGGGAGACTGAAAATGGCACCAACCCGGACGTCAGCGATGCCAGCAGCAACAACGACCACGACGATCACGATGCCTTAGCCGAGTTCCTCTTCGGTCTCGATCCTGATGTGCCGGATCAATACCAGTGGAGCAGCGTGCCACAGTCTGGCAGCGGCCATGTCGCAGTCACCTTCCCCACACTGCCGGGCCGCCTCTACCGGGTGCGCTGGAGTGATGATCTCATGATCTGGCAAAACGCCACCACCTGGATCACCGGCGACGGCATGACAAAGATCTTCACTGACGACGGTACCTCCACAGGCACACCACCAGCCGCAGATGGCATGCGGTTCTACCTCGTGGAAGTGGCTCCCGACTTTTGATGATGAATAGAGTGCAGGGTCTCATGAAATCCTCATTTAAAGCGGAAACTCAGCGCTTCCGGGCACCTCACTCGTGAGGTGCCCGGTATGAAAGTAAGCGTCACCGAAAACCCCTTCAGGTGGCAACTTGGCACGGGTTTGCGGAGGCTGGGCGGAAGCGAGGCTACCTTGAGAAGTGTCCCGGGTCTGTCTCTTCATACGCCTGCGTGGCTAGCCCGAGCCGGAAAGAGCTCAGGATGAGGGCTAGAACCTAAACAAGTCAATGCTTGGTGCGTCACCAGCATGATGTGCGGAACTCACTGGCCCATGGTGCATCTTTCCGACGACACACCTTCCGTTCATCCAATGCAGGTGATTTTTTGGCGACATATCTGCCCCGGCTTGCAATCAATCGCCACCTGCGGGAGCGTATCTGTCCACACGTCTCTTTTCACTGCTCTCATGAACATTCTCGTCACCGGCGGCGCCGGTTTCATCGGTTCCCACACTGTCGAACGCCTGCTCTCCACCGGAGCCGGGAAGGTGACGATCCTGGACAGCTTCAATGACTACTACAATCCGGCCATCAAGCGCGCCAACATCGCAGCCATGGGAGACCGGGTGACGGTGGCGGAGGGGGAGTTGACGGATCGCGCCTTTGTCGATGCACTTTTCGCTGCAGGGAAGTTTGATGCGGTCATCCACCTCGCCGCTCGGGCGGGTGTGCGCCCTTCCATTGATCAGCCGGAGCTATACATCGACACGAATATCAAAGGCACCTTCAACCTTCTGGAGGCCTCGCGCCGCACGGGTTGCAGGCACTTTGTCTTCGCGAGCAGTTCTTCAGTTTATGGTGTGAACAAGAAGGTCCCCTTCGCCGAGGAAGACCCTATTTTGCAGACCATCAGCCCCTATGCGATGACGAAGATGGCGGGGGAGCAGATGTGCTCGAATTACAGCCATCTCTATGGCATCAAGACGGTCAGTCTGCGCTTCTTCACCGTTTATGGTCCGCGTCAGAGGCCCGACCTTGCGATCTCGAAGTTCACCCGCCTGATCGAGGACGGGAAGCCGATCGACAAATATGGCGATGGCAGCACGGCGCGCGATTACACCTTCTGCCATGATATTGTGGACGGCATCATCGGCTCGCTGAACTACAAAAGCGGCCCGATCTGTGACATCTTCAATCTCGGCGGGTCACAGACGGTGACGCTGAATGATCTCATCGCCACCATTGAAGACAGCGTCGGCAAGAAGGCGATCATCAACCAGCTCCCCGACCAACCCGGCGATGTGCCTCTGACATCCGCTGACGTGAGCAAGGCCAACCGGATGCTGAACTTCAAGCCCACCACCACCATTGCCCAGGGGGTGCCGAAGTTTGTCGAGTGGTTCCGCCAGATGCGGGAGCGGGGCGTGACGGTGTGTTAATTTCGACACCCACTTGCGAACTGAGCCGTTCTTTGTTCTAAAAGCACATGCCTGATCCCGCCGTCTATGCCCCCATGTCAGTCACCGAGGCTCGCTACCTGCGGGATACTCTGGAGAAGCAGGGGAAGAAGCTCGTGTTCACCAACGGCTGCTTCGATCTCCTGCATACCGGGCATGTGCGCTATCTCCAGCAATCCCGCGCCCTGGGAGATGCCCTCATCGTTGGACTGAATTCTGACTCCTCCGTGCGCGAACTTAAAGGCCCGACCCGGCCTCTGAATCGCGAGCGAGATCGTGCCGAAGTCCTCGCCGGACTGCGTGCCGTGGATGGTGTCGTCGTTTTCAGCGACAAGCGGGCCACGGGGCTGATCGAGGCCATCCAGCCGCACATTTATGCCAAAGGCGGCGATTATACGCCGGAGTCCCTCGACCCCGGCGAACGTGCGGCCTTGGAAAAAGCCCGGACACAGATCCAGATCCTCTCCCTGGTGCCCGGGCGCTCCACCACGAAGATCATCGAGCGCATGAGTGCCACGGAGGATGCACCGCAGCCACTGCGCCTCGGTGTTCTCGGTTCGGGCAAGGGCTCGAATCTCCGTGCTCTCATCCAGGCCATTCAGGAGAAAAGTCTTGATGCGGAGATCGTGGCTGTGATCTCGGACCAAGAAGACTCTGAGTTTTTAAAAATCGCCAGGACGGAGGGACTGCCCGTTCATCACGTCCATGCGGGGAATAATCCACGCCGGTTTGAGGATGAAGCGCAGAGGAAGGTACTGAAACTGCTTCAGGAGGCAGGCGCGGAGGTCGTCGTGCTCACAGGGTTCATGCGCATCCTGAAGGAGCCGGTGCTGAGCGCCTATGCCGACCGCATCGTCAATGTGCATCCCTCCCTGCTTCCCGCCTACAAAGGGGCGAATGCCGTTCAGAATGTACTGGATGAAGGAGAGATCGAGACCGGCTGCACGGTCCACCTCGTCAATGCCGAGATCGATGCCGGCAAGATCCTGGCCCAGGCAAAAGTGCCCATTCTCATTGGCGACACGCCCCAGATGCTTCATGCCCGGATCAAGGAGCAGGAGCATATTCTACTGCCCAAGGTGCTGGCGGAATGGAAGAGGGGCTGAGGATGCGGTTTGCAATGGTTGGCAGTCGTTTGCAATGGATTGCTATTGATTGATAAACCACTGCAAACCATTGCCAACGACGCAAACCACCGCAAACCTCCCATCCATGTTCCTCCGCATTTTTGACCGCTACCTCGGCAGGCAAGTCCTCTCAGCCACGCTGATGGGAGTGCTGCTGCTGAGCGGCATCTTCGTGCTGGGGAACCTCTTCAAGGAGATGGAGAAGCTGCTGGGGGACACGCGGCTGCCGTTTTCCGTGGTCGCTGAGTTCCTGGCTCTGATCATTCCGTTTTCGCTCATTTTCACCATCCCCTGGGCCTTTCTCACGGGCATCCTGCTCATCTTCGGGCGGCTTTCCGCGGACAATGAACTCGTCTCCATGCGCATGACGGGCTGGTCCATGCCGCGCATCTGCGCCTCGGTTTTTGCACTTTCCATCGCCTTCGCCGGCATCTGCTTCTGGGTGAACATTGATCTGGCCCCGGCGGCGAAGAACCGCATGAAGATGCTCTTTTATGAGGTGGCTCTAGAGAATCCCGAGTCCCTCTTCCAGGAAGGGCGCGTGCTGGAGAAAGTGCCCGGCTTCCGCATCTACACCGGGAAGAGAAACGAGCGCGAGCTGAAGGATCTGGAGATCATCGAACTCGAGGGAACCCTGGCGAAACGTGTCGTCCGAGCCAAGCGTGCGCTGCTGGAGACTCAGAAGGGCGTGCTGGATTTCACGCTGCATCTATTCGATGCGGAGATCGAGTCCATCACCCACACGCCTGACAAGAAGGTGGACAAGATCGAGTTCCTCAAAGCGGCGGAAACCGCGCTGACCTTCCCGCTTTCCAGGCTGAAGGAGACCTCGGTCAAAGTGAACGCCAGCATGAAAACCACAGCCCAGCTCTGGCAGGAGCTTTCCGAGGGGAAGGATGCCGTCACGAGCCGTGTCATGGAACCCAAGCATTTCTCCCTCTCACGCACGGAGCTGAGCAAGCGCTACAGCTTCTCCCTGGCCTGCTTCACCTTTGCCCTCGTCGGCATCCCGCTCGGTGTCACGGCACAGCGCCGGGAGACCTCCACCGGCTTTGCCCTGAGTCTGGTGACGGCTGTCACCTACATCGCTTTCATCATTCTGGCGGACACGCTGAATGACAAACCCGGCTCCTACCCACACCTGATCATGTGGCTGCCGAATGTACTCTTCCTCGGCATCGGCGGCTGGCTTTTTTACCGGCTCAGCCGCCGTTGAGTGAGTGTTACGCGGCTTCGGGGAGGGCGAGTTCCTCCTTGAACTCGAGTTCCTTCTCGATGCGCAGGTTTGCCACGATGTCGGTCTGGCGCTCGGGGGTGTTCTTGCCCATGTAGTAACTGAGGAAGTCCTTCATGTTCTTGTAGCGGGAGGTGAACTGGTTGGCCACAGCCACCGTACCCTCACCTTCACCCTCCGTTTCCGGCTGAGCGACCGAGCTCGCGAAGTGAGGCTTGATCACCGGCTCCAGGCGCATGTTCGGGCCGATGAAGTGCTTGAACTCGTCCGGGCTGATTTCGCCAAGACCTTTGAAGCGGGTGATCTCGGCGTTCTTGCCGCAGCGGTGGATGGCACGCTGGCGTTCTTCGTCGCTGTAGCAGT
>CAYMHJ010000023.1:20387-35759 GCA_964390165.1 uncultured Prosthecobacter sp. | reverse complement strand
CGGCGAGGATGTTTTCCCGGACGGTGAGGCGGCGGAAGATGGACTCCTCCTGCGGGAGGTAGCCCATGCCGAGACGAGCGCGCTTGTACATGGGCTCCTGGGTGGCATCGGCTCCGGAGAAGAAGACTTTGCCGCCATTGGGCCGGACGAGGCCGACGATCATGTAGAAGGTGGTGGTCTTCCCTGCTCCGTTCGGGCCGAGGAGGCCGACGATCTCTCCTTCTTTGACTTCGATGTCCACGCCGTTGACGACGGCGCGGCCGTCATAGACTTTTTTCAGGCCTTCGGTGTGGAGGAGTCGTGCGCCGACGGTGTGGGAAGACTCGGGAGCGGGTGCCTGGATGTACTCCTGACGGACCTCAACGGGTGCGGTGATCTCCTCCTGCCAGAGCGGCGGGGTGGAGGTGGGGGGGCTTTTGCGCTTGGGACGGGCCACGAGGAGGGGAAATCACTGTCCGTTGTTCGGGGTGCCGGGCTGGTCGTCACTGAGGATGACGGTGCGGGGGCGGCCATTGGTGCGGAGACGACCTTCTTTGTCGAAGATCATGACGGTGTCGGCGGTGGTGGCGATGTGGAGGACATTGCCTTTCTGCACCTGGGGATAGTCGCTGAGGACGATGTCCTTGGTGGTGCCGTCGTAGTCGAGGCGCTTGCAGCGGCCCTGCTGGATGTCGCCTTCGAGGCTGCGCTTTTCGATGATGACCATGGGGCCGCGGGCGATGGCTTTTTTGATCGGGGGATCTTTCTGCTCCTTCTTTCCACCTTTGGCCAGGAGCGGGTTCTGGGGTGCCTGGGCCTTTGTTTTGGAAGCCGGGGCCTGATCTTCTTTGACCATGTGGACTTCGAGCTCCTCGCACTCGATGTAAAAGTCGGGATGTCGGGCGCGGACATGGCCGCTGTAGATGAAGACGGCGGTGTTGAGGTCGAAGTCGCTGCGATCAGCCTCGATGATGATGGTAGGGGCACCTTTGGCGGTGGTGCTGGGTGTGAGCGGGGGCAGTGCTCCTGGAGCCGGGCCCGAAGGGGCGGGTGGCGGCTGGTCTTGGACGGATGGAGCGGGGGCGGCTTCCGCGGGCGGCGGAGTGGCGGTCTGGCCGCCGATCATGCCCTGGACCTGCGGGAGGGCGCTGCCTGCGGCGGCTTTGGCGGCCTCGATGGCCTGGGCGCGTGCCTCGGGTGTCTGGAGGGCGGCTTTGGCGGCATCGGTGACGCCGGGAGGGAGGTTTTTGAGCAGTTCCTTGGCGGTGGTCTTGGCACGATCCAACTCACCGCTTTTCTGGGCCGCACGCAGACGTTCGGCAGCCTGTTCGATCTGCTTTTTAGAGTCGCTGCTGGGTGTGGAGAGCCGGCTGGCCCCCTGGCCGTGCAGGGACGTGAACCATCCAAGCTGGATGAGAATCAGGAGGTGGAGGGTTTTCATGTCAGTTCGCGGCCTTGGCGGGTTGGTCAGGCTTGGATTCGTGCGAGACAGTGCCTGTGTCAAAGATCAATGTGCGGACGCGTCCGCTCATGCTGCCAATAGAGGTACGAGTGTCGAAGACGAGGGAGTCTGCGGAAGTCTGCAAATCGGTGCGGGTGACAGTGCAGCGTTCACCACTTCGGAGGAGGTGGTCGGTGAGGTGAAAGGTGGCGCTGGGGAGGTCGATGCGCATGTTTTGTGCGGGATCGGCGGCGAAGATGTGGATGCGGACCTGGGTGGCCTGGAGGCGCTCTTCGTCGATGCGGGTGAGTGTCTCGGCGTGGAGTTCGGAGGTCTTTTTTCCCGCCTGGTCGAAGGAGGGGATGATGACGTCACGGTTGATGAAGCCCTCGGGGATCATTTTCCCAAAGGAGGCCATGGAGCTCTCGGCTGGAGCGGCGTCCTGCGAATGCAGCCCCGTGACCGTGGCGAGCACGGCGAGAGCTGCCCAAAGGCGGGGGTGGATGAGAGGCGGGAATGCGCGGTTCATGTCACTGGCCCTCCTGGACGAGGGCGTGGATTTTGCGGAGCTGAATGAGCACCTGGGGAAGCTCGGCGAGGGGCACCTGATTGGGGCCGTCGGAGAGGGCTTTGGCGGGCTCGGGGTGAGTTTCCATGAAGACTCCGTCGCAGCCTGTGGCGACAGCAGCCCGAGCGAGGACGGGGGCGAGCTTGCCATCTCCGCCAGTGGTGGTGCCTAGGCCGCCGGGGCGCTGCACGGAATGGGTGGCATCAAAGATGACACGGTAGCCGAGCTCGCGCATCCAGTAGAGGGAGCGCATGTCGGCGACGAGATTCTGGTAGCCAAAGGTGGTGCCGCGCTCAGTGAAGAGGAAGTTCTGACAGCGGACAGACTGGAGCTTTTCAGCAATGTTTTTGACATCCCAGGGGGCCATGAACTGGCCTTTTTTGACATTCACAGCGCGGCCGGTCTCGCCTGCGGTGAGGATGAGGTCGGTCTGACGGCTGAGGAAGGCGGGGATCTGGAGGAGGTCGATGTATTCGGCGGCGATTTTTGCCTCTTCCGGGGAATGGATGTCCGTGGTGACGGGCACGCCAAGCTTCTGGCCGACACGCTGGAGGAGCTGACAGCCCGCCTTGACGCCGATGCCACGATACGAACTGCCGGCGCTGCGGTTGGCCTTGTCGTAGGAGGCTTTGAAGATCCACTTCAGGCGCAGGCTGTTGGCGAGGGCACCCAGACGATCAGCCATGTCCCAGATGAATTCCTCACTCTCGATGACACAGGGGCCGAGGATAAATAAAGGCTCTGAGCCATCTACGGAGACGGAGCCGACCTGAACCACCGGGAGCGAAAACATGCGAGGACTGTGATTGTAAGGGCAACGGCCTCATGCCGGTGCTGGGATGACGCTAGCGAGCGCACGCGGGCCTGACAACAGGCAAGAAAAAGGCTGGCCTGATTTTCATCAGGCCAGCCTGGAGGAGATCAATCAATGCACGGTGGCACCACCGACCGGCTTGAAGGTGACAATTCCAGAGGTGCGTGGCGAGGTCGTGGTGGTCGTTACGGGAGCCACGGTGTCCTGCGGCAGTTGATCAATGACAAAATACCCGGTGCCGAACTCTGTCGTGGTGGTGTCATCGACACGAGCACGAATGATGAGTCCAAAGTAGCTGACGGAACGCTTCACGACGGGTGGTTTCTGTCCCACAACAGGATTGTTGTCATCCAGGGCAAATTTGCCGCTGAACACGCCCGTGGTGGCATTGACGGCAAGGGTGGTGCCGGCCGGATTTGCGATGGGCGGCGTGAGTTTTTTCTTCGGTACGGTGACCTTGCTGGCAAGGCCGATGCTGACTGTGATGTCAGGATTGTCACTGGTGACGACATCACCATCCTGGGTGGGTGAGTTGTCGGCGTCTCCGTCCTCGCTGAAGGAGAGTTCGGCATTGTTGGCGACGCCGAGGGTGGTGTCGATGCCCATGAGAACCGTGGTGCTGCCTTTCACAGGCGGCAAGTAACGACCACCGATGACCGTGAGGTTCAGCGGCGAGGTGACGGTGGCGGCTGGGACTCCTGCGAGCACCTGGGTGGTGCCGAAGCCAGAACGATAGAGCCGCGCCTTGCTGGTGGCGGCTGGGTCAGGAGCGCGGACATGGGAGATGATGCCGGTGACGTCATTGTCTGCCGGATTCGGAACCGTGCGTGTGACGATCTGGATGTTTTCGATCTGAGGAGTGGAAGCGTCGTCACTAAGTACAGAGCCCTTCGTGGCCGTTTTGTAGAGGGGCTGGAAGAGGAAGAGCTGCCCAGTAGGGCCGACATAGGAGCTGCTGGTGAGGGTCTCACCATCCGGTGTGCGGCCTGCCAGCTTGTAAGTGCCGGCAGCGGCGACGGTGATGGAGGCATAACCTGCACCCTGCGGGACAGAGACACTATCACCAATGAGGCTGTCTCCATCGGGCAGGCAGAGGGCGGTGTTATAAAGTCCGACGTACTCCGTGGGAAGGTGGGAGACATTTGCCACGGCCTTGGTGGCCCAGTTGTTTCTCCAGCCGGTAAAGGCGACGCTGCCCGAGTCAGAGCTGATGGTGGCATCCGTAATGGTGACCACAGGCGGAGCAGGTGGAACAGCCGCAGGAGAAGCGACGATGCTGAGCTTGAAACTAATGGTCAGCGCAGGCGCTGTCTTTGTGGCAGGAACAATGACGGTGGCTGAGGGCATGCCAGTGAGTGCGCCTGTGTCATCCACGGTCATGCTGAAGCTGCCCTTGAAGGCACGTGCGGCCGTGCTGCCCAGAGTGACTTTCCCAGAAAGCGCTCCGATGGAGGTGATGACCATGTCGAAACGACCGCCGAGATTGTCATTCATCACGGGACTACGCACGACAGGGCCTGCGAATGTGCCAGGAATGCCGAATGGCAGCGGATGGATGGTGATGGTGGACTGCAGCTTCTCAGAATCTCCAAACAGATTGGTGGCCCAGGTGGTGATGGTGAAGCTGCCGGGAGCAGAGGCTTTGGTCGGATAACCGCTGATGACCCCTGTGGTTTTATTGATCGAAAGGCCGGCGGGCAGACCACTGGCATTGTAGCTGACGGGGGTGCGGCTGCGGGACTCCGCCTCGGTGAAGTCCACCGGTGGCTCACCGCGATCATTCAGGTTCACATCAATGGCCTCTGTGTAGAGTCCGCCGATGACACCAGGAGTGAGGACTGGCGGGGTGTTGTTTACAGGAGCCTTGTCATAGACACGCACATCATGGAAGCAGCCGGCGACTTCCGTACCATCCGGCCCCATGACCTTGCAAACATAGAGGCCATCATCCTCCAGCACTGCGTTTGTGACAGTCAGGACATTGGAGGCCGAGCCTGAGTAGGTTTCGCCAGTATATCTTGGGTCGGTATCGCTGATCGGAGTGTCGAGAGGGACGATGACCACCTGGGGCTCTCCATCCTCCTCTTCCGGCGGGATGATTTCCTCCACATAGACACGCTTGCACCAGGTGTAAGAGACCGTGGTTTTTGCCCCGCGCCCGACGCTGGCGGAAAGGGTGAAACTGGGGGCACCCAACTTCACAGGGATCGTGCGTGTGGAATCATCCACCACGACCACTTCAGCGAAGTCCGGCGCAGGAGGAACGGAGAGCTTGGTGCTGGTCGAGTTGGATACTTCGACAGAATAGCTGCCGCCATTGGCGATGGTGACGGCACTGAGGCCATAAGCGGGAGTGTTGGCTCCAGCGATGGTCTTGCCATTGTTTTTCCAAGCGTAACGCAGCTCAGGGCGACCACCGGCGGTAACCGCCATGCTGAGAGGCTGGCCGACCAACATGGTGCGGCTGAGGACAGTGTGACTGGTCACGGACGGAGCAGGATCGAGCACGGGAAGACCGAGACTGTTGCTCTGCACACCGGCCGGGTTGACATCGTTCGACACGCGGCAGTAGTAGATGTCTGGTTCAGCGAGTACTGCATCATTATTCACCACCAGGGTGGCTGAACCAGTGCCAACAACCAGCGGTGCCTCAGCACCGCGCACACGGAACCACTGATAAGCCAGCGGCCCTTCACCCGATGCCGTAACCGAGAAGGTGATTTTCTCACCGACATAAGTGGGGCCAGGATCACGGGTGCGAGTGGCGATGACATTGGTGACGGCATCACGCACGGTGATGTTGGCAATGTTACTGGTGACTTCGAGGTCGATGTTTTCGGTGGAGACGAAGCGGCAGAAATAGCCCCCCTCGTCCTCCTCGGCGATGGCGACAATGGTAAACGTGCTCTCGAACTTATTGGCTGAGGCAGGAACAGGTGTGGCTGGTGCAACAGCGACATCCGTGTCAGACCCGTTGACACGCCGGGTCCAGATGGCGGTGTAAGGTCCGGGGCCGGTGACGGTGCTTTTCAATTCAAGCGGCGCGCCAGGAGTCTTGATTGCCGAAACCGGATGATCGCCAGCCAGGATCACCGGCGTGTCATTCACACCGACAAACACACTGCCAGTAGTAACGACCGAGCCCCCTGCGTTTTGAGCGCGGACCTGGAAGCTGCCTTTCGTGTTGGTGCTGGCCACAAGGGTGAAGGTAGCTGTGACGCCGTTCCCTGCTGGGATGCCATCCTCAGGCGAAAGCACGACGGATTGGATCAGGTCTTCCTGCAGAGTGGAACCGTCCCTGATGAGGCTGAATGTGATCGGCTGGGCAGAGGTGGAGTCAGCCTTGGCAGTGATGGTGAATGTCACTCCTGGCTCAAGAACTCCAGAGGTAGGGAAGCGGGTAGGGCCAGACGTGATGGATGGGGGCGAGAAGGGAGACGGACCGGAGAGCGTGACCACGACGAGCGCTCCCAGGGAATTGAGCAGGCTGGTGTCCCAGCGATAGTTCCCTCCCAGCTCGAAGAGCGTGAGGTCTGTGCCGGTTTCAGCACCCGTAAGCAGACTAGTGGTTCCCACATTGAGCGCGCCAAGGATTCCATTGATCCCATTGGACCCCGCTTTGAAGAGATGGAAAATGTCCCCTGCACGCGGTGTGTAGCCTTCGTTGATGAGAGTGATTTTGGCACCGCCTTCGATTCTCAGTGATCCGGCTCCTGCAAGGTTCTGCACATTGATCATGTCATGCTGCTGGGTGGTCACCAGCGCATTGAGAGCATTGGAGAACTCGTTGTTCTTCAGACCAGTGATCCAACTGACGTAGTTCAGGTCGGAGGCATCGACCGAGCCAGGGGCATTGTAGGTGGGCAGGCGCACCTGCATGAGCGTCTCGGAACCTGCCTTAAAGATGGCGTCACCACTGACACTCAGAGTGCCGATGCTGCGACCCGCCAGATCTCCTGGAGAAACAATGCCGCCGGACTGGACCGTCAGCGCATTCACCGCAGCACCGCCCATGACCCAGCCAGTGCCGGCGATGGTGCCTCCATTGTTAACCACGGTTCCCTGGGCATTCAGAGCACCAGTGTCACCCACTCCACCACGTCCAACCTGGAGGATGCCGCCGTTGACGGTAGTGGTGCCGGAATAATCATTGTCCAGCGTCAGGACACTCCAGCCATTTCCGGCCTTCACGAGACTGAATGAGCCGCCGGTGAGGTGGGAGTTGGTGCCCGGGGCGAAGAAACGGCTGTTAGGCACACCATCACGGAACTTGGCGTCCCACACAGCCTCATAAGTAGCCGGAGTGGACTGCGCGATGGTCAGGCTGCCAGGTGCCGTGTCAGCATTTTCGATGATCTCGGAACTGCCATTGGTGGACGAGTTCAGGGTGCCGACTTCCCCGTAGAAGGATCCGTTGCCGCCATTGGTGGTGAGTCCGCCGATCGTCACTGATCTGCCACCAGTCTGGATCATGGAGTTGAAGTTCATCAACACGTCATTCGCTGCGGTGAGAGCGAGATTGTTGCCGAAGCGGAGCACTGTTGTTTTGTCGTGGTCATAGGTAAGATTGGCCCCGACTGTGACATCACCAGTCCAGGCGCTATTGTTACCATTGAGGACAGCGTAGCCGGTCATGCGCCCATTCACGTTGTCGTTGGCACCACCATTGTCCGTGCCCTGGAACAGGATGTTTCCACTGGTCGTAGCACCATCCCTGAACTGGCCGTTGAAGTTCAGAACCGCCTGCTCACCTCCAAGGGAGACCCCGGCATCCTGGAGCAGAACAATGAGGCTGTCATTCAGGGTGATGTTCCCGTCAAAGGAGGTGCGGTTACCATTTGCAGGGTTGTCGATGCCAAGACGCTTGGTCTGGCTGGGATTGTAAACAACCTCAATATCGTGCTTCACCTCCTGAATCCAGTTCTGGACACTGCCGGCATTGTTGATGAGGAGCTGGGCGATGCCCTGGCGCTCACTGTCACCCAGAGTGATGGTTTTGCCGGAGGCGTAGCCCGTGCCGAGCATGTCCGCCTGATTGAAGGCATAGACGGTGCCTTGGCGGATGACTAGATTTCCCTTCCAGTCGGGGATGTTGCCGCGGAACTCCATTTGCCCCTGGCCGTCTTTGATAATGTCTCCTCCGCCCATGACGTAACCGGCATCGAGTGAGAATCGGAGATTGGAGTTAAGTCCGACTTCGAAGGTGGTGTTTCCAGCGACGTTGATGACCCCGTTGAGATTGAATGGGCGACGGTTGCCGAGATTCAACTGACCGTCGAGCGCGCTGGAGTTATCCACGGCAATGTCGGTCAGGCCGCTGTAGGTGAAGGTGTTCCCGCCCTCGAAAGTCATGAACTCCTCAATAGTCCAGTCCCCTGCATTGTTGGTGCTGCCAAGGAAGAATTGAACGTTGGTGCCCTGCCGGAAGATGGTGCCGTCGGCCCAGGAGCGGTTGGTTCCTAAAATGGAGGTCCCACCAGCATTGGCAGAGCCGGTGTCCTGCATGATGACCAGCGAACCCTGGCGGATGTCGAGCAGGCCCTGGAACCCGCTGTTGTGTCCCGTGCCACTGCCCATGAATGTGAGTGTGCCGGTGCCAGTCTTCACCAGATCGCCCCGGAAGATGTCTTCGGAGACGAGCGCTGGCTGGGTGCCGGACACTGCATTGCCAATGATGAGGTTGCCATCAGAGCGGGTGACATCGATCACCCCACCACTACCCTGGAGGGTGATGCCACGATTACCGAGGGTGGAAACGCCGCCCGTCCAGCGAAGAGTTCCGCCATTGAGAACTAGATGGCTGTTGGTAACAGCTGTCGGATTGGTTCCAAGAGCGTTAGTCGAGTCGATCTCCAACACGGCACCATTCACATTGGTACGCCCAGTGTAGGTGTTGTTGCCTGTGAGCCGCACCGTGCCAGTGGTGTTAAATTCACTCACATTGGTGCTGCTCGGACCTGCGATAGTCAGTATCCCATTGCCCGTAACTGTCGCATCAATGTTCAGGTTACCCTGACCATAATGGTGGACGATGAGTTCAGGTGTCGTGCTGATCAGAGCGATACCTGTGGCTGTGGCCGAGAGCCTGGCCGAAAGGGTGATGGAGTTTGCCGTGACTTGAGTGATGTAAGCCCCTGGTGGCACAACAGCCGCTGGGACAATGACCCGTGCAGTCGCCCCGGATCCACCACCGCCCGTGAGGGCGATGGTCGGCTCGCTCGTGAAGCCGGAACCAGCCGCAGTCACAGTAACGGCGGTGACCACTCCGCCAGAGACAGTCGCCGTGGCCGTGGCCCCAGTGCCTCCACCACCACTAATCGCGACCGTTGGGGCTGAGGTATAGCCTGTTCCACCGTTGGTGATAATGACAGATCGGACGCTTGGAATGCCACGCACCAACATGCCGGGTGCCAGTCCGGTCGTGGTGGGCATGTTCGTGATGGTCTGATTGGCGGGACTGCTGCTATTGTCCCCATCCGCATCGCCCAAATAGCGACTCACTGTGAGGACGACACCATTGTTACTGGCTGTGGCGGTGTTCGTCAGAGTGATCGAAGAGGCTCCTACATTGACGCTCTGGATGGTGGTGCCCGCTGGAATGCCTGTGCCGGTGACAAGCATACCAGGTACCAGACCGGAAGTGCTGTTCAGGGAGGAAATCACACGGTTCGCACTGGCCACATTACCAGTGCGGCTAAGGTTGAGATTGGAACTCAGGGCGGAATCAAGGATGTTGATGGTTCCGTTCGTGATGGTTTTGTTCGCCGCCCCGGTATTTGTGCTGACGAGCATGGCTCCAGCCACCTCGTCGCCCATCAGGGAGAGTGTGTTCCCACCGAGGTTTACAACACTCTCAGCAAGGGTGTCGAACCGCAGGGTATTAAGCGCTAGGTTGCCTGCGAGGGTGCCGAAGTAACCCGCACCGCCATTTTCAGAAACATCCGTACCGCCCAACCAGGAGGCGACGCTGTTTTGATATTCTTCAGCAGCGCGTGGATACTCGATAATGCCATGGGTTGCATTGGCGTTGACCATGGCGAAGTCGTTGGCGGTGCGGCTCGCGTTCCCATACGTCGCCCAGGAGATGATGCGGTTTTTGGCGAGAGCTGTCGAGTTGCCAAACTGAAGGTTGATGGCGGCGACACCACCAGCAGATGAGTTCTCGACAAAATTCGCCGTGGCCCCTGCCGTGCGGGAAAGGATGCCGTTGGTGGCGCTCGTGTTGCCAAGATTCAAAGTCGTGTTGAAGGCAGCAGTGGTTCGGGCTTCGATCTCGGTTCCCCCAACTGTGAAAGCAACTGTGCGTGCAGCAGCAGTGTCAGTGCTGTAGTTGGCCGTCGTGGCTGCGGTGGAATTGCCAAGAACTTGGAAGCTGCCACCGCGGAAGGTGAAGTTTCCAACTGCTCCCAGACGGGCGACATTTTGGCCCCGGTGATCGACGATCACAGTGCCACCACCGAGTTCGAAGCTGTGGGTGTCGCTGGCGGAATTAAGTCCTGTATTCAGGAGATTGAGCGCCCCGCGTCCGATCTTCTGAATGCTCTGGCCGTTCAGGCGCATGTTCAAATCCACGGTGCCACCAGCCATTGAGTAAAGGCGCACAGCCTTGGCGAGGGTGAGACTGCCATTTCCAGTGCCATAGGTGACCGTGCCAGACGAGTTAATGCCACCGATCCAGGCGTTGTTACCACTCTCGACGCGCCAGGAAGTCATGTTGAAATGCTGGCCGGGATTCTTCATGAAGAGCATGGCATTGCTACCACCGATATTGAAGCCATGCATGGTAGCGTTGCCGTTGTTGCTGATGGAAGTGTTGCTGAAGACGGCGTTCGAATCACCATTGGCGATTTTGCTGATGGCAGTGTTCGTCCAGAAACCAGTGCCATCATTTCCACTGGCGGAGGGATCATAATCCAAGGTGAGGATGCCCTGGTTCAACAGGAGGCGCCCAGCGGCATTGTGCTGACGCTCCATGGTGACATTGAGCTGGTCATTGCCCGTGATGGTGAATCGGAAGACTTCGTTTTCATTGGTCACCGTGGTGGCCCCGGCGGAGCCGCGATTGATGATGGAGCCAGTGGGAAGCGAGGAGACGATATTGGCCACTGGGGATGGCACCCCGTTCACACCAATGTCGCCGATCTGTCCGCGGACATAAATATGACCATTGGATGAACCGGAGGTGCTCAAAACCCGGGAATCAATGGCCTGCACGTCGCTGGTGACGGCGGAACCTGCGGCATAGGTGCCATTTGAATTGATCCTGCCTCCATAGATGTCTCCGCGAAGGATGAGAGTGGAGTTCGCACCAGAGGTGCTGACCAGCGGGGTGAAGAGAACCTGCCCTGCGGCATCCACGTTATCCACGACGATGTCTCCATAGAAATCGGTCAGGTCATTTTGTGCCTGCATGATCGTATGGTCGCCCTGCAGGATGCCGACAAAGATGTCTTTAGGAGCGGCAGCGCTGCCAAGGGTGATCCCCTGGCTGGTGACGAGTGTGCCAGCCCCTTCCACTTTGAAATGATTACCCGGACCGCCTGCACCAGCGGCAGAACGGCCGTTGCGAAGATTTAGCGTACCTTCCGAGATGGTGGTGACACCCGTGTAGGTGCTGTAGCCATCCAGAACCACCTGGGCCAGGCCTGTCTTCAGCAGACCGCCAGAACCGACCATGTCGGAGCGGATGAAGAAGTTACCGGTCTGGACGGTGCCATCCGTGAATCGCACATAACCGTTCTGATTATTGATGATGCCTTCACGAGCGCCGAAGTCGAGCACGCCCCCCTGGATCACGGTGTCAGCAAGGTTGCCGTTGTTACCAATCGTGCTGTTTCCTGCCCGGAAGAAAGCACTGCTGATCATGCCAGAGGCGATAGTCAGTCTGGCATCCACGATCAGTGTTTGGGTAAGGAGGTTGCTATAGCTCGTGAGCGTGGTGCCGTCATTGATGGCCGACTCTCCGACAGAGTCACCCGCACTGTTTGCCGTTGGGCCAAAACGCAGGGAATTGATGCTCATGTTCTGACGAACCACATTGGAGATGTCGATCAGATTGACATTCTGCCCTGAGCCACCACCCACGCCAGCATCCATAATGCCCTCAAATGGGGTGAAGTACTCTGAATCATCCAAAGGACGGAGGAACCCACCATCCAGAGTCATAAAATGGCTGCCAGTCAGGAACTGCTGATTGCGGCCCTGATTGTAGAGATCGGAGACGTTTGCATTGTTGTAACCGATCTCACGCAGATCCTCGAGATAACCATGAGGCATGATGCCGCCCAAAATACCGGCGACAATTTTTCGGCTGGTGATCGTCGCACCGCTACCATATTCGGAAAGGTTCGAGGAGTTGGTCACTGCCACACGCACACTGTCCGTGCCGACAAGTGGTTCCGCACTTCCGAAGGTGGATGTGGCGTCAAAGTTTCTGATGCGCAGGATGGAACCAGGACTGCGTGTGATGTCTCCAATCGTCAATGTCATGGCCTGATTCGCGCCATCCAGCGGCCAGAGGTCCAGCATGTTGGTGCCGGACTGCACGTTTACCTGAGCCCCGCCAGCGGTGGCCAGTGCTTCGTTGTTTGCTGACGTACCTCCGTGGATGCGCAACCAGCCGTTGTTGAGATTGAAGTCCGCAGCATTGTTGATGCGGTCATCGTTATTGCCTCCAGAGACGGCTGAAGAAGGATCAAGCCTGTCTGTGTTGTCCAAAGTCAACATGCCACGACGTTGGAGGTTGATTTCCGACGTTCCCGAGACCCGCGCATTGATACCCGCGAGGGTGAGGCCGTACTCGGCCCAGCCTTCACCATCACCATAGGTCTGGTAATCCACTCCGTTGACGTTAACCGTGTTGCTCTGCCAGCCGATGGCCACCTGACCGAACCGGAGCACGTTTAATGCACCCGTGAAATTATTGTCGTTCGTCAGCCGGACCTCACGGGTGCCTGTTTTGCTAAAACCACCGGTTCCCGTGATCTGACCGCCGATGATGAGCTTGGTCTGAAGATCACCTGTCAGATTGGACTGGGCAACGACGCTGTTGCTGCTGGTGGCCGATTCGTTGTGCAAGATATTTCGGCTAGCATCACCGAGTACGGTAAGTGTGCCGTCTAGATAGGTTCTTGGGCTGGGGGTGACACTGGTGCCTGTGTCGATGTAGTTCACCCCGCCGCCGGAAATGTCCTGGGCCGGCCCTCTGGCAGTGATACCGTTCATGGTGATGTTCACGGTATGGTGGACATCCCAATTGCGGAAGAGGTTCAGACGGGCACCTACATTTGGCCCGACTCCGACAGCTGCAGAAGTCTGGTTAGCCAGGGTGGCTCCAGCATAGCCAATCTCGATACCATTGGTGACATCGGCGGATGAGATTCCGCTCCAAAGTTCGGCAGCATTCACAGGTGCGTCCATTTCCAGTCGGAGGATGCCCTCACGCACATTGATCTTGCTCAGAGCGGTGGTGAAGGTGGGCTGATGCAGAACCACTCCCTCACCTGAACGACTGCCGACGATATTCAAGACAAAGCCCTGACCGTCGATTGTAGGGAAGTTGCGGGTGAAGTTGCCGTCAAGGACAGACCCGTTGTTTGGATTAATGTCATAACCGGCGATATCAAGACGAGAACCATTGACGAACCCACCACCGCTTAAAGTGGTGTCACCGGCCAAAACGAGATGGGAAAGCTGCCCCGTGCCTGTGGAGTTGCGGATGGCTCCCGTGCCGTTGAGCCCCTCACCAGAAACGATGAAAATCTCGCGCAAGGCTGAAGAATCATCTCCGAAATTGAGTGACTGGCCGCGGAGATCAAGCGTGGCCCCCGGTGCGATGATGGTTTCATTGCCCACTCCGAAAGCTCCTAGTGCCCGGGTATTTCCAAGGCGCAGTTCGCCTTGATTCACCATCACCTGCCCGAGCAAAGTGGGGGATGCATTCGCCGCCGTGAAACCATCAAGGATGCCGACGAAGTTATTGGCGCTGAGCGTCAACACTCCATTACCAGTTTTAGTGAGGCCATTAGCACCTTCAATGATTCCCGAAACCGTAAGCCCGGCCCCGGCTGGAAGATTGAAAATCGCTCCAGCAGACGTCACGTTGTTGAGCGTCATTTTACCGCTGATCGTGGCCCCCGTGGCAGCGGGGAGTGCTGTAATCACGGCATTTTGATTCAGGGTGATCAGTTCCCCGGTGCTACGGTTGTCATTGAACTGCAGCGAGCCTCCAGCATTGATCGTCGTGCGTCCCCGGACTGAACCGAGGGCGTTGTTGTTGCCGGAAATTTCAAGCACGCCTCCGCTGATGGTAATTTCGCCAAGGAAACCATTGCTGTCAGAGGAAAGCCGCACTGGCTGCAAATTTCCCGCGGCGAGGACGATCTCGCCTCCCCCGACGACAACGCCCAGTGTCTGTACAATTGTGCGCGAGGAGAGGAATTTCAGCGTGGCCCCCTGACTCATGTTGACCGGGATGGCGACTGGAGTCGCAAGCGCCCCGCCGAGTGCTGCATTGGTCGGCGTATCGGGAGATGCGATAGTGCCTCCAACCTGAAGTTCACCTTCATTGAGATGAAGAGTGCCGGTCTGGGTGTTGAGAGCATTCAGGAACACTTTTCCTAGACCTGACTTGGTCAACTGCTGAGCATTGGTGAAATTTTGGATCACCGAATTGATCTGGAGCGCTCCCAATGTGTTGTGCTGATGAATGATCACCGCATCGTGGTTCACAGTGTTTGCGGCGTTTTGGATCGCGGCACCGGTAATGATGGTGCCAAAAGCGCCCACATTTGGCGTAACCAAGATCCCAGATGATTGGAGGCTCAGAGTACCCGTCAACGTCAGGGTGGTCGCCTGTGGCGTATTGAAGCGGAGTGTATTGGTGGTGGCCAGGGCCGTCGTGGCGGCGGCGGACGTTACATCTGTGTTGGTGCCGCTGGAGAAAACATTGGCACCATAGGTCGCTAGTGCATTGATCAGAATGTCTGTGCCACTGGAAGCAGTCATAGCCCAGCTGGTCTTGCCGACTGTGGCATAGGCTCCGACCGCAGTGCCAGCACCACCCCCGGTAGTTCTCAAAATGCCACCCACGGTGCCGTTGAGATTGTTTGTGGTGGCAATGCCAGGTGCGCCAAAGTCAATTGTAGCTCCGCTACCAACAGCACGAGTCAGGTTTTCGAGGTTAATTCTCGCCGTTGATACGCCTTCACGAACAATAGCATTGGCTCCCTGGGCCAGAGTCGTGCTGCCCACCTGCTCAATGTGAGTGCCACCGACCAGAGCCAGAGTCCCGCCAGCTGTACCGAAAATATTGCTCTGCCCAGAGACATTGTCGTCCACACCAGGGAGAGTGACACTTCCAGAGCCACCCAGCGTCAGTGAAGCTGCATTCGGCAGCTTCGAGTTATCGTTTGAGCTGTAGTCGAGAGCCAGGGTACCGCCGCGAACCACGGTGGCACCAGTCCACCCAGTTCCATTCACCCCCGAGAGCGTAAGTCTGCCATTGCCAAACTTGAGCAACTGCCCGGCACCAGTAATCGAAGACGTTGAATTGGTGAGCGCGACTGATGC
>CAYMHJ010000023.1:9628-20377 GCA_964390165.1 uncultured Prosthecobacter sp. | reverse complement strand
ATGCAACCGCGGCGATTCCGAGCTGAAAATTTGCCGTCGCAGTCAAGAGCCCTGATAACGTGCTGTTCCCAGTCCTGGCGAACATGCCGCCGCTGGCAGTTGTGTTGGTGATGTTATTGGCCACATTCAGATCACCACGAAGCTCCAATCCGACACCTGCCCCACCGCTGACGGTGACTGTCCCGGTTCCAAGGGCTGTGCCACTCGTGATGGCAAGTGTGCCTGCGGTGATGGTAGTTCCTCCAGAGTAACTGTTGGCCGGATTGCTAAGGATCCACATGCCAGCTTCAATCTTGGAGAGGGATGTGGCACCAGAGCCATTGTTGGTGATCTGCGGCGCCATCAGATTGTCTGCGATGGTGGCACCACGAAGAACCAAAGTCTGGGTGCTGTTCGCCGCACCAGAGAAGGCGATGGCACCTGTATTTGTGAATTCGATCTTCGGCACATTGGTGCCGAGGACGACCCCATCCGCCCAGAAGTTAGCCGCGCTGGTTCCTGAACCGATGGTGAAGAGACGATCTGTGCTCTGGTTTGTAAAGCCAAGCCAGCGCAGCCCACCCCCCCCTGTATTGGTTTGAATCACAAGATTTGAGGGGGCATTTGTCGAAGCGCCAATGCCACTGGGCAGCCCCCCGTCCGCAAGATGGTAAACATCAATGCGGTTGCCAACAAAATTAACACCGTTTGTCGTGATCGTTGTTGGGCCTGTGAAGGTGTTTTTGTTTGTGATGGTGGAAACGCGGGCAGTGCCGTCAAAGTTGGTGCGCGTGATTCCGCCACCGCCGCTGATGACTCCCGAAAATGTTTGATTGGCATTTCTAATGGTGAGAACGCCAGAGTCCAGGATGACACTGGAGCCCACCGTGCCGGCAAGGCCACCGATGGTTTCACTGCTTCGGACACGCAAGGTGGAGCCACCCAAAGATGTGCCGTCAGAACCTGCATTGACAACATTCACAAGAGCATCGTCACCAATGGCGCTGCCACCGGCAAATTCAAGCCAGCCTCGGTTGACGGTGACAGTTCCCGTCATTGTGTTGGTCATGCTGTTAAGTATCCACTTGCCTGCACCCTCCTTCGTCACCCCGGCGGTGGCACCTCCCGACGCAGGATTGTTTCCAATGGCTCCATTAATGATGTTGTCCCCTGTGTTGCTGCCGTCCAGAATCCAAGTGCGGTTGCCTGAAAGGCTGGAGTTATCCAGTTGATTAATGCCGCTGAAGGCACGGACAGAAAGCGCACCGTCAATGACAACGGTTTTGACGCCATTGTTGATGATTTCTCCAAAGCCGGCAGCTCCCGTATAACTTTGGTTGAATGTGACATTAGAGCCGAGCGTGAGAACTCCTGCATTCGGATCATTGAACACGATAGCGCCGGGACTTGTGACTCCACCAAGGTTGTCTCCGCCTCCGGTGATGGAGTAGCGGCGGGAGTCAAAGGACGTCGTCCCAAGATCGATCACACGCGGAACGGAGAGGTTGCCGAGGATGCCGACCGATTCATTTCCAAGCCCGAGATCTCCCGAAAGCTCCAACGTGCCAAGGTTTACAGTGACACTTCCGCTGAAGTTATTGCCGGTATTCTTCAGCACCCAGCGGCCCGTTCCATACTGATCGTTGTTAGCAACGTTCGGATTGATGGTCAGTGACAGGATGGCTGCACTTTCATCGAGCATGCCATTGATGGTGTTCTCACCTGTGTTCTGACCATGAAGAATGAGTGTTTTGTTGGCAAAATTGGAGATCGCTATCCGGCCATCCAAGCCACTGGCAGAGCCAATGATGAGTGGCGCTATGCCATTGGCAGCAATCCTCACCGTTGCTGCCTGACTGACGTCTTCAAAACTTAACGTCGATTGTGATGGGATGCTGTTGAGCGTCGGGGTGGAGAGCGAGATGGTGTTATTGCCAGTATCGATGCCGGAGATGGTCGTCCCTGGCGCAATGTTCAACCCCTTGACCGCCATGTTCAGCACAAGACCTCCGACATCCTCAAGCGTGATCGTAGAGGCTGTTCCGCTCACCGCCACAGTGTTCTTTTTGGTCTCAAAGGCACCGCTGTTTGCCAAATTGATATCTTTTGTCACGACATGCGGGACCAAACTCCGGCTGACATACTCAATTCGCGACTCCTGAGGTGCCGTACCGATCAGGCCAGAAACGCCGAGAGTGATGCCTGAAGTTTCACCAGAGCCACTGAGTGCTGAGAAATTTGAAACACGCGCCGTCACGACCTGGGTCGAACTGCCAATCTGCACAGAATTTGCAAGGTTGTTGAGACCAAACAAACCGTACCACGCGGCGCCACCATTGGCATCCAGGGCGAGAGTTCCACTGCCCTCGAAGTTGCCATTGAGAGCGTGATTTGTATTGTCATCAATCCGCAGTGTCACATCCGTGGGCACCTGAACAGTGGATCCCTTTTGGGATGCCAGAAAGCCCACTGTCTCGTTTTGATTAAACATGAGAGTGGCACCACGCAGGAGATAGAGGTCGGCATCATTGTTGATTCCATCCGGCACTTGGGTGGAGTTTGCCGTATCAGGATCGGAATCAAAGGTGTGATCCACCACCAAGGTGCCACGTTGGATGTAGGTGTTGTGGTGGCGGTTTGTGGTAATCACGCCCGCGAAGTTGTTGTAGCCCTTCAAGGTCGTTGTGCCGCTGTTGTTGAAGACATAGCTGGCAGTCGCGTTGTCAGAGCCGTGCGGAAGGAAGCGGCCCCAGATCGTGTTGCTTTCACTTCCGGCAAACTCAAACATGGAATTGCTTATCGGCTGGAAGTTCAGGCGATTGCCTGATCCTGTGGCGATCACACCGGAGAAGGTAACTTTGTTATTGGGCTCCGACTGGATGATCGCCCTTTGGGTGAAAGGATTTTGACCGGGTTCGGAGTGTGAACCTGCGGTGACAGTTCCCGCAAAATTTAAAGCGCCGAGGCCGTAGCGGACGACGACGGCATTGCGCGCATTGGTGCCGTCCGTCCAGGGGTTGATATTGACATCGTTATTCAATATCTGATTGCGCAGACTTTGAAAACGCAGGGTGGAATTGCCTCCAGTGGATGACTGGAGATTGATGGCTCCGGTGCCAAGCCGACCTGTATAGGTGTCAGCACCGACCCGCATGTCAGCATTGAGGTTGGCACCTGTTTGATTACTGCCAATGTTGGTGGGACCGGAATAAGTATTATGGCCGGTCACGTGCACCACATTTCGAGTTTGGTTGAGTCCGCCAGTTCCGGAAATCACATTTGAAAGCCCGAAATGGGTGTCATTCAAGTTCAGCGTAATGGAGCTGTTGTTCGTGATGTTGCCATCCCCCAGGCTGCCAACCACGCCAGCAGCATTCAATGCTCCACCGCCGACAAAGATCGGGCTGTTGGTGGTGATTGGGCCGAGAACACTGTTGTTGGTGCTGAAAATGAAGTTTCCTGAGCCATTCAAAGTCAGGCTTGCGCCAGGGCGGGCGACGACTGGCGCAGTGAAGGTCAGACTGCCACCCGGTGACGTGGAGCGGAGTTGACTAGAGGCACCGACGATGACCTGCCCCTGTTGGATCGCCCCACTGGAGATTGCTGTGAGGCTCCCACCATTCAGGTAGATCGTTTCATTGATTCGAGCATTCGTTCCTAATTCAAGCGTGCCAGCCTGATACACAGTCGTGAGTCCAGCCGTGCTGCCCAATCCAGAGCCCCCGGCGCCAGTGGTGCTAGAGATTTGCGCTGTTCCCGAGACAATGTAAGTGCCGCCGGTGTAGGTACTGTTGGCTCCGCCCAGAATCTGCTTGGCAAAACTATTCACCTGTACTGCCCCCATGCCATTGATATCTGGATAGGTGTAGTCAACCCCTCCCCCAGAATGGTAAAGATTCAGGTAGCCATGGTTCACAATCTCCGAGGTCAATCCAAGGCTGCCTGTGCTGGAACTGCTGGACCCAAGCTGAAGGACACCGTCAAGAATACTGGTTTTCCCATCGAACTGATTGTCAGCCAGTAGTATGAGCTTGCCACGGCCCGCTTTGGTGAGGCTCAGGATCGACTCAAAGGGAGTGTTCTGGTTGTTTACGATCGTTCCTTCAACGATCAGGCTGCCCCGTGTGTTGTGCTGATGAATAATTAACTCATTGGCAACCAGTTCGCCATCACCGCCTGTGAGGGCCGTTCCATCGCTGGTGATTATAATATCGTGCGCACCCACATTCTTCGTCACCAAAATGCCCCCAGACTCAACACTGCGGGTATCGGCACCACTTCCCGTCAAAGTTACCGTCAGCCAAAATGTTGAAGGTGCCGTGTTAAAACGCAGAGAACCTGTGTTGCTGCTGAAATCGAAATCTCCCAGGACATTGGTATGCCCTCCCTGTGCCAATCCACCAGCAGGCTCGTAGGCGGTGTCTGGCAATCCAGTGATGTTGGTGAGCGACCCATCGGTGCTGCCCACCGCCCAGGTGGTGATGTCATGACCATTGCCGAAGGTGGCATGGCCCCCCATGGTGCCTGCGATATATGCGTCGTCATTGAGTGTCTGTGTGGCCGCCGAATTGCCATGCACCTGCAGCACACTTCCCGATTCAACGGAAAAGCTCGATGGCCCGCGGGTGATGACCCCCAGATTGATCCTGCCCCCCATTCCTGTGGCGGCGGAGATGGTATTGAGACCCGTCCCGAGTCTCGTCGCTGAAACGGTTTCCACGACTGTCGCAGCGCTGCCGCCCTCAAGAAAAACATTTGCCCCAGCCAGACGCAGCTCACCGGGAATGATGTTATTCACTCCGGCCCCCGAGTAGTCCAAAATCAGTGATGAGGCCCCCGAGACGTTCGTCTGCCCAGTGTAGCCCTGATTGGCACTCATCCGAAGACGTGTGCGCTCTGTGAGAATCAAATTGCCCCCACCCGAAGAGGTGCCAGACCAAGTAGCGGTATTAATGCCAACCTGCGGGGCGGAGGTGAGAACCAAATCCTCTCCCACATCGAGAACCAACGAGCCTGCCCCATGCAGGGAGCCAATGGTGTCTGTACGCGTCACCCGGAGCTGGGCACCTGCGGCCACACTCACATGGACCGAGTCGCCAATACTGCCTGTCGTACCATCAAGAACCACGAGACCGCCGTTCACATTGAGATTGCCTTGATGGATTACATTACTGTTAAAGGTAGCGCTGGCCGTGTCCGCACGAATCCTCCACCCGCTGGGGTGAGTCGCGATGACGTTGATCGTCCCGAGTCCATTGAAGATGCCGTTGAACAGTTCATTCGTATCCGTGAGGCTGGTGTTGTCGATATTGATGGTTCCGCCATTGAAATTAAATGTTTTGGAACCGGCATTCTCCTGCGTTGAAAGCGATTTCACAGTTTGGGTCGAACCACTGAGATCAAAGATGGAGTTCGCATTTAACAAACCGGAGGTTCCTGCAAAAAGCTGCAAGTCCGTTGTAACAGGCAGCACCCCATAGCCTCCCGAGGCCAGCGCACCCACTCCAGCTCCAGCACCATAAGCGCCAATCCGCAGCGTACTGTTCACATTGTTAGCGGTGGGCCGAACAATGGTGCGTCCCTCATAAGTAGATGTTCCGCGTATTTCGAAAACGTTGTTTCCTTGTTTATCGAGATCACCAGCACCGGATATGGTGCCACCAAAGATAAAGACTGCATTCGCGGTCGAGCTGTTTAACACCAGACCATGGGTTCCGATATCTACTTCACCTCCATCTTCTCCGACAACACCGCCGGCAAGAGCACCAGCCACACCGTTGGGGAAAGTTCGGACAGCTCCTCTCCCGCCTCCGACAATGGATGCAAGGGTTTCGCCATTGTTATTTGAGGTGTTGAGCGTCAGCTTGGCCCCGACTGCATTGGAAACCATTGCATTAGATGAGCTGGATAGACCGAAAGACCCTCCGACATTCAATTCCCCGCCATCGACCCGAATCGTGCCGTCCATCACAGAGGCATCATTATTATTCCATGTGAAGGAACCGGTTCCCTCTTTAATCAGCCAGGTTGCACCGCCCCCGCGAATCTTGCCGTTGTAGGTGGTGCTGGAGTTATTTCCCCCAAGCGCCAGCGCTCCGGTGCTAGACAGTCCAGTCAGATTCAAGATTGTGCCCGGATTTCCCAGTAAATCATCACCATCATGCCCACCTGAAAGACTCCCGATTCTTTCGAAGGGAATGAGATTCAAGCTGTTGGATGCCAAACTAAGGCTCGTTACAGCCGTGTCGCTAAAATGGATCGCCGTCTGATTTCCAATGGTATTCTGGATGATATTGCGCCCGTTGACATTAAATCCACCGGCAATGACAGCCCCACCATTGATTGTCATGGTGCCATTGAGGTTGTTGTCCCCCCCCAGTGCAACGGTTCCTGCACCATTTTTGGTCCAGTTGCCCTGCCCGGTGAGAGATCCCATCATTTGATCGGCGTGGGTAAAGACAAAATTTTTGGCGGTTGTTCCTGTTGTAATGGCCGCGTTGCTGCTCAAAAGCACCTGATTGTGGCTCAGCACCTGCACGATGTAAGTGCCAGGGACAAGGTCTGTGTTTCCATCCTGGGATCTCACCACCATTCCCGGAACCAATCCCTGAGTTCCGTCGCTGACAAGCATAACTCGCGTCCCATTCGTGCCAGAAGCTACCTTGCCAGCACGGATGACATCTGCCGCAGCCACATGGTTCGAGGTAAGCGTGGCTCCACTGCCTATAATAAGCGTGGAGTTGGCGAGTGCCGTCAGGCGCCCAATGGAGTCCGAGGTGTTTACGGTCAGTCCCGCTCCTCCCGCACCGATTAGTACATTCAATGTATCGCTAAGAGTATTGCCGCCGGTTCTCGCCAGCACCACTCCACCACCGAGGATATTCAGCCCCCCGGAAAAACTTGTCGCACCGGACAATGTCAAAACACCATTGCCGATCTTGTTCAGCGATCCAGTGCCGGTGATGCTGCCGCCAAACGATGTGTTTGTCCCATTAAGTCCAGTGGTCAAAGTGCCGCTGCCGAGAGTGACATTGCCCCCTGAGGCCCCTCCGCCTGAGAGAGACCCGATAGTTTCACTCTTGTTGTTAAGGTTAAGAACCACACCACCAGCGTTAGCCAAGATAACCGAACTGCGGTCGGGCAATACTTCGACGACCGCGCCTGGGGCAATCTGAACACTGCCAGCATTAATCGTCGTAGCACCACTATAAGCATTCCCACCTGCAAGTGTCCAACTCGCTGTTCCTCCCTTCACAATGCTGCCCACACCTGCACCCACGCCCCCCATGGTTATGACTCCATTCAGAGTGTTCGCACCAGTGTCGTTGAATGTCAGGTTCGTTGCCGCGGCTCCGCCCCCCATGGCAAGCTGGCTGCCGGCTGCAGAAACAAAGGTGCCAAAGCTGTTGCTGGCACCGTTCTGAACCTGAAGGCTTGAACGTTCGGCATTTAAGGAAAGATTCAGGTTTGCTGGCAGGGAGCTTCCGCCATTGAGGATGATCGCCCCCCCTCCGCCTACGGTGAGGTTTGAATTGGTTGCCACCAAAGCGGTGCGCAGTGTGCCATTCGTGACATTGATGGCACCGGATGTCGTGACAGTTGTGGCCTGAAGCGTGCCGCCATTGATCGTCACCGAGTTTGGCGCCAATGTCGTAGCCTGAAGTGTACCCGCATTCACTGTGATAGGGCCGGTAAACGTTTGTGCCGCAGTGAAGGTTTGTGATCCATCACCATTCTTTACCAGACCGCCTGTGCCGGAGATCACGCCTGCATAGCTGAATGCATCAATTGGCAGCGTATTCAGAGTCAGGGTAGCCGAACCTAGAATGACATTTCCGCCAGCCGCACCACCGACGGTAAGTCCACGGATGGTGTTGTTGAAATTGTTCAGGTTCAGTATCGCGCTGGCCGTGTTTACCAGTTCAAATCGAGAATTGGGTGAAAGGGCCTGAGTGTTTCCAGCCTGGATAGTCCCAGCAGTGATCAGTGTGCCGCCAGTGTAGGTATTGGCTGTGTTGGGAGTCAGCGTAAGCGTTCCTGTGGCAACCTTTTGGAAAGCATGGCGATTCCCATCGTTACCAGCCACACCCGAGATATTTCCGGTGAGCACCTGATTGTCATTTCGATTCCAACGCAGGCTTCCCGTATTGTCAGAACCCGAGTTGCCATATACCTCAATGTCTCCTGCAAGATTGATGATTCCAGAGGTGGTGCCGTTGCCAATCGTGAGCCTGCCATTGTTGACCGTGGTACCGCCAGAGTAGGTGCTGATTCCAGTTAATGTCAGTTCTGTAGCACCTGACTTGACTAGGCGGACGGCGTCTCCTCCATTGTTGGCAATGGCTGAGGTAATGGTCATCGTGTTTTGATTATTCCAGATAAACAGCGAGTCTGGATTTGTATCTGGGGTGCCCCCGGCAGTCAAAGTGCCGCCGCTGATAGTTGTCGCAGCGTTCTGATTTCTCAAAATACCTCCGTTCACCAAATTCAACGTTCCCGTTATTGCGAAGGTTATGGCCGTCGTTGATGTGGCATGGTTGAATTTCAAAGTGCTGGCCGTCCCATTTACAGAAGTGACGTTACCCGTAATGTTGGCATTCGTGTTCACTGACGCTGAGCCAGGCCAGGCACCCGTGATCCCCGTGTAGGAACCTGCTGCCAGAGCCGCAATCGTGCCTCCTCCTGTCGCCCAATCGGTGTTGTTGACGACCGCCCAGCCTCCAAGGATCCCACCATTGGCGGCGTTTGTTGTCGAAGTAGTCACAAAACCAGCTGCCCCCACGTTGAGCACTCCTGTTGGAGAAGTACGGTTGATCGCGCCCACGTTGAGCGAGGCAGTTGATCCTCCACGCGTGATCTGGTTGAAACCAACACCAAGATTCAGACCGCTCACCGCCTGCCCAGTGGAGGCCCCCTGCATCAATACTGTGGCTCGATTCAGCGACAGGCTGGAAGCGTTGTCGATTCTGTTGCCAGCACTTGAATAGTCCAGGGTCAGTTGCGACCCCGTTACGGTGGTCGCGCCTGTGATGGTGTTGGCTCCGTTGGCACTGCCCAATAAAACAGTCCCACCCAGACCGTTGACACCCGGATTGATGGTCAGCCCGGTGCCTGCACCATTAACCCTCGAAGTCACCGTCAGAGTCCTGCCTGCCAGCACGTTCCATGTGGCAGCTCCGGCGTTCAGCAGATTCAGCGTGATGCCATTGGTCGTCGAGGTGTTGCTGATGGTAAAGTTATTGGTCGCCCTCGATAAATCGATCCCAGACGACCCTAGATTGATGGTCTGATTCTGGTTGGCTGTATTCTGAATCGTGACAATTCCTGATGAATTTAGCATCTGCAGGCCACCTACGCTTAGCACTCCATTGACCGGATTCGTCGCGCTGGTCGTCACATTGGAGACACGAAATGTTGTATTTCCCGTAATCGTGTTGTTGAACTGAATCGTGTCAGACAGGGTTGGGGCCTGATTCTGCGTATAGCTGGTCACTGGAAGCAAAGTCGGAATCGCCAGCAAGGTATCTGCTCCCGAATTCGTTTTGATCAACGTCAGGCCATAAGATGGAAGAGTCCAAGTCAGGCCGGAGATGAGCAGCAGCGTGGAGACAGGCACGCGCAGACGAGTGCGCATGGTGGTCATAATTTCCTGCGACAGATCGCGTGGGCGTTCGGTGCGTTTCATAGCGGCGGTTGGGTTGGGGTGGTGTCCCAGAGCTTTGACAGCCCAGGGGCGGAGAGTCTCAATTATAGCAAAAAACAAATGTTAAGTCGCTGAAAATCAAGCAATTGCGACATTCTTGATAATACGAAATGGGATTACCCGTATCGATACAAACGGGCATGTCCACCCTGGGAACACCTGCGGGTGGTGGTCGAAAAATGCCTTTTTCACCAATTTTCATTTAATGACAATGTAATCACAAAGTCATGTCAGACTCCAAGCACAAACTTTCTCAGTTTTCACCGCGACGTCCTTCATCGCAGCCCCATCCTCAGGCCACTGCCCAAAAAAAGAAAAGGGCAATGCCGAAGCATTGCCCTCTTGAAGGAAGAGTTCTTTAAATTGTTGGACTCAGACGGTGCCAAAGATGGTCTGTCCGGTGCTGCGAAGGTCGTCGCAGGCGACTTTCATGCGTTCGCAGAGGCCCTGCTCACCCTTTTTGAGGTAGCCGCGAGGATCGTAGGCCTTCTTGTCGCCGACTTCGCCATCGATCTTGAGCACTCCGTCATAGTTTTTCATGATGTGACCGACGATGGGGCGGGTGAAGGCGTACTGAGTGTCTGTGTCGATGTTCATCTTGATGACACCGTAGTCGAGGGTCTCGCGGATCTCTTCCAGAGGCGTGCCAGAGCCGCCGTGGAAGACAAGATCCATCTCGGCTGCTGCTCCATATTTGGCGGTCACAGCTGCCTGGCCATCTTTGAGGATGGTAGGCTTGAGTTTCACTGCGCCGGGCTTGTAGGCGCCGTGGACGTTGCCAAAGGTCGCGGCGAACATGAAGCGGCCGACGCCGTTCAGGGTTTCATACACGGTGAGCATGTCCTCAGGCGTGGTGTAAAGTTTGTCATTGGCGACACCGCTGGTGTCGTGACCGTCTTCTTCACCACCGACGACGCCCGCCTCGATCTCGAGGATGATGTCCAACTCTGCGCACTGGGTGAGAAGGTCTTTGGAGATGCGCATGTTCTCTTCTAGCGGCAGCTCGGAGCCGTCGAACATGTGGCTGTTAAAAAGATTGCCATTGCCGGCATCGCGGCGCGCCTTGG
>CAYMHJ010000023.1:0-9618 GCA_964390165.1 uncultured Prosthecobacter sp. | reverse complement strand
ATTTCGCCGCCAAAAGATGAACGGCTTCGGCCAGAACGATGGCACCAAGTGCCATGTCTTTCACCGCCGTGCCTGAGGCAAACTCGCCGCCGCCGGTGGAAACTTGGATGATGCCGTCGCTCTTGCTCTCGGCGAAGGCTTTCAGAGCGCCATTGATCGTGGGGAGGGAGGTGACGTTGATGGCCGGGTAGGCGTATCCGCCTTTCTGGGCGGCATCAATCATGGCACGATACTGGGCGGGGGTGGCGACGGGCATTTTTGGGTCTGGGTGTTAAGGGTTCGGGAGAGTGAGGTGAGCAAGAATGGGGCCGGGTGCAAGACTTTGGTTCTTGGTTCGCCGTTCTGTGATCCCAGTTGAAATGAAAAACGGCGTGGTTCGCTCCACGCCGTTTCGAGATTCACCAATGTCGGAGGTGGATTATTCCTCGCCCTTCCAGGCACCGAAGCTGGCACCGGACTCGATCCATTTTTTGATCAGGGCCTGATTCTCAGCGCTGATGCGGTCGCCTTTGCCTTCAGGGGGCATGGCGAGGTCGTCGGACTCAGGCAGGGCCATGGTCTTGAGCAGCCAGGAGGCATCAGGCTTTCCGGCGACGACGTTTTCCTCGGGATATTCCTTGCCGCCCTTCATGATGACGGCAGCGCCATCAAGACGGAGACCGCCCTTGGGCTTTTTGATTTTACCGTTGTCTTCGTGCTCCTTTTCATGGCACTTGAAGCAGCTCTCTTTGAGGATGGGGAGGATCTGCTTTTCGAAATCGACGGCGTCCTGAGCGGAGGCGGTGCTGAAGCTGAAAGCGGCGGCGAGGGCGGCGAGGGTGAGTTTGGTTTTCATTGAGTGAGGTAGGTGCTTAAATGGTGTTCTCTGCGCGTGATTTGGTCAAGCGCGAGGAAGCTCCATCTCGAAAACAAGGCCGTGTGGTTCATTGGCCCGAACGCTGACGGTGCCACCACATGTCTCCACGCATGTTTTCACAATGGCGAGCCCGAGTCCGCTGCCGCCGGTCTGGCGGTCACGGCTGGTATCGACTCGATAAAATGGCTCGAAAAGGCGAGCGAGGCTCTCCGCAGGGACGCCTGGGCCGTTGTCGGCGATGCGGAGGTGGATGCGGTCGCCTTTGCGGGTGGCGGTGACTTCGATTTCGCTCTCGGGGGCGTGGAGGCGGGCGTTGCGGAGGATGTTGCCGATGCTACGGCGGAGGAGGTCGGGGATGCAGGTGACGATGCAGTCTGCGGGCACGGTGACACGGAGCTTTTGTGGTGAGATGGCCTCGATGCCGACGACTTCGTCAATGAGCGCGAGCAGGGGGACGTTCTCCGCAGGCTTGGTGGCGGAGGCGAGTGTGGTTCTGGAAAAGGAGAGAAGCTCATGCACGAGGGCGGACATCTGGCGGAGTTCTTCTCGTGCATCGGCGAGGCGGAGGGCGTCGTTGTCGGTGAGGCGGTCTTCGAGGATGCCGAGGCTCATCTCCATGCGTGCCATGGGGCTGCATAGTTCATGAGCAATATCACCGAGGAACCGTTTTTGCCCTCGCACGATGCCGTCGAGCTGAGCAGCCATCTGGTTCACGGCGGCGGAAAGTCGGCCGAGTTCGTCGCTACGATCTTCGGGGACTCGCACATCGAACCGTCCGCGAGCGATCTGCTCAGTAGCGTGCATGTTTGCCCGGACACTGCGTGTAATGCCGCTTACAAAGGGCAGCCAGAGCAGGGCTGAGACGGCCATGGCACCGAAAAGGCCTAGAAGCCAAGGTTTGACATCAAAGAAGAGTCCGCCGCCCGTGATGCGGTTGGTGACAATCATGAAAATGAGCGGCCCTTCACGCCGATTCCAGCCGGGGATGAGGGGGAGCCGGATCCCGGTGTAATACACGGGTGGTGTGCCGACTGGGAGCATGAAGGTGCCGAGTTTGATGGGCATGGCGGAGGCGGCGTCATCGAAGCGCGGGCCGCCATCTTCACCAAACGGACCATCTCGCCTAGGAGGGCCAGGAATGAAATCTTCGCCGAAGAGCAGCCTTTCGACCTCATCACGATGCGGCGGAGGTCTGTCATCTTGTCCGGCACGAGGCGGTGGACGGCGGGTGAGCTCTGGATGCATGTCCTGCAGCACACGCTTCATTTCATCAGGAAGCTCGATCCGTGCACCAGCGATGATGCGATCCGGCAGGGTAACGAGTGCTGCCTGGACGCCATGATGGGCACCAAATTCAGCGAAGTGCTGGTCCCATTCAGTGCGTGGTTTTGCGCTGATCTGCCCATGGATCTCACGCCCGATGTTTTGCAGCCGATCCCCGACGATACCGCCCAGCGCGCCCTGCATCCCCTCACGGAACTGCCATTGCAGCACGATCCAAAAGCCTGCGCCAAGCACGAGCACGTTCACCAGCAGCCAGAGGAGGATGCGGACGTAGAGATTGAAAAAATGGCGGGGCATGGTCGCGATGCGCGAACGCTACTCCGCCGAGTGCAGGTGTGGCAAGGGCACAGACGCGTTTATCCTGCGACAGCCCCCGACTGTGCTCATCCTGGCATCGCGTGGATCATTCTTGCCTTGTGCGAGCACCCAAGAATCGAACTGCTTGCACGGCGGGATTATTTCATGCCACTGTGCCTGCTTTATGACCGCGCCAGCCTCGACTTCATCCGCCGCTTCGTCCCGTTTTGAATGGCAAACGATCCTTTGGACGATGCTTTCTCTCGGTCTGGTTTTCGGCCTCTACCGGCTGGTGCGTCTGCCTTCGGAGGGACTGTTGAGGCCCGACTTCACCTCAACTTCATTTTTGTATTCAAGTCTCGTGATTGGGGTGAAAGCGCCGAAGTTCTGGCTCGGAATGCTGTTGATGGCGGTCTTCATTTACCAACACTGGCAGCGGCGCACATGGCGCGGCTTTTTCCCAGGCGGTGACCTACATTACATCGTCTGGGCGCTCGTGCTGGTCCTGGCTTGGACAACGGCATTATACCCTTACAATTTTCACCTTGGGCAGGCCCATCTGGTGGACCGCATTATCATTCTCACGCTCGGTGTGGCGACTCTGCTCCGCCCGGCCTTCTTCCCTGTCTTTATATATGCCGCGCTGAAATGCTATGATCAGTGGTCCACCCTGGCGCTGGGAAATCCCGAACTGACGAACCGCAAGATGGTGCTCGACATGGCCTATGTGCTCTACGCCGCCGGGCTGGCCCGGCCCCTCGTCAGTCGCTTCATTCCCGGGACGGGTTACGCGCTGACGATTGCCTTCGTGGGGGCCAATTTGATCCACTACTGGATTCCAGGGCTGGCAAAGCTGGAGATCGGCTCGAACTGGCTGGACTGGACGCTTAATGATGACCTGGGAAACCTCATGATTTCCTGCTTCCAGCATGGCTGGAATGTTTTCTGGGACGAGGCTGGGGCGATCCAGTTGTATGGAATTCTTCAGCCACTGGGTCTGCCGATGAAACTCTTCACCGTCTTCATCGAAATCGCCCTCCTGGTGGCGTTTTGGAATCGCCGTTGGTTTGTCTTGCTGTCCATCGGGCGGGCGATGCTTCACTGCGGGATTTTCATCGTTTCGGGGGACACATTCTGGAACTGGATTTTGATCCAGCTTGCCATCGTGGCGGCGTTTTTGCGTGCACAACCCGCAGATGAAGGCTCGGAAAAATCAGAGCTCGGCAAACCTGTTTCCGGCCTCTTTTCCCTGCCGGCTACCCTGGCAGCGGCAGTGTACATCCTGCTTACCTCCCACTCTCACAAAGCCAGTACGCTGGGGTGGTTCGACTCCCAGGTGACGGAGCGGCACAACCTCTACGCAGTCATGGAGGATGGTCGCCGCCTTTACATCACACCGACCTTCTTTGAGCCGCATGAGTTCGCCTTCATCCAGTCCCAATTCCACTTCCTGCAAAACTACGGCCAGCCAAAGGGTTCCAAGGTGTTGACACGCACTTTCGGTGCACTTCACGAGCACGAAGCCGCGCATGAAATGCGTGGCAAGCTCACTGTGGAGGCCGTGCGGCCAATGATCGACAAGCTGGGAAAAGGCAGCCGCTACCCTGACAAAGATGTGCTGCGCAGCCCCGCTTTAGACAAGTTCCTCCAGGACTGGATGAAACATCACCACGAGCAAGACGGCCCCCTCGCCCATGTGCTCCACTTCCTTTCTCCGCCGCTGCACGCTTACGTTTTTTCCACCAAGCCCGCCGCCGAAACCTACCAAGGTGAGCATCCGGTGAAAAAGATTGAGTTCGAGTTCGAGCGCACCCTTTTCGATGGGAAAGCCATCCATCTCATGGACCGAAAAATCATCCACGAAGTACCCATCACCGGCGGTTGAGTCTGCTCGGGATTTTGCCCGTCATTTCAAGGCGTCGCCAATCGGCCTAGGCTGTCTTGAACCTGAGGCATCAGAGAGATTTATCTTACAATAACAGGCGTGGAAATTATTGCATTTATATAATGCGACGCTTCAATGAGCTTGTTCTCATTTTTTCGCAATGATCACTCCGCCCATCTCCCATCTCGGCCTTTGGCTTCGTCATTTGAGTGTCATTTCTGCGATCTCTCTCAGCTTTGCTGTGGCGGCCCCCCAGACTCGCCTGCTCCTGGATCTCTCTGAGCGGCCGGAGACCCTGGGGCTAAGTGCCTTTGATCTCTGCATCCTCCGCGTGGATGCCAAAGTGGACCTGGAGGCCGCTCATGCGCTGGGAAACAAATGTCTCGCGCGTGTGCCCTTGTTTGAAGTAGCCGCTGATTCACCTGCTGCCATTCTAGCCCAGAAGCTCGACGTTCCGCTGCTGGAAGGCAGCGCCCAAGGCTACTTCCGGCTGGATGCCACCCACCCGCGCTGGGCTCAGGTCGTGGTGCATGAGCTTGTTGAAACAGCCGCTGAACGTGGCTTCAATGGCGTCGTCCTCGCCGGACTGGAGACCATCAGCCAAGACGCCGAACGCGCCGCCGTGCTGGCCGTCCTGCCCCTGCTGAAGGCCGCGTATCCAGACAAGCAGGTCTTCCTCGAAGGCGGCTACTCCCTGCTGCATGAGGCCCGGCGCTACCTCGACGGCATTCTTTTCATCGAGGCAAAAGACGCCGATAAAGACGATCTGATCCGCGACGAACGAAAAGTACGCGAGGCCACCCGCCAGGGAGTGCAGCCCTACTACGTCGGCTACGGCCAACCGGGAAGCTCGGCTGATCTCTCCGCACGTGCCAGCCGCATCAGAGAGCTCGGCGGCGTGCCCTTTTTCACCACCCATGAGCAGGCGGGGGTGAATCTCGGTCCGCTTCAGGAAACGGTGCGTCGCGTGCTGGTCCTGCACTCAGGAGCCGCACAGGAAAGCTACACCGCCCGCGTGCTGCATGGCTCGCTCGAGTGGCTGGGCTATCAGATCGTTTATCACGACGCCAGTCTTGAGACCAGCTCGGCCTGGCTTCCCGAGCACGTCAGCATCAATGCCGTCATCCTCGACCAGTCACTCAGTCTCAATCAGGAGCGCCAGACCAGTCTGGTCAGCCTCGTGAGCGGGCTGAGGAACGAAAATGTGCCCCTCCTGATCACTGGCCAGCCATGGGAATCCGCCACCGATTGGAACCGGGTGACCCAGATTTTGGACCTGAAAGGCAGTGGCAAAAGCATCGCCAAAGCAGGCGAGACCGTCGTCCATCAGGTCGAAAGCACCCTGATCATGAATCGCGGTAGTATCTCCCCCCGCACCACGGGTCTTCGCGAAGTGCGCGCCGCCGCTGAAGGCAGCCAGATCCTGCTCGCCACGCGCACCGCAGGCACCGTATGCCACCAGATCTTCCTCAGTGCCTGGGGCGGTTTTTGGCTCGACCCTCTGGCGGTGGACGCCGGCCCCCAGCTCGATCCCCTGCCCTTCCTGGAGCGCTTTCTCGCCACTCAGGCCGTCTCGCCCGTCGTGGACACCACCAGTCTCGACGGCCAACGGCTGCTCATCACCCACATCGAGGCGGACGGCTTCGCCGAGACCAGTGACCAGCCCGGCCTGCCTCTCGCTGCCGAGGTCATGCTGGAAAAGGTCATCGACAAGTATTCCCTGCCCATGACCGTCGCCGTTTGTGAAGGTGATGTCCGTGGCTGGACTCCCGGCCTGGATGCCCGCCAAGCCATGCGTCTCCAGCAGGCAGCGCGGTCCATCTTTGCCCTGCCCTCCGTGGAGGCAGCCTCAGGCGGTCTCAGCCGACCGACCTCCTGGCAGGGCGGCAAGCCCCTCGGCGGCACGCTCAACTCCTCGGCAGGAAGCACCCCCCTCATCCTGGAACGCGAAGTCGCAGGCTCACTGGCCTTTCTGCATCATCAAATGCTAAACACCGACCGCGCAATGGGACTCATGAGCTGGCCCCAGGACAGTTTCCCCAGTCGGGAGGCCGTGGCCTTTTCCAGAGACATGGGCGTGGAGAATCTCATCCTTCAAACGCAGACCACACTTACAGGCCGCACCCCGGCGCTTCCCCCTCGTAGCTGGGGCCTCGGCACCCATTTTTCCACCATCATGACCCGCAGCCCCCTGTCTCAGGGCACCCCTGAAGTCGAAGCCTTCATCGGCGAAGCTCGGCGCACCGGGCAGGACCGCTGGCTAAGCCCCGTCCAGCTCAGCCTCAGCTTCAGAGATGCCGCCCGCTCCGCCTCCCTGAGGCAGGTCGAGCGACTGCTCGACTGGTGCGCCTCCCAACCTCTCCAGGCCGTGACCGCCGGGCACTATGCCCGCATCATGCGGGATGCCGCCCGGACACGTGTCTTCCAGACCGGCCCCAACCGCTGGATCATCGTCAATGAAGGCTATGCCCGCACCCTGCGCCTGCCAGTGTCCGCTGGAGTGCCCGACCTTGCGCGCTGCACAGGTGTGGTCGGTTTCGTCCGCCAGGGAGATCAAATCTACATCCACACCCTCGGCCTGCGCCGCACAGGACTGGTCATGCGCACTGAGGCGGAACCCGACTACCTCCGCCTGGCCAGCTCCAGTGCCAGCGTCCGCTATCTGGAGGCAGGTAGCCGCCGCGCCCTTCTCCAAGTCGCCCACACGCGCCCTGTCGAGTTTGCCTTCGAAGGCATGAAACCCGGCACCATGTGCCAGATGCTCGCCAACGGCCTGCCCGAATACCACATGGCCGACACCAGGGGCCGCATCGAGTTCATCGTGCCCGGCCAGTCCACCGTCCATCTCCGCATCCTGCCGGAAACACCGAGAGCCGCTATGCGCTGACCCCTGAACTCCGCCCCATCGCACTCATGTTTCGTTTTTTCCTCCTCTCCCTGCTTTACGTCGCCCTCGCCGCAGCCTGGGCCTGGCGTCTCCGCCCCGCCCCGGTCGTGGAAGACCTCCGCACCCCCAGAATCGAGCGGCTGACCCGATACCTCGTCAAGGTCCCCCAGGAAACCGCCCAGCCCATCCTCATGAGCATCGCTTTCCTGGCTGACGATCGCCTCGCCCAGGTGGACCGCTGGCTCGGCCTCCCTCCGATGCAGCAGCTCCGCGAACTCACCGTCCGTGACTCCCCCATGCTCCATGATTCAGGTTCCCTCCGCGACGCCCTCCTGCTCGGCTGGCTCGGTCAGGGAGCCAATCAAACCTCCACCGCCGAAGCCCACCTAATGATCGCCGCCTCCGGGAACAGGTTTGATAACGCCATGCGCCTCTATGCCTACGAGACACTCGCCACCCGTGCCCGCAGCCAGCGGGACTACGAGACCGCCATGGACATCCTCGAGCGCGCCATAGACACCCCTGGAGCCAAGTGGAACCTCACCCGCAGCTACATCCAGATCGCCAGGGAGAGCAACCAGCCCGCCGCCGCCCTTACCAGCATCAGCGGATGGCTCAAAACCCAGGGCAAAAAGGCCACCGCCAGCGAACTTGCCGAGGCCCATGAACTCCAGACTCACTACCTCCTGCGTCTTCATCGGTCCGATGAGGCACTCTCCATCCACCTAGACCGCCTCAGCCACACCCAGCCCCAGGATCCCGGTTTTCAGACCATCCTCAATCACGGTCTCATCTGCGCCCGCACCTGCGGACAGCCCACCCAGATCCTGCCCTGGATCGAGAAACTCCTCGCCACCCACCCCGACCACAAACTCCCACCCGCCAAGCTCCTCACCCAGCAAGGAATCGACCCTGAATACACCCACTGGCTGCGTGAATACACCGCCCTCGCCGACGGCGCACTCCCCCAGCATAGCGCCCTCGAGGCCTGCCTACGCCTCACTGCCACCGGCGAGCCCAGCGCCCTCGCACGCATTTGCACTCTCGCGGAAGAATCCAAGCGCAGCGGCGAAGCCATCGAGTTCCTCAGCCTCGCACTCTCCCACCCTGCACTCAGCCCCACCTTGCACACACTGGCCCAGAGCACCCCGCTGGCCCGCCGAGTCGTCACTGAAGCCCTGCGGCAGCAGCCCAAAAACCGAGACCTCCACTTCTCCGCCACCCTCGCCGAAGCCGCCGCCAAGCCTGGCTCAGCCTCCAGCCTCTGGCAGGCATACCTCAAGCGCTTCCCGAATGACGCCGCCGCCGCCCGTCGCCTCATCCAATCCCACCTCGCCGCACGCCAACCCGAACGCGCCCTCCGCGTCTTCGAAGACCTCGACCCCAAGCTCCTCACCGAAGCCGACCGCCACCAGCGCGACCTGCTGAACCAGCTTTAAACACCGCCTTTCCCCAGCTCTGAATTCCCGCTTGCCAGATCGGCAGACCCCACTACTCTCTGCCCCCCTTCCGCCCGGCTTCCGGGCCAGCCCCCGTCCCCCTTATAGCCGATGAAAGCCGAACTTGTCGAACAAGCCGCCCAGATCATCAAAGATCCGCCCATCCTGATCAACATGGTCTCGAAGCGCGTCAAACAACTCGCCAGTGGTCGCTCACCGCTCGTCGAGCGCCGCCCAGGTCTCCGTGATGCTGATATCGCCCTGCTGGAAATCATCCACGGCAAGATCAAGATCCAGGACATCGCTGAATAAGCCAGTCTCCCACGGGCGGCCCGTCAACCCCGCCGCCGTATGTCTGACGAAATTGCCACCAACCGAAAAGCGCTCCGGGATTATCAAATCCTCGAGCGCTACGAAGCAGGCGTGGAACTCCGGGGAACCGAGGTCAAATCCATCCGCCAGGGCCGCCTGAATATCAGCGATGCCTTCGCCCGGGTCGAGCGTGGCCAAGTCTGGCTCTACAACCTTGATGTCCAGGCCTACGACAAGGCCAACGGCTTCACCCAACACGAGCCACGCCGCACCCGCCGCCTCCTTCTCCACAAGCGCGAGATCCTGAAGCTCTTCGGCGAAACCCAGATCAAGGGCCTCACACTCCCCGTCCTCCGCGCCTATTGGAAGGACTCCCGCGTCAAAATCGAGATCGGCGTCGGTCGCGGCAAGAACAAAGGCGACCAGCGTGAAGCAGAAAAAGAAAAGGCCGACAAGCGCGAAGCCCAGCGCGTCGTCGCCCGTTTCAATGAGCGCGGCCGCAGTTGAGCGCTCACTTTTTGCTCGCACTCAGGCCACTGCACCCGCTAGAACCAGCCCATGATCGAGCTTGAAATCTACGCCCCCGGCCTCCGCGACGACACCGTCCTCATGCAATTCCGTGATCAGATGGACCTCCTGCCGCAAATCCGCTACAAGG
>CAYMHJ010000022.1:0-36020 GCA_964390165.1 uncultured Prosthecobacter sp. | reverse complement strand
CACCTCCACCGGGCCGCGGCGGAAGCTCGTGTAAATGCCGCCCGTGCCGTCGCCGTAGGTCTTCTGTGGCCGGTAGCGGCGGAAGACCAGGCGCGTGTTCTCCTTGCCCGCCGCAAGGCCGCTGGCGTCGTTGCCGGCGAAGTCGTGATCGTCCCAGGTCCACCAGCACGGGCGCGACCGCAGCAGGTCCTGGTACTCCGCCACGGCGGCGAATTCGCGGTGGCGCTGCGTCTGCTTGTCCAGATCCGTGCTGTCGATGTAGGGCGTGTCGCCGATGAGCACGACGGCGTCCACCTTTTCGGCGGCCATGCGCTTCCAGACCGCCCGACTGCCCTCGTCCTCCTTGGCGCAGGAACTGACCGCCAGCCGCACCTTCGCGGGCGCACCGGGTGCCGGCGCCGTGCGGAATGCCTGCCCCGCTGCCGCCGCCAGCGGCGCCCCATCCTGCACGACGCGGTAGCGGTATCGCGTGTCTGGCGCGAGGCCGACGACCTGCCAGTGCAGGCAGAAATCGTCCTGCGCTTTCGCGGTCTGCGTCAGCCGCTGCGGCACGCCGCCGGCTTCCGGCTCGACTTCCAGGGTGAATTCGCCCGCCCGGCCGACGCGCATCCAAACCAGGGCCGAAGCTTCATCCGTGTGGCCGAGCAGGGGACCGAGAACTCCGCCGGCATCCGTAGGCTGGACCTGACCGGTGAGCGGGGCGGCGCCGAGTACCAGAACGCTGGCAAGAAAGTCGCGCCGGGGCAGCACGGATGCGGTGGGAAGAGGGTGGATCGGCATGGCAGTCCTTCTTGGGAACGGCCACGCTAGCCAGAGTCTTGTTGCCACAAAAGCAATTTATGTGATTTTTAAGCAACATCCGCCCGCCCCATGAACCTTGTTGAACTGTCCCAGCGCATCAAACAGCGCCGCCTCGACCTCGGCCAGAGCCTGGAAGAGGTCGCCGCCGCCGCAGGGCAGACGCGCAGCTGGCTTTCCAAGGTGGAGAACTTCCGCATCACGCCGTCGCTGCCGGCACTGGCGCGGGTGGCGGAGGCACTCCGGGTCCCGCTCTCGACGCTGCTCGACGGGCTCGACTCCCGACCGCAGATCGTGCTCACCCGGAAACGGGACCGCCGCCTCATCCAGCGTGACCCGCAGAATTCTGACATCGTTTACGAGGCGCTAGTCCAGGGACGAGCCAACCGACGGATGGACCCCTTCCTTCTCGAAGTGCCAGCCGGCGGCGGGCGCACCGTCTCGCGGCCGCACGAAGGGGAGGAATTCCTGATAGTACTCGAAGGATGCGTGACGCTGGAGTACGGCACCGAAATGTTCGCGCTCGAAACCGGCGACAGCCTGTATTTCGATGCCGAGACCCCTCACCGGCTGCTCAATCCACATGATCAAAACGCCAGTGTTCTGTGCGTCTTCCTGGAAAAGTAGCAGGGCTTTCATCCTGGGTGGAGACGTCGCCATCAATCCTCCTGACATCACACCTTCCGAGCCTTGCACAACACGGCCCAAACCCAAAATGAAGGGCGCTCTTTCAATCAGCGGGGGCCTCTCCAGCACCTTCCACAAAATCACCCCTTTGGTTCGCAAGGCTTGCCCGTCTCATACCCTCCAGCGCTTGGAACGAATGCCGTCCACGAGCAGGCCTCAGCCTGGTTTTATTCCGTGTGTTTGCTCCTTTGGATGTGTGCTATTCATGCAGTGTTCATTAGCACATTGTCGCTAGCACATGCCAGGTATAACCCCGGTGGAATCAGGCCTTCGTGTGTGCCGAATCTCCTTTCGGGACGAAGAGGTCGTGGGTTCGAATCCCGCCAGCCCGACCATGGTCTATTTTACCGACGAAACATGGAATAGCTGCGGGTCGAGGTATGCGGCCGTGAAATCTGAGTGGGTGCCGGAAAGCGGCTGCGGCTGTCACGGTCATGGCTGCTATACTGCGATGGAGACCGGCTGCCATGGTGCTGGTGGGTGCCACCGTAGTAGTATTGTCCGTTGTAGTAATACCGGTCATTGTAGGAGCGGCCTTGATTGTAGAAGGTGCCGTTTTCATAGCGACCACCCGAATAATAGCGTCCCCCATATAAATAGGCGTCTCCAACATATCCGGAGGGCAGTGTGTTATATTGGCGATAGCCGACACTCGCTGAGGAGTAGCCACGTCCGTATGAGACATCTCCAGGCACGACACACGAGGTCATGGTGATGGCAGTGAGAAGGGATAGGAAGAATAAAGGTGTTAGTTTCATGAGTTGATGGAGTGGTTGGTTTTTGAAAAGCGTTGGTTAAATTCGCCCGGTGAGGAGCAGGATGACAAGGATGATGACGATGAGCGTGGCACCACCGCCGAGATAGTGATTGCCGGAGCGGAACCCATAACCACCACCACCGAGAAGCAGGAGAATGAGAAGGATAAGGAGGATGGACATGATGTGTGGATTGTTGGATGTGAGACTAAGCGAGAGCGATACGACTTGGCTATGGGGTGTTCACCCCGTTTGAATCAGCTACTTCGACAGGATGATCGGGACTGATTTCTTGAAGTGCTCGCGGACATGCGCGGCGATCTGCCGGTCAGTCATTTTATCCGCGGGTTCGACATGGATGTCACATGTGCTGGCAATCTCGGAACCGAGGTGCTTGTGCAGATGCAACCTTGCTTCGCCCGGGCCAAAGATGAGCAGCCTCTGCGCACCGCTGACGATGGACAATATCTCATCAAAGTAATGATCCATCTCCTGAGTGAACTTTTCTTGGCTGACATCATCCGCCTTCACACGCAAGGCCTCATAAGAAGCGATGGAGCGCACGCCATCGCTGCGTCCTTGCTGCCGGTCCGCGTGAGAATGCACAATTCTGATTTCGGCGCTTTCGCCTGAACCCAGCACGACCACAGCCTTCCGTTGGTCGATCCACAATCCGATGTTTGACTTCATGTTTTGGGGGGAGTTGTCATTTTTCCTAGCACCTTTTCACTGAGCGCCTCCTTGTTGCTGTGCGAACGAGCCAGATCTGTGAGCGTCTGATTCGTAGCCTTGTCCTGATCTAGAATCTTCTGAAGCATCACGGCCACTTCTTCGTGCCCCAGAACGGCCGCCCAATCACGCAAGCAGCCATAGGATGCGATCTCGTAATGTTCAATCTTCTGCACAGAAGCGATCAAGGCGGCATTGATGACGGGAAAGCCTTTGAATTGAGCGATGATTTCATGGCTCTCATATAAAAGAGCGATCGTGGCCTCACTGGTCTTCCTGTTGGCTTTTATGCCCATGGAGGAAAAAATGGAATCGAGAGTCAGCACATGACTTTTCTTCTCCTCCAGGTGGGTGACAATCGCCTCCTGAAGCCGGTCGCAGGTGGTCACCACCGCCATTTGCTGCATGGCGGCGACAAGCCTGATTTCAGCATCGTAGATGACTGCGAGCCGGTCCAAAAAAAGCTTTCTAAGCGTCATCGAGTCGGGCTGCAATTGAGGAGGCTCTTTTACCGGTTTCCGGCGGCTCATGGCGATCATATCGATAGGAGTTTTGTTGTTTGCGCTGCCTTGGCTTGGATCTTGTGCTGTAGAGCGAGATTCTCTTTGCCAGTCGACTTCTGAGACTGATCCTGGAGTTCTTCGAGCTCCTTGGTTTTTGCCGGAAGTTGCTCAAAAGTTTTCAAGTCATCGCCCAATCTGGGTTCTACATGTGGAGGTTCTTGCTTCATGAGTTTGTGGCCTGATCAGTTTCCTCTGCAGCGTAGCCGACTTTGAGCGTCACCTGCCAGCGATCCACTTTGCCATCTTTGATGCTGCCGCGTGTTTCGACGATCTGAAACCAACTCAGGGCTTTGACACTTTGGTAGGCGCACCGGACGGCCTTGCTGACAGGATCTTCCATGGATGATATCGAGGTTCCTGTGAGCTCGGTGAGCTTATAAACGTGGTCTTGCATGGGCGGAGGTGGGTCGTTGGTTTGTGATCAGTGAGCTAACGTCGATCTGCCGTTGCCTCCCGATCCGCAGCTGCATCGCGCTGCTCCATGTCAGCCTCCTCATTGCCGACATTCACCATTTCCTCCGCAGGAGTTTCTTCGCCTTGCGCTGGAGTCTGCTGGTCTATTTTTTCAGGTGGCTCGTCCCAGATAATGACCTCGGTGGGTTCGGGTATGAGTTTCCTGTCTGGAGTTTCGGTGGTCTGGTTCATAAGTTTGGATTCGTTGTCAGTCACTCATGATGATGCTCTCATCGCCTCACAGCCTCTATGGGGTGTAACCCCACTACTCAGGCAGCGAGTGTGCAGATGGAGGATTCATCGACTCTCAGAGTCCGGTTTTTGACCACTCGCTCTTCCGCCGTTTCAAACCACATGAACAGACTTTTGACGACATCTATGAAGCCCAGATATTCGTGCTGCTCGTTCTCGATTTCCAATGCCGCATCATCAAACTCCTGCTGATAACGTCCTGCATTCAACCCACCTTCACGGACACGTTTAGAGAGCACGTCCTGAACCAGCGCATCCACCTCCGCTTTGGAATATTTTTTGAGCAACTCCAGCTTGATCCGCAGCACCTGGGCGCAGGCGTAAACGGTCTCCATAGGCAGCTCCAGCTTGAGAGCGAGCAGGTTCCAATCTTTACGGGTCGGTGCATCCAGACGGCCTGCCTGCGAGCGGACAGAGCCCAAGGCCGTCACCAGTTTAGCATCCTCGGCCTGGATCATTTCCCACGCTTCCAAGGCTTGCTTGAGGCGAGTCGTATCCTGGCATTCGATGCACTCATGCATTTCATTCACCAGCAGTCTGACCCGAATCAGTCGAGCTTCGACATTGTCCCACTGGTGTTGCCAGTTGGTGCTTGAAATATCGGGGGTGCCAGACTTAGCGCCAAACAAACGCGCTCCCTGGAGAGCCGCAGCCAAGTCTTGCTCCAATTCCTTCATGTGCGCGGCATCTGTGCGAAGTCCAAGTGCCAGACCTGCCAGGGTGCGGGTGGTGTTATTGTTCATCACATCTCCAGCGCTCCCGAAGGCACTGCTGATCTATAGGGTGAAACCCGACTGCTCAATCCAACACCAGCGTGACAGCCGCTTCGCCACGCATGAGCTTGGAGTATGGGCAGGTTTCGTGAGCCTTCTCCATGATGCGATGAGCCAGATTCCGCTCGATCCCCGGCAGTTCGGCATGAAGCGCCACCACGAGGCCGTAGCCACCCTGATCATCTTCGACGAGGCTCACTAAAGCACGTGCAGTGGAGTCTTTGACAGGCGTGCCGAGAGTCTCGGCGGCATTCACCAAAGCGCCGTTGTAGCAAGCCGCATAAGCGCCCGCGAACATCAATTCAGGATTCAGACCGTGTGACTCGACACCTTTCTCCAAAGGGTTGCCCAGGGTAATATCCAACAACCCTTCCGGTGATTTCAATGTTCCTGATCGACCCGCCTTCGAAACGGCCTCAGCCGTGAAAAGTGTTTTCATAAGATGCTGAGCCTTAGAAGCTCACCCAAAAGGATGCCATGGGGTGAAGTGCTACTCATTCATGCCGCAGCGCTTCAATCGGATTCAGCTTGGCCGCCCGGCGTGCTGGAGTGTAGCCAAACAGTACGCCGACCACGGCGGAGAAGGCGAAGGCGATCATGTTGATCTGCGTGTTGAAGTTGAACGGCACCTTGATGACCTGCGCGAGGCCGTAGCAGAGCCCCAAAGCGATCAAAATGCCCACGATGCCGCCGATGCAGGACAGGGTGACGGCCTCGACGAGGAACTGTAGCAGCACCTCGCTCGCCGTGACACCGATGGCGAGGCGGATGCCGATCTCGTACGTGCGCTCGGTCACGGAAACGAGCATGATGTTCATGATGCCGATGCCGCCAACCAGCAACGACACACCGGCCACCGCCGCGAGCAGCATGGTCATGAGTTGAGTCGTGGAGCCCAGCGTCTCGGCGATCTGCCGCGTGTCGAAGATGTTGAAGTCGTTGTCTTGGTTGCTTTGCGGGTTCCGCCGCTGGCGCATGATCTGCGTGATCTCGGCAATGAGCGTGAGGCTATCCGTACCCTCCACAGCGGAGATGGAGATTTGATTGATGTCATGCGACGACGTTTTGCCGATCAGCCGACGTTACAGCGAGGAAAGCGGCATGATGATGGTGTCACCTTGATCGCCCATGCCCGACTGACCTTTCGTTGCCTACAGCCCAATGACTTCACAAGAGGCACGCCAGATGCGAATGCTGGCCCCGATGGGATTTTAGGTGCCAAACAGCTCCACACGCGTGAACGGCTCGGTCACATAGAGCGGCACAAATCCACCTGCCAGCTCAAATCGCGCAAGGAATTGCAACTCTCGTTCATGGTGATGACATCCTTTTTACCACTCTTTGTTCGCGCTCCACGTGCCGATTGATCCGCCGTCAGCGATGGAAACAAGTTCGACACCTCTATGCCACGCCGCGCACGATATTCTGTCACCTTCTCCAGCGCCGAGCGCACCGTCGGGCTCGACTTCAGCGCCTGCGCGATCAAGTAATTCAACACCGAATCACGAAACCGCCGCCACCACAGCTCCACATCGAGCGGTTTAAAGGAAGAAGAGCCTTGCTGCCACCTTGCAGGCGCCTCGACGGAATCTTCCGCCATCTCGCGCGAGCCATTGCCGACACAAGAGGTGAGTATCAGCAGCGTAATGAGCAGATAAAAGCCCGTGTGCTTCATGATGGCGGTGTCTTTCCGCGTTCCGTCCAGATCTCCAGCAAAACCATCGTGATCGTGAGTGCTACAGGGCCGAGGATGAGGCCCGCAGTGCCGAACAAAATCAAACCTCCGACCACGGAAATGAATGCGAGCAGCGTGTGCATTTTGAGCCGTTTCCCGACGAGAAATGGGTGCAGGAGATTGTCGATGGTGCCTACGATCATCGTGCCCCAGACCGTGAGGATCAGGGCCCTTCCCCAATTGCCTTCCAAGCCCAAAAAGAGTGCCGCCGGAACCCAGATCACGAAGGCCCCCAACACGGGCACCACGGCCAGCAAGCCCATCACCACGCCCCACAAAAGCGGCGCTGGCAGGCCCAGCGCCCAGAACATGAGCCCACCCAGGAGACCTTGCGCGCAAGCGACGGCCAGGGTTCCGTAAATCGTGGCGTAGATTGTATCAGCGACGCGGACGAAGAGCCTGTCCATTTCATGATGGGATAGCGGGGAAAAAGATCTCAGCGCAAGGAGTACCGCCCGACGATCCCGGAGGAAATAGAAGAGCAGGTAAAAGATCAGACAGAGGCCAATGATCTGAAACATCGATCTCTTCACGACCATGCCTGCCGTGGTGCTCAGCCATGCGGTGCCTGATTTCACCATGCCTGGCAGATCCATCTCCTGCTCTATCCAGTCGGCGAGAGGGGCCAGTCGCGGCTGAGCCTCAAGCGTCCGCCGCCAATCACCCGCATTGATTTCCTCCTCGATGAGCGCAGCACTCTTTGCGGCTTGTAGGACGAGGTGCTGGACCACAAACGTCGCTGGCACGACCGCTATCAGGCCGATGACCATGACCGAAATTAAAGCTGCCAAACCTGGAAGCTTGAGCTTGGACTCAAGCCAGCACTGGAAAGGTGTGAACAGGACCGCCAGCGCCAGTGCCCAGGCGAGAGCTGGCAAAAACGGCATTGCCAGCAGGTAGCAGAGATAAATGCCGCAGGCAGTCGCCGCCATCAGCACGAGCGTATGCACATGATTGCGCGAGCCCCAGCCATTGGAGACTGCGTCGGCTGTAAGCTTGGCATCAGCTGAGTTCATCCATCCGCCCTCGTCTCCGTCCTGGGCGGCTTTGAGGGCGGCGGGAGCTCACCGCCTTCATTCTCCCAGCGATCAATGGCGGGTTTCTTGAGGGTGGCGGCGACAGGGGGCCATGGGCTCGGCGTCTCCACCAAAGATTTGGCGGACTCCTCATTTAAAAATCATTCATGGTCAGGATCCAGCAGTATTACATCACAGCAGGGCGGTGTTCTGCGATCAGTTCCGACTCAGCTCTGAGCCAGTCCTCCAGATCATGCCCCTCAGCCTCACCATGATTTTGAAAGTTGAGATAAGCCCGGTAGGCCACCTCGTCTTTTGTGGGAGTGAAAGGCGTCGTATTGACATCCTGAGGTGCCGTCGCATCCAATGTTGCAGCTGCGGCAAAGGGCTTTTCTTTCCTGGCACTGGGGGCTTTGATGGCTGTCATAGACCTCAACTGTAGCAGCCCATCCACACTCTGAATATGGGGTGAAATGCCACCTTTGATTCGCCCGGACCAGCACTACTCATTCGTCACGATCACCTTCAGAGCGTGCTCCCTGGCTGCATTGCCAAAGGTTTCATAGGCGCTCATGATTTCACTCAGCGGATAGCGATGTGTGATGAGTTGCCCGGGCTGTAGCCTGCCGGAGACGACGGTTTTCATTAGCAACGGCGTGGTCACGGCATCCACGAGCCGGGTGGTGATCGTGATGTTCTTCGACCACAGGGTTTCCAGGTGAAGTGTGGTGCTTTTCCCATGCACCCCCACATTGGCAATGTGACCGCCGGTGCCGATGATGGCCTGACACAACTCGAATGTCTCCGCGATGCCCACGGCCTCGATGGCGACATCTACGCCTTTGCCTAGGGTCATGGCCATGGCCTTTAGTACTGCGTCCTCGCGGTCGATGTTGATCAGTTTGGTGGCTCCGAGTCTCTTGGCGACATCGAGTCGATGATCATCACGATCGATCATGATGATGTCTCCCGGCGCGTAGAACTTCGCCGTGAGCAGCGCGGCCAGCCCGATGGGGCCTGCGCCGATGATCGCCAAGGTGTCACCCGGTTTGACACAGCCGTTGAGCACGCCGCATTCATAACCGGTGGGCAGGATGTCGCTGAGCATGACCATTGCCTCTTCATCAGCATCGGCGGGGAGATGGTGCAGGCTCGTGTCCGCCCAGGGAATGCGGACAAATTCGGCCTGCGTTCCGTCGATGGTGTTCCCGAGAATCCAGCCGCCCTCCTCACAATGAGAGCACATGCTGCGCATGCAAAACTCGCACTTCCCGCAGGCAGTGATGCAGGAGACGAGAACATGATCACCCGCGCGGAAACGTGAGTTGCATGTGCCGATCTCTTCGATCACGCCGACGCCTTCATGCCCCAGAACGCGCCCCTCTTGCACCGTAGGCACATCACCTTTCAGGATGTGCAGGTCAGTTCCGCAGAGCGTTGTCTTGGTGATTCGGATGATGGCATCAGACGCCTCTTCCAAGGCAGGCTTCGGCACATCGACCAGGGTCTTTTTTCCAGGGCCGTGATAAACGAGGGCTTTCATGACTCCAGCGATAGGCGCGGCACACACGTCTCTGCCATGGGGTGCATACCCCAGCCCAAAGCCACGCAGCACCAGCACGGCAATTCTGTCAGTGTTTCTTTCTTGGCGCGAGCTTTGGTGAAATGCCATCGGCTGGGATTTCCACCCTGACAGTGGTGCTCATGCCTGGGGTGGAGTCCAAAGTGAAGGTGCCACCAATCATTTCGACACGCTCCTTCATGCCGAGCAATCCCAGGCGTTTGGTCGCCCTCCCGTCAGCGCCTGCCTTCACGACAAAGCCACAGCCATCATCTGAGATTTCCATGATAATGACACCATCTTTGAGCCGCCGGATACTCACCCTGGCACGTGTGGCCCTGGCATGACGCGCCACGTTGGTGAGCGCTTCCTGGACAATGCGGTAAAGCACTGTTCGTTTGGCTTCATCCACCTTCTCGATGCCTGCAAAGACCTGTAGAGTGACACGAACTCCCGTGTCTGCCATGAAGCCTTTCATGAAGGCTTCCAGCGCTGGAGTCAGCCCCAGATTGTCCAGCACCACCGGGCGCAGCTCTGCGGCGAAGCGGTGGACGATGTCCACCGACTCCTCCACCTGCCGCTGAGTGCGGCGGATGTTTTTCTGGAGAGCCTCTGGATCTACACCGCCGCCCACCGCTAATGTGGACAAACTGACATTGATGCCCACGAGCGTCTGCGCGATGACGTCATGCAGTTCACGGCTGATTCGCTTCCTCTCTTCTTCCTGGGTGAAGAGAATTTTGCGGGAAAGCAGCCGCAGTTGGATGAGCAGTCGGCTCAGTTCCTGTTCACTCTGCTTGAGTGAGGCTTCCACCGTGCGGCGGTGTACGATCTCCTGTTCGAGCTTCCGGTTCGAGGCTGCCATCACGTCGAGGCGGCGCTGCGTTTCCTCAGCTTTTTTGCGCTGCGTGATGTTGTTGAAAAAGCATACCACACCAAACTCTCCGGCGGGGAGTGTGACTCGCTGGATCTGCCATTCATAGACTTCCTTCAAGCCAGTGTCACGACGGCGCTCCGCGAAGTCGGGAGACTGATATGGCTCACCCGTCATGAGCGTGTGGCGGAAGCGGGCCTCTACCTGGTCCGCCACTTTTTTTGGCCATAGCGTGTGAATGATCTCAGCGAAGTCCCGCTCGTGCATTTGGCTGAACTGGCTGAACAGCGGCAATGCCGTGGAGTTCATCTGCTGAAGATGGAAGCGGGCATCCACCACATAAACCCCCATGGGTGCCTGCTCGATGAGGGCGGCAAAGAGCACCTCATTGCGGCGCAGAACCACTTCGGCCTTCTTTCGCTCCGTGATGTCCCTGATGTTACACTGGATGACGGCGTGACCATTCTCCTGGTATAGATTGGCCACCACCTCCACCTCCTGATGCCTGCCATCCTTGCTTTCGAGGGGTAAATCTTCGTAGCGGACCTGATGCGCTTTTTTCAGGTTTCGGAACATCTCCTGACTGGCGTCTTCGTCTTTGAGCAGGCCGATCTCAAAAAGCTCTTTACCCACCAACTGCGCATGTGGGTAACCCAGCAGCGTGGTCATGAAGGGGTTGGCATCCGTGATTTTTCGTGTGTTGGGGTCCAGCAGCAGCACCCCGTCATGCGCGGCTTCAAAGAGGCGGCGATAGCGGATCTCCGACACGCGCACCTTGTCCACGGCCTGGTTGCGCTCGGTGATGTCCACCACCACAGCGCTGCATTCCCGGCCGCTGGGGGAGCGCTGGGCTTCGATGCTCACGCTGCGGAGCTGCTGCCCCCGGCGAACAAGGGTGAATTCCGCCGCCCGCTTGGCTTCACCGGCAAAGATCTGCCTGAGGAAAGCGGCAAACGCGGGACGATGCTCCAGTGAAACAAGCTCCACAAAGGGCTGGCCCACCAGTCGGGAGCGCTCCCTGCCGGCAAGACGCGCTCCAGTGAGGTTCACCAGTTGGATGTGGCCATCGGCACCGAGTGTGAAATAGCCGGCAGGCGAAAAATCATAGAGGTCCGTGTATTTCTCCAGCAGACTCTCCATGCGATCACGGGCTTCCAGCAGTTCTGCATTCTGCAATTCGAGCTCGACCTGATACACCTGGAGTTCATGGATCAGCCGCTGGCTGTTGAGGTCGCTCGTCTTGACTTCCTTCTTCGCTCCACGGCCTCTGCTCACCTTGCTCAACCGCACCTCGGCGAGTCTGCGCAGTTCCTCGGCAGTGGGGACGATGATCGGTTTTGTTGGCATGAAGGATTACCAGACTAGGAGCGGCTGCGTTTCGCTTTGGCTTTCGAGCCGGGCCTGACGGATTTCGCCGGGGGCTCCGTGAGGATGGTCTGCTGGCTGCGTAGCTTTGCCTCCAGGACCTTGGCTGCGGTGATGTCGGCAAAGGTGATCACGACGCCGTCGATCCGGTCATCCATCGTGCGGTAAGGCATGATGCGCACGGTGAACCAGCGGCCATCAGGCGTTGTCACCGGTTTCTCCACGGAGGTCAGTGTCCGCAGCACTTCACGCACATCAGCGGCCATGGTCGTGTCGTTGAGGTCAGACACGAGATCGGTGACGGGGCGGCCCACATCACTCGGGATGAGTTTGATGATCTTCGTGGCCTGCTGGGTGTAGCGCCGCACGTTGAGTTTGCGGTCCAGGAACAGTGTGGCGATGTCCGTGCTGTCGAGCAGGTTCTTCATGTCATTGCTGCTACGGGAGAGCTCATCTACCTTGGCCTGCAATTCGGCGTTCACGGTTTGCAGCTCTTCATTCAGCGACTGCATCTCCTCCTTGGAGGTCGTGAGTTCCTCGTTGGTGGATTGCAGCTCTTCGTTGGTGGATTGCAGCTCTTCATTGGCGGAGCGGATCTCCTCCTGGGAGGTCTGCATCTCCTCATGCGTGGCCCGTGACTCCGCGCGCACCCGATGCAACTCCAGCTCAGCCTCGGTCAGGCGTGCGCTGTTGGCGGGAGCTTTGAATGCCTTCGCTGGCATGGGTGTGGCCACATCTGTAAAGACGATCATGACCAGACCTTGGAGCGGCCCAGGCTCATCGATCCGCTGAACGCTGACATCCACATGCTGGGTGCCACCATTCGTTCCCACTTTGAGCCCCTGGATGCGCACTTCCTCCTTCTGGCGCAGCGCTTTCTGAAAAGCGCTGGATAATTCATAGCGGAGGCCATCTCGGACCATGGCAAAGAGGTTCCAGTTGGCTTTGCCTGCCGCTGGTTCGAGGTACTTGCCAGTGCGTCCGCTGATGTAAAAGATGTCGCCCTTGTCATTGGCGAGCACCGAGGGTGGAGCGTAGTTCCGCAGGATCAATTGATCCGCCTGGGACTGGAGGCTTACCGCCACCTTGGTAGCCGGGGCCAGTTCATTTCCATTCGAATTGCCGAGGCTGAAAGATGATGGCAGCTCGATGGGCTCACGCCCCCGTGCGGACTCGATACGGCGAAAGAGTCGCGATTTACCACTGAGCGAATGGAAGAGATCAGAGCCGCTGCCGACCGTCTCTGCGCTGCCGAGCAGCAGAACGCCGTCAGTATTCAAGCTGTAGTGAAACAGCGGCATGAGCTTCTTTTGCACCTCTGCGGTCAGGTAGATCAGGAGATTGCGACAGCACAAAAAGTCCAGCTTCGTGAAGGGCGGGTCCATGATGATGTTCTGCGGGGCAAAGATCACCATCTCCCGAATCTCACGGCGTACACGGTAGCCGTGATCTTCTTTGACGAAGAAACGACTGAGCCGCTCCGGGGAGACATCGGCGGCGATGTTTTCAGAAAACACACCCGCCCGGGCTTTGTCGATCGCGTCCCGGTCCAGGTCTGTGGCGAAGATTTGCAGCGCGAAGCTGGCCTTGGGGTTGAGTTCCTCCACCGCCTCACGGAAAATCATTGCCAGCGAGTAGGCCTCCTCTCCCGTGGAGCAGCCGGGTACCCAGGCGCGCAGGGCATGGGTGGGAGTGCGTTTGGCCAGCAGCGCCGGGATGATCTTGGTTCGCAGCTCCTCCCAGACAGACGGATCGCGGAAGAAATTCGTCACGCCGATGAGCAGCTCTTTGAACAGCAGATCCAGCTCCTGGGAGTTCTGCTGAAGATAGCGGACATAGCCGGACATCTTGGCGATCTGGTGGATGCCCATGCGCCGGTCCACCCGGCGGTAAAGCGTGTTCCGCTTGTAGTGGGAGAAGTCGTTCCCCGTATGAGTTCGCAGAAGAACGATGATCTTTTCCAGCGCTCCCTGGGCCTTGTCTTCCATCACAACTTCAGTCCGCGCGATGAGCGGAGTACGCTGTAGATAAGCAAGGATCTTTCCTGGCAGCTCTCCGACAGGCGCCACGATGTCGGCAAAACCGGCATCGATCGCGCTGCGTGGCATGGAGTCGAACTTCGCGGTGCTCGGCTCCTGCACGAGCACGACACCGGCTTTCTCTTTAATGGCCCGCAGCCCCAGGGTGCCGTCAGAGCCCATGCCTGAGAGGATGACGCCGACGCTGTGCTCCTGCTGGTCCTGCGCCAGAGCACGGAGAAAAAAGTCAATCGGCAGGCGAAGCCCGCGTGGCGATGCAGGCGCGAGCAGGTGCAGCACGCCATGCAGGATGGACATGTCTTTGTTCGGCGGGATCACATACACACAGTCCGGCTGGACTGTGGTGCGATCTTTGACCTGGATGACCTTCATGCCGGTGGAGCGCTGAAGGAGCTCCGGCATGATGCCTTTGTGAGTCGGGTCCAGGTGCTGGATGATAACAAAGGCCATGCCGCTGCCAGGAGGAACGCGTGAGAGGAACTGCTCCAGCGCCTCAAGTCCACCAGCCGAGGCACCGATGCCGACGATCGGAAAGCTGACGTGTGCCGGGGCGGTGTCTGGCTTGGCCGCTTGTTTAGTTCGGCGTGCAGGGGGAGATTTTTTTTTCATGAGGTTGCCTGCTGCGCCCACGGCATCCAGCCGGGTTGATTCATTTGGAACATTCTATCCAAGCCAGAGGAGTCATGATGTCCGCTGGTGGCGAGTGTCACAACGTAAAGTTTGCAGCTCGATCAGCCCGTCAGTTCGATGAGTATGGGCGCGATCTCCTGGATGGGCAGAATGAAATCCACGTCACCCGTTTTGATCGAGGTCTCCGGCATGGAGAAGTCCTGTGAAGTGGGTCTGTCCTGGGCGATGACAAGGCCTCCGTTGTCCTTGATGATCTGTACACCGAAGGAGCCATCTCCATCTCCCCCTGTGAGGACGACGGCGGTGGCGCGAGATTTATAAATCTCTGCCACCGAGGCAAACAACGGTTCGGCAGACGGACGTGCAAAGTGAACCTTCTCCGCTGTCGGAGAGGAGAGTCGGAGAACCCCGTCTTTCGTCACGGACAGATGGTGATTGGGCGGGGCGACAAACACACTCGAGTGGCAGAGCACGTCGCCATTTTGAGCCTGCCTGACGACCAATGGCGTGCGGGTGTCTAGAATCTCAGCCAGCAGGCTTGGATGATCCGGGGAGACATGCATCACGATGGCGATGGCCGCCGGGAAGTCCGCAGGCAGACCGCCGAGGATGGTGGAGAGCGCCTTTAATCCACCCGCAGAAGCCGCCATGGCGATGACGCGGCAGGCTGGTTGGCAGGGAGTGGCATTCATGGGAGGGATCATACGATGGTCGCCTGCACACTGCTCTCGATGATGCCGGTGGCGATGGCGTAGCGTGTCAGGCCAGCCGTGTCATGGATGTTCAGCTTCTCCATGAGGCTCTGCCGGTGCTTCTCCACGGTCTTCACACTGATGTGCAGTTCCTCCGCCGTTTCCTTGTTGGCCTTTCCTTCGGCGATGAGCTGCAGCACCTCCGCCTCACGCGTGGTCAGCTTTGCGGCCGCCTTTCCTGGTAGATCACCCCGGGCATGGGCTTTTTTACCATGCTCCTTCATGCGTTTGGAAATCGTCGGGCTGAAGCACTTCTGACCTTGATGGACTTTTCGGATGGCCTCAGGCAGGGCTTGGGAAGCAGTTTGCTTGATCAGGTAACCTGAAGCACCAAGCGCCATGATCTGCTCCACATAGGCATCATCACTGTGCGCGGAAAGGATGACGATCTTCGTGGCAGGATGTGCCTGCAGGATCTGTCGTGTGGCCTCCATGCCATTGAGCAGGGGCATGGCTATGTCCATCACCACGACATCAGGCATGAGTTTGGCGACCAGTGACACGGCCTGCCGACCGTTCTCCGCCTGACCGACGATTTCGATGTCTCCTTCGAATTTCAGCAGGGCGATCAATCCTTCACGGACAATCGTGTGATCTTCAGCCAGCAGGACTTTGATTGTTTTCATAGGTATTCAAGGGGCGCGAAAATTGAGCTGACTGGTGGTTGATTTCCGACTCTGGCAGATACTCGCGGGATCTCCGCGCGGATAGTGGTTCCTTTGTGTGGTGCAGATTTCACACAAAATGTGCCGCCTATCATCTCGACACGTTCTCTCATTCCGAGAATGCCCAGATGTCGAACATCATTTGTTGACTGCGCGCCTGTCACCTGAAAGCCATTCCTCGTATTTCTGACCTCCATAATGGTGAACCCGCGGCTTTCTCGAAGGTTTAATTCCACGTGGCTCCCCTTCGCATGCTTGGCGACATTGCTCAGCGCTTCCTGTGCCACTCGATAAAGCACGATGCGTGCGTCGCCATTCAGACTCTCCAAGGAGCCACATGCTGTGAAAGTCACGCGAATGCCGGTCTGTTTGAAGAAAAACTTCATGTATGACTGAAGCGCTGGAACAAGCCCCAGATCATCCAGCACAGCCGGACGAAGATCACGTGCGATTCGGTGTACAGCATCCACGGACTGGGCAATGAGCCGCTGGGTGAGGGAGAGCTTCTTCTGAAAATCTCGAATTGTGACAGTCGGCTGTTCTTTCAGAGCATCGAGCCTTGTGTTGATGCTGGTCAGCACCTGGGCAATGCCATTGCTTAGTTCATGACTGATGCGTCCCTTGTCTTCCTCCTGAGCGGATACAAGTCGCCGTGACAGATCGCGCAATTGCTCCTGTGACCAGCGCGATTGATTCAATAGTTCGATCGATGTCAGCCCGCTGCCGGGAGGTTGTTTTTTCACACTTGTGGGTTGATGCATCTCCTCCTTCAGCCGCTCTTTGGAGGCAGAGTATTCTTTCGTGGGTCGGCTTGGATTGTCGGCCATCACCTTCAACGGCGCTGTCGCCATGGGTTCGCCTGTATGATTCTCCTCCATGGCGGTCATGGCCTCTGCGAAGAAGTCCCGACCCTGTAGGGCTGCTCTCTTTTTGGCTGTCCCCGAAGTGATCCGAAGAATGAGGGAATGAAGAACGGCTTCATGAAGTCTAGCCAGATCAAGTGGCTTCATGCCGAGCTTCAAGGACTGGTGCCCGAGGGCGCGTGCCGGTCTTAGATTGGAGTCATCATCTGACTCGATGTGATTACTTAGCGCCGCGTGGTAGCGCCGCATCAAGCTGAGAGTTTTAGTTTTCATGCGCGAGACCTATCTCCAATGCGTAGCGGTGGATGACCTTCACAGACTCCCCGATCAATTCCTGGGTCATGGTGATTTCCTGCGCGAACGAGGGACTGCTGATGGCGGCCTCCTTTCTCAGGGCAAGCAGCCGGACATGAATGCCGAGCAATGTCTGTGCGATTTCATTCTGAAGTTCGTGGCTCATCCGCTTCCGCTCTTCTTCATGCGAGGTCATGATCTTGCGTGTCATGATCTGTACATGACTTTCCAATTTTCGTGACTCTTGAAGCAGCTCATCTGCATGAGTTTCACTCACCTCCAGTCCGGCATCGGATGCCTTACAGCCGCTGGTTTGCTTTCTCATCTCACGTCTGGAGCCTGCCAGATCGAGCATTCGCTCTTCAAGCATGACGCTGGGTTCATTTGGATCAGCTTCGACCTCCAGTACCGGGAGAGGCATTTGCTCGATTGGCAGCATCACCGCCGAAAAGAATATATCTCCAAGCGAACGTAGCCCCTGAAACCCGCTGGCAAAGCCCTGCGGAGGCTTCAAAGATTTCAGGGCATCTTCATGGATCTTCGCCAGATCCACCGTCTCCAATCCAAGCTGCAGAGCCTCAAGTCCAAGATCGTAGGCAGACTGCAATCCAGACCCAGAATCTTGCGCCAGATGGGCTCGCAGTGCCTTCTGATAGCGTTCAGGCAGGCCGTTCGATGTAGAATCTCTCATGGTTGTCTTCTAGTGGACGCATTCATGCCGTCGGGTCCGGCCAGCGCATCAACATGCCTTCATCGTCCACTCCATGACAGTTGCCGTCCATGGGGTGAAACCCTACTCCACCAGCTTCATGAACATCAAGCCGGCGCATGAGGTCGGGTTATACCCCATGGCGACAGCGAACTTCAGTTCATAGGATGAACCAACTCCGAGACATCATCTTGAAGCCATATAACCACACTCCTAAACTCATGAAATTCATCTCAATGATCCTTCTTTCTGCCACGCTGGCAGTCTCCGCCTCCGCCGGCACTCCATCGACAGAATCTGGCAAGGCCGTTCAGCCATATGCACCGCAAACAATAAACTGCTGGGCACCAGGGTTTACCATGGGAGCCTTTGCAGGGGGCTTGTTTCCCAGCCACCGTGATTCAGGCGTTGCTGGTGGAGGCATCCTTGGCGAATACTTTTGGACTGAGAATTTTGGCCTTCAAGGGTCTTATGGTGTCTATGCCACCAACAGCGCTCATCATCAGTTCGACGGCAGCTTCATAGCCCGTGCGCCGATGGGTAACATCGCCCCCTACATCATGGCAGGTGGTGGTGTCGGCTTGAACGGTTCGGCGCATGGCGACTTCCATGCTGGCGGAGGCATTGAAGCCCGCATGCCAGATATGGACTGCCTGGGCCTGTTCCTGGATGGCAATTACCACTTCGCCAGCGGCAGTAGAACCGACTTCACCTTGGTGCGTCTCGGTGTGAAGTTCCGCTTCTAAAGCCCGGCGCGTGCAGCCAAACATTTTCTCAGAGGGAGCCAATTTGGCTCCCTCATTTTTTCTCCGTCTGCTGCGGGCAGGCAAGTGATCAGCCTGCCCTGATCACGTTGGGGAAAACACCCCATACCACAGTAGAACGAACAGTCACAAGATGAGATGCCAAAGACACGCCCCAATGATCACACTCCAAACCCTTCTCATCAATGACTTGGCAACCATCTACGATGCCGAGCTACAGATCGCCGCCGCCCTCCCATGGATGATCGAGGCATGCACCAGCGACGATCTAACCAACGCCTTCCAATCTCATCTGGAGGAAACCCAGGGGCATGTGAGCAAGCTAAGGAAGATCTTCGACTGCTTTGACCTGAAAGCGCGGGCCACGGCATGTCTGCCGATTCGTGGTCTGATTGAAGAAGCCGCCAATATTTGCAAAGTCTATGATGGCTCACCCGTCATCAATGCCGCCCTGGTCGCTGTCGCGCAGAAAATTGAGCATCATGAAATCGCTGCCTATGGCTGCCTGTGTGAATGGGCCGGTCTGTTGAGAAACAAAGAGGCTGCGGGCCTTCTGTTGGAGATTCTCGAAGAGGAGAAGTCAGCCAACACTGCTCTCACTGAGCTGGCACGTGAAAGCAGCAATCAGGAAGCCCTTGAAGAGTCTGATGAAGAGGATCAAGACGAGGACGATCTGGCGGATCAGAAGAGTCCCTCAACATTAACACGACGCGCGCGCACCAGCTAGAACCCATGCCATATGATCACCCTGGGAACAGCTTCAAGCTACTGGATCGTGTTTGTGAGTGCTGTGTCGGCATCTTGCGCGACCCTGCTGACGCAATCCATACTTCCTCAACGAACACTTCCCCCCCTTGTGGGACTGACGTCTTCCACGACTGGGAACTCACAGATTCGTCTGGTGAAGGGAGAGTACCTGCCAAGTACGGATGAACTCAGGATACTCACTCGGATAGGGGAGAAAATTTCATCCATGATGAATGCTGGTCACACAGTGACGAGCAAAGTCTGGCCTGACTTCAATACAGATATTCAGGGGCGTCGCGGCATTTTTATTGCCTGCTCGCATCCATTGACCCCGACCTCCAATGAAGAGGACATTCTGAGGCAGCGTACATGGCTATTATTCGCCGTGATTGCGACTGTCAAATACTCCGAAACCAGTCGTGGTGCCGTAGATTATATCGCCATCACAGATCCCCTCGGTCAGAGTGGTGAGCGCTGGTATTATAAGCTTGAGATGGAAAAGGCTGCTCAGATTCATCATCAGTTTGTCAATGAGAGACTCAGCCTTGAGGAGAGTTGCAATATGATTGTATCGTCATGGCACAAGGTCACGTCGGCGAGTGAGCCGTAATTGAGGCTTGGCCTTCGATTCCCTCGGCCTGCCTGAGTGCCACGTTGAGCGTCTCCAAAAACTCATTTACTTTGATCGGCTTGGTCAAATAGCGGAAGAACCCAGCTTTGATCCCCTGTTCGATGTCGCGCGGTATCGCATTCGCGCTCAAAGCCACAATCGGAATATGTGCGGTCAGTGGATCAAGGCGGAGGATTTTCATCGCCTCCACGCCACTGATCCCGGGCAGATTGATGTCCATCAGGATCACATCAGGCAGGTAACCACGGGCCAGGGCGATGCCATCCTTCCCATTTCCTGCGGTGAGCAGGCGCATGTCAGAGCGTCTCGATATGAGCTGTTCGATAAGTCGCACGTTCGCGAGATTATCCTCAATGTAGAGCAGCAGGCGGGGTCGTGGACCCACTGGTAACAGGTCTTCGACAGACGTCGTCGCATCCGTCTTGCCAATCACTAAATGGGGATCGAGAGCCGTGATAAGCTCGATCCAGAACACGCTGCCCTTTCCCACCTCACTATCCACGCCGATTTGTCCTAGCATCAGCTCCATCAAGCGTTTGCTCACGACCAAGCCAATGCCCGTCCCTTCTTCGTCGCTGGCTTCCTGTCCGAGACGATTGAATGACTGAAACAATTGCGCCAGCTTCTCAGAGGACAGCCCTTCCCCGCTATCACGCACGCTGATGCGGATGCGATCCGAAACGCACACGGAGCAGTCCACGATCACACTGCCGCGCACTCTGTTGTACTTGATAGCGTTAGAAAGAAGGTTGATCAGCACCTGCTTCAGCCGTGTGCGATCTGCCTTGATAAAGCAGGGAGTTTCAAACTTCGGAAACGTCATCCGAATACCGCGCTTTTGAGCAAGCGGCTCGATCATGGACTGACACTCGATCATGACCTCCATCAAAGACACGGGTTCCAGTGACAGCGACAGCCGCCCGGACTCGATGACAGCCAGATCCAAGATGTCATTGATCAATTCCAGTAGATACCAGCCAGCGTGCAAAATCTGGTCGATGCTGGCTTTCTGCGCAGGACTTGGCGATGGCGTGTCCGACTCCATCAGTTGTGCAAACCCGAGGATGGCGTTCAGCGGTGATCTCAACTCATGACTCATGCTGGAAAGAAAGTCCGACTTCGCAAGGTTCGCCTTCTCTGCAATGGCTGTCGCCTTTTGCAGTTCCACCGTATGCTCTTGGAGCTGCCTCGCCTGCTCCTCCTCCACACGCTTCCGTGCCGTATTATCCGTGCCGATCAGCAGATATCCCAGGATGCCTCCGCGATCATCACGCAGCGCCGTTACCGACACAACAGCAGGAAAGCGGCTGCCATCCCTGCGAATGTAGGTCAACTCATAGATGTCCTCGATTCCACGCGATGCTTTAAAAACTAACGCCTCAAATCCAGGAGCGATCATCGTGCCCAATTCCTGACTGAGTGCCGCCGCCCGCGCGATGACCTCCCGAGGATCAGAGATGTCCGCAGGCGTGATCTTGTTCAGGACCTCCGCGCCTCATAACCGAGCATCCGCTCTGCACCCACATTGAAGATCTGGATCACGCCCTTTTCATCTGTGGCAATGCTGGAAAAGTTCGCGCTGTTGAGTATCGCATCCTGCAATGCACCGGTTTTCAGCAACGTTTCGTTTTGCAATACTTCAGTGATGGCCCCATTCACACGTTGTCGAGGCGGATTATTTCCTACCGTTGAAACTGGCGGATTTAGATCACAGTTTCCCTGGTCCGATTGACTGCTGGTGTTTGTAAAATGCATCATCGCTTGATGGCTGGCCAGATCAATTGCCTCCGTTTGGCCGAGGTTCGAGTTTCCCGGCTGGCTATGAACCGGCATGACCGTTTACTTGTGATCGGTGGTGGTGAAACTGGCATAAGATAGGAAGGATGGTCTGTGATGAAATGACGAAAAGGCCGTCGGCCTTCACTTCACGACAAGCACCACCTTCTGCGGCAAAACAATGGACGACCTGGTGAGTTGATTGACGGCTCGTTGTCGTGCTACATCAGCACCCTCCGCACCTTCAAAATCAGCCTCATTTTGAAGCGCCAGATCAAACAGTATGCGTGCTGTCGCCACCCCGACTGAGGGAGATGGCATCGTTTGAATCGGTGTCGTGGGTATCACTGGGATCTGTTTTGGTGGTTAGCTAGACTCAGTCCAGAGTCCATGCATGCCATCATGAAGTCGATGGGGTGAAACCCTACCTTTTCCAGCAATATCCAGAACCCGTACTGGCCGCATAAAGTGGGGTTACACCCCATGGCGCTGGAGGCTCAGAGTAACGATGAAGTCCTCTTTTCAGACAAGCAGATCAGCCCAACACATCGGATTTCACCCCTGCACAAAACACACCACATAATGACTGACTCCATGCCACAAATGACCAGGGGTAATCCGCCTTATCATGAATGATCATCGCTGCTCCAGATTTGATGCCTCGCTTGCCTCGCTGTTAATAATTAGCCTGTTCTGCGGTTGTTCAGCGACGCAGATGCGTTTTGCGAGCCGTCGCCAAGATCATGCTTTTGTCCACTATTGGCCGCCTCCTGCGGGCAGCCATGGATTGCGATTGGCAGTCAAAGATAACATCGACATGAAGGGGCTGGTCACTTCGGCAGGCTCCGAATATCTCGCTAAGCATACAGCACCAGCATCGCGTGACGCACCATGCCTGACTCTGGCACGGGAACGGAATGTCCGCATTGTGGGGAAGGCAAACCTCACAGAATTTGCCATCACTGTATCAGGAGATAACCGCTACTTTGGCGCACCGAAGAACCGCTGGGATGGCAAACACGAGTTCATCCCTGGCGGTTCCTCCAGCGGATCGGCAGTCGCAGTCGCGACCAACCGGGCGGATGTCGCCTTTGGCACGGACACGGGTGGGTCCATTCGTGTGCCAGCCGCCTGCTGTAGCATCTACGGCTTGAAGACGACCTTTGGTCTTGTCTCCACCAAAGGTGTGTTTCCGATCTCGCCGAAGCATCTGGATACCGTCGGGCCATTGGCTCGAAACATGAACCATCTTGTGCAGGGCATGAGCCTATTGCAGCGGGGCTTTGAAACACGCTACCAAGAAGCGGTCGCTGACAAACCTCTGGCCCGGCACATCACCATCGGGCGGCTGTATCTGGGTGGCACGGACCCGGAGATCGACCAAGCCATTGATGCGAAGCTGGCCACGAAGCACTTCAAGGTCATCAGGCTCAACAAGAGCTTTCAGGCCAAATGGAAGCAGGCGGAGGAGGATGGCAAGGTGGTGGCTCTGGGCGATACTTGGCAGAATGATCAAAAGTATGTCAACCAGAAGGGCGTGAGCCTTTTGACGAAGCTCGTGATCATGTCAGGAGAGCTCGAGTACAAAGGCGACTACAAGGCAGCGCTGAAGCGGAAAGCTGCGTGGCAACGTGAACTCCGCCAAGTCTTCAAGCAGGTGGATTTCATCGCTGTGCCGACGCTGCAGGGCCTACCACCAAAGATGCCCTTCTGGGGATCGGATGCGGTGTTCGAATGGCGCATATTCGACATGCAAAACACCGTGGGTGTGAATTTCGCGGGCAATCCAGCCCTCGCGGTGCCAATCACGATGCCAGCCAGAGGCAAGACCATTCCTGTGACCAGCCTGCAACTCGTCGGGCCGCGACTTAGCGAAGCCGAACTCCTGAATGCGGGTCGCCTGATCGAAACTAAATCCTAACATCATGCGCCTTTCACTGATCATCGCAGCCCTGCTGTTAACCTGCCTGGCAAGCCATGCTCAAACAGCGAATGACCTCATGGGTCTCGGTGATGGCTTTGACCGCACCTTCCAAGCAGCGAAGGCACTTCAACATTACATCCCAGCGGAAAAACTCGAGCCGCAGAACGTACCGCTGCTGCTGCGCATCGCGCGTCAGTATCGCCATCTGATGACGGACGCCTCATCGAGCGCGGAGAAGCTTCGGCTCGGCGGCATGGCCCTTAGTTATGGAAAGCGCGCTGCTGCGCTCGCGCCGAATGATTCCGAGGCCCAACTCTCCCCCGCCATCACCTATGGCAAGATGCTACCTCTTCAGGGCAGCAAGGAGCAGGTGGACGCCTCGCCACGCATCAAGGCGGGTGCCGACAAAGCGATCCGACTCGATCCACGCAACGATGTCGCCTGGCATGTGCTCGGCCGCTGGCATCAGGCACTCGCCAACGTCGGCGGTGTCAAACGTGCGCTCGGCGGACTCATCTACGGCAAGCTGCCCACCACCACGAACGAAGCCGCCGTGGCCTGCTTTGACAAAGCCATCGCCATCAATCCCAATCGTCTGCGTCATTACATCGAACTCGGACGCACTTACGCGCAGATGGAAAAAAATGCCGAAGCACGGCTGTTCATCCAGAAGGGCATGTCAATGCCCAACATGGAGCATGACGACCCCGAATTGAAGCAACGCGGACGCGATGCTCTGGCGAAGCTGCCATGACGTAATACGAGTTTTCCAACTCGTTCTCCGCCTTCCACTTCACCACCCATTCTGATCCGCAGGCCGCACCGGACGAAGCCCGTCCGCCCCGCTCATCGCTTCTGAATTGAGACTCATTACCGAAGTCGGCAAATCGGCCAGCGACCCATCAATGAACATGTGATGCCAGAGCTGCGTCGCGACAACCGCCGCGAGTCCCATCTCCACCGAGAGGCGGGGCAGTGAGCCCACACGCAGCTCACGAAACGCCTTCCGCCAATGCCGCACCTGGGCGACATCGAAGTAGCCAGTGCGACGCAGCGATTCTTCGCTGAGCAGTTCACCCACAAACTTCGGCTCGGGATCGATGTGAAAGCTGTCGAGCGGCGCACGGAAGATGACCTTGTGCCTGCGAGCGATCTCTTTGGGCAGCCAGCGCTCGGCGACGAGGCGCAGCAGATGCTTGTCGCGAAATCCGTTCAGCTTCCAACGCGGATGCAGCTTGGCGGTGAAGTCGAAGACATCTTCATCGAGAAACGGGTAGCGCACCTCCACCGAGGAGTGCATCGCCACGCGATCACCCTTCGCTTGCAGCAAATGCCCGGCCAGCGTGACCCTCGCTCCGACCCACAGACTGCGGTTCAGCGGACTCCAGTGCTTGGCGCGGTCCAAATTCATTCCAAGGTCTTCCCAAGGCCGTGCTTCAGCCAGCACCTCGCGCATCGGCTCGCCGTAGAAGCGCAGCTTGGATAGCGCCAGCACGCCGTAGCTGTCGATCCACGCGTTCGGACCGCCGACAGCGTCTTCCCACATTTTCCGGCTCGTGGCAGGGTAGTGAGGCACTTTGTTTAGCCGTAGAAAAGCACGCCGCGCCATGTCGCTCAAGCGCAGGCCAGGAAGGACATCCATCGCACCGAAGATCTTCGCGATCTTGTACCACGGATAACCCGCCAGCCATTCGTCAGCGCCTTCGCCCGTGAGCACAACCTTTTGCCCGTTGGCATGAACGCGACGTGCCAGCATAAGCAGCGCCGCGCATGAGGTGTCGATCACCGGGGCCTCGGCGGCCTGGATGAGCTGCGGATACATATCGAGCGCATCGCTGGCGCGAAACTCCTGCACGATGGGGGCCTTCGTGCCGATGTACTTGGCCGTGTTGTTCGCCGCGCTGAGTTCATCGAGCTTCGGATCGTCCACGCGAATCGTATACGTGTTGATGGCGGTGCCTTTGAGCTTGCAGGCCATCGCCACGATCATGCTGGAGTCCAGTCCGCCGGAGAGATACGCCCCCACCGGCACATCCGCGCGCAGCCGCTTGTCCACCGCCTTCAGCAAGACATCTTCAAGCTCATCCACCAGCTTACGCGGATCAGCTTGAGGGTCTTCATCGCCGTGATTCGGGAAATCCATCGTCCAGTAGGCTCGCTCCTTGATCGGCTCCACATCCCCGGGCGTGATCTGCAAATAATGTCCCGCAGGCAGCAGTCGGATGCCTTCAAAACACGTCACCGGCCCCGGCATCGCGCCAAAGGTAAAGATGTGATCCAGACCGCGCAGATCGGCCTTTGCCGTCACCATGCCCGATGCCAGCAGTCCTTTGATCTCCGAAGCAAACAGAAGCCAATCGCCCTGCCGAGTCCAATACAGCGGCGATATGCCAAAGCGATCCCGCCCCAGCGTGAGCTGATGCCGATGCACATCATACAAAGCAACAGCGAACTGCCCGCGCATCCGCTCAAACATACCTTCACGGCTCTCCTCCCAAATATGCGGGATGATCTCGGTGTCGCAGTGCGTGTGAAGATGATGCCCGCGTCCCACCAGCTCCGCACGCTTCTCGGGAAAGTCGAAGAACTCGCCATTGAAGACCGTGAACGCGCTCTGGTCCTCATTGCACATCGGCTGCTGCCCATCCGCCAAGCCAACAACGCTTAGTCGTCGCGAAGCCAGTGCCACACCGGGCCGATGCAGAAAGCCTTCTTCGTCCGGCCCTCGATGAATCAGCGCCCGCGCCATACGTTCGACCACACCTTCGGACACCGTTCGCCTACCGGCCAAGTCCATCACGCCAGCAATGCCACACATAGGTGTCTGCTATCGTCTGCTTGAGTGGTCACAGGCAATGCTTATCTGCCCAGGTAGGGATACACCCCATCTCCGCCGCATGACAAGTCGAGGTAGGGTTTCACCCCATGGCGTATGAACAGCGGGTCGAGTAGTGAGGAAACCCACACCGGATTCGGATCGAACGGTGAAGGCGGCTTCATGCAGCGGGGCCGTGAACTCTTTCCCTTTTTATACATGCCCACACTCGTTCATCCTGCTTCGCCGCCCTCGCCTGCAACGCCAAACCAGGAGGGCATCGCGATCATTGGCATCGGCTGCCGTTTCCCTGGTGGGGTGAATGACGCGGAGTCGTTCTGGAAGCTACTGGAAGATGGGCGCGAAGCCGTGGGTGATGTGCCGGCGGATCGCTGGAACGTGGAGCGCTTCTATGATGCGGAACCTGGAATCGTCGGCAAGACCATCGCCAAACGTGGTGGCTTCATTGATGGCATTGACCAGTTTGATCCGCAGTTCTTCGGCATCTCGCCGCGTGAGGCACCTTACATTGATCCGCAACAGCGCTTGTTGCTCGAAACGGCGTATGAGGCCATCGAAGACGCAGGCGTGGTGCTCGATCTCAACAAAGGCACTGACATCGGTGTCTTCGTCGGCATTTCGCACAATGATTACCAAGGGCTGCAACACACGGCCACGGATCGTGCGGGCATCAGCGCGCACACGCCCACCGGCAGCGCGCACAGCATCGCGGCGAACCGCATCTCGTATTGTTTGAACCTCACCGGGCCGAGTATCGCGATGGACACGGCTTGTTCCTCCGCGTTGACTGCCGTGCATGTGGCCTGCGAGCACATCCTGGCCGGACACTGTAAAACGGCGATGGCAGGCGGTGTCACCGTGATGATCACGCCCGATGGCTTCATCGGATTTTCGCAAGCCGGGATGCTTTCCCCCGAAGGCAAATGCAAGGCCTTCGATGCCTCGGCCAACGGCTTCGTGCGCGGTGAAGGCGCGGGCATGGTGCTCTTGAAAAAGCTCTCCGATGCTGTCACCGATGGTGATCCGATCCACGCGGTGATCATCGGCTCAGCGGTCAACTCCGACGGGCATACGAATGGCATCTCGCTGCCAAGTCCTGAAGCCCAGGCGCAGCTCGTGCGTGATGCATGTGTCATCGCTGGCGTCAAGCCATCGCAAATCGGCTATGTCGAAGCGCACGGCACCGGAACGGCGGTGGGTGATCCCATTGAAGCTCATGCGCTCGCGGAAGCGTTGTGCGCAGATCGAGCAGATGACAATCCGCTCCTCATTGGCTCGGTGAAAACGAACCTGGGTCATTTGGAAACGGCCTCTGGCGTCGCGGGTCTGGTCAAGGCCGCATTGGTGCTCAAGCACGCGCGCATTCCGGCCACTCTGCATTTTGAGACACCGAATCCGCACATCGACTTCACCGCGTTGAAGCTGCGCGTGCCTGTGACGAACGAGGCATTTGCGAAAACGGGTGATCTTCGTCTTGTTGGCATCAATTCCTTCGGCTTTGGCGGCTCCAATGCCCATGTAATTCTCTCGGAAGCCCCTAAGCAGGCACCACGAGCGCATGTGAGTCCTGACACAAGCCGCGCCTGGCCTTTGACGCTCTCCGCACGCTCAGAAGAAGCGCTGCGTGCCGCTGCGTGGCAGTTGAGCGTTTGGGTGGATGATCACTCCAAGCTGAACGGCAGTTCGCCGCTGCTCCCGGACCTGACTTACATGCTCGGTGCTCGGCGGAATCATCATTCGCATCGCCTCGCGCTCACCGCGCGCACGCTTGGCGAGATGGTGCAGGAACTCAGCGCCTTCTCGACCGGTCAACCCGGTCCGCGCATGCGCACCGCCTTCACACCGCGTCCAGAAAAGGCGGCGCGTGTTGTCTTCGTCATGAGCGGCCAAGGGCCGCAGTGGCAGGGCATGGGCCGCGAACTCATGCAGCATGAGCCGGTCTTCAAACGCACGATTGAAGCATGCGACAAGGCCATGCGCCCATGGGCGAAGTTCTCGCTGATGGACGAACTCAATCGTCCCGAAGCTGAAACAAAAATGCAGCGCACCGAGATCTCGCAGCCTGCGATCTTCGCCATGCAGATGGCACTAGCGGCACTTTGGCAGTCGTGGGGCATTCAGCCTGCGGCCGTCGTCGGGCACAGTGTTGGCGAAGTCGCCGCAGCATGCATCGCAGGCATCCTCACGCTGGATCAGGCCGCGAAGATCATTGTGCTGCGCGGACGCTTCATGGATGAATGCGCCGCTGCTGGCGGCACCATGCTCGCCGTCGGCATGAGCCCCGACGAGGCGCGTGCGGTGATCGCCAAACATGATCGCACGGTAAGCATCGCTGCCTTCAATGGCCCGCGTTCACTTACGCTGTCGGGCTTGAAGACCTCGCTGGAAGTCATCGCTGCCGAGTTGGAATCGAAGGGCGTCTTCGCTCGCTTCCTGCAAGTCAGTCATCCGTTCCATCATGCGATGATGCAGCCTGCCGCCGATGCCTTAAAGGCAGCGCTGGCTGATCTCACGCCAACGCCTGAAACGCTTCCCTTCTTCAGCACCGTCACCGGTCAGCGTCTCGATAGCGCATCATGCGATGCGGGCCACTGGTCGCGAGGAGTTCGGCAACCCGTGGAGTTCGCCTCAGCAATTGGTGCCTTGTCAGAGTTCGGTGTCGATGCCTGGCTCGAAATCGGCGCACATCCTGCGCTGGTGCGTTCCATCCAGGAATGCCTCGGCGAGAGCAGCGGCAAAACCGCCGTGCTGGCCTCAGCGCGCCGTGAACGTGAGCATGAATCCTTGCTCGAAACCGCGATGGATCTGCATCTCGCCGGTGTCGTGCTCGACTTCAAAGCGCTCACGCCATCGCGCCGTCATCTCACTTTGCCGACCTATTCATGGGACAAGGCTCGCTGGTGGAATGAGTCCGCCGACATGCGTGAAGGCCGTCTCGCGCCTGGTGGCCGCGGCTTGCTCGACATCCGGCTCGCACGCGCCACGCCGACATGGATCACGCGTCTGGATAACCGCCACATGGCCTTCCTGAAGGATCATCGTGTCGAAAACCTCATCATCTTTCCCGCCGCAGGCTTTGTCGAAATGGTGCTCGAAGCAGGTGTGCAGTTGTTTGAGGGCAAAGCCTTCGTCATTGAAGACTTCGAGATCCGCAAGCCGCTCATCCTTCCTGATCCGCCCTCCGGCCTGCTGCTGGAGCTGACGTATGATCTCACGGAGCGCACGTTCAGCATTCAGAGTCGCTTTGAAAGCGGAGCCTCATGGTCCACGCATGTCGTCGGCTCCATGCGCGGCGAGCGCACCGAGTCATCCTTCGCCACATCGGCGTGGGAGACCTCCACTTTGCCAAACGTCGGGCTCGACACCTTCTATGGCCACATGGCCGACATGGGCCTGCGCTATGGCGAGGAATTCCGCCCCATCCGCGAACTGTCCGCAGGCGCTGGCAAGTCGTCAGGTCGTGTTTCGTTGGGCCAAACAATTGCACAACGTGCAGCCGAGTATCCGCTGCATCCCGTGCTCTTTGACGGCGCGCTGCAAATCTTCTCCGCAGGTGCTGCGACGATTGAAGGCCGCACAGCCGGGCTTCGGCTTCCTGTGCGCTTTGCCCGAATCTTGTTCCTGCGTTCACCGGGAGCTTCGAGTCTCGTGCGTGCCGGTGTGAAGCAGGCCAATGACGAGTTTGTCGAAGGCGGCATCGACTTGTTTGACGAAACCGGACGGCCCTGCGTGCGCATCGACGGCTTCCGTGCCATCAGCGTCGAAGGAGCCAAACGTACGGGCAAAACCGGCAAGGGACGTGATGTGACCTACCACGTTGCCTGGGAGAATCGTCCCACTGGACCACGCCCCGCTTCTCCTGCTCCTGTGGCTTTGACCCGGCTGCACGAAGTGGCCCAGCACGCACTGGATGAAGTGCTCGACATGCGTGGCCGCGCCAATCTGGATGCCGCGAGTGCCGCAGGTGATGAACTGACCGCAGCGCAAGTCGCCAGCGGCTTGCGTGCCATGGGTGCGGAAGGCAGCTTCACGGCCAAATCACTCGGCGTTGCCGAATCCATGCGTCGGTCATTCGTGCAGTTGATGGACAATCTCGTGAAGCAGGGACTGCTCAGCCGGGAAGGCTCAGGCTACCAGACCACACCTGCGTTCAGTGAAGCTGCGGACTCCGCGTCCAGCCTGCTCAGCGCCAGTCTTGGCAAGTATCCGGGTCATCTGCCCGAGGCTCTGATCTGCGGCGCGACGTGCGCAGATCTCGGCCCCATCATGCGTGGAGAAAAGGAGGCCGTGCAGGTCTTGTTCACCAGCGGTGGCGCTGATTTGCTCGATCAATTTTATGGCGATGGCCTCGTCACCAGTCCCTGGCTCGCCGCCATCGGCAGCGCGGTAGCGGAGGCTGCACGTCAGCTTCCCGAAGGACGCGGACTGCGCATTCTGGAGATAGGCGCAGGCACCGGTGGCCTCGCCTCACAGGTGTTGCCTCTCATCGAGCGCGGCGTGCATTCGTATGTCTTCAGCGATGTCTCCGCCGCGTTCTTCCCGGCAGCGCGTCAAAAGCTGGCCGCTTATCCCGAAGTCGAGTTTCACACGTTCGATCTCGAAAAACCCGGTAACGAGCAAGAGTTCGATATTGGCTCTTTCGACATCATTCTCGGCACCAACGTCATTCATGCCGTGAGCGATGTGCGCTACGCGTTTCGGAACATCAACCACCTCCTCGCCCCCGGCGGCAGCTTGCTCTTTGTCGATGTCGCCACGCCGCATTTGTGGCTGAACGCCGTTTTCGGCCTCACCAGCGGCTGGTGGCGTTTCACGGATCGCGATCTGCGTCCGCATCATCCGCTGCTGGAGCGCGAGCAATGGCAAAAAGTGCTCAGCGAAACGGGATTCAGCGAAACAGCGTCACTCTCCGGCCTGATTCGCTCTCAAGGCGGTGAAAGCCTCATCGGCCTCATGGCCCGCAAGCCATGGAGCGAGCCAATCGCGACTGCACCAGCCATTGTCGAAGCGCCTGCCGAGAAGTCCTGGCTCGTCTTTGCTGATTCGTCCGGTCTTGGCGAAAATCTCGCCACGCAGCTCCGCTTCAGTGGTGTGCGCTGCCGCGTCGCGCATCGTGGCACGGCCTTTAAATCCGAAGGAGCCGACGCATTCACACTGCGAGCCGAAGCCCCCGAAGATTGGAAACAACTACTGCAATCCTGCGCCGATGAAGCCCCTGAGCGCTTAGTCTTCTTCTGGAGTCTCGATGAAACCGATCCCGGCGCAGACATGCTCGGCACCGATGGCTTGTTCCATCTGACTCAGGCACTCGAAATCATTCATCCAGCCGCCAAACTGCACTTGGATGTGATCACGCGCGGCGCACAAGCTGTCGGACGTGATCATTCCATCGCCCTCGCGCAAGCTCCCTCCATCGGCCTGATGCGAGTGATCGCCAATGAGCACAACAACTTCACCTGCCGGGGCATTGATCTGCCGTCTGAGGCTTCAGTCACCGACAACGCGCTGGTTTGGAACGAACTGCTTCAAGAAGACGCCGAACGCGAAATCGCCTTCCGTGGCGAAGCACGTTATGTAAGGCGCATCACTCGCGGTTTGGAGCCGAGGGAGCAGGTGTTGGATTGCGAGGTGCCGCTGCGGCTTGAGTCCCGCGAGCGCGGCTTGCTTGATGCCCTGCGTCTCGTTCCCTTCGCACTGCCGCCGTGTGGCGCAGGTGAGGTGGTGATCGATGTGAAGGCAGCTGGCATGAATTTTCGCGACGTGCTCAAGGCGCTGGCGCTCTATCCCGCCGAGACAGCCGATGCGCGCATCTTTGGTGATGAAGTAGCCGGTGTGGTGAAAACCGTCGGCGCTGGTGTCACGCATGTGAAGGCCGGTGACCGTGTCTTTGGCCTCGCTGTGTTCGGCCTCGCCACCGACTCAATGGCGCGTGCTGGTGATGTGCGCATCATCCCCGATGGCCTGTCGTTTGAAGAAGCGGCGACGCTGCCTGTGGTCTTCATGACCTCCTGGCATGCATTAAAAACCGTGGCGCAATTGCAACCGGGCGAGCGTGTGCTCGTTCATGCGGGCGCAGGCGGCGTGGGCATGGCGGCGATTCAAATCGCGCATCATCTTGGTGCGGAAGTCATCGCCAGTGCTGGAAGCGCGGCCAAACGCTCGCTGCTCGCCGTCCTCGGCGTGAAACACGTCATTGATTCGCGTCGTGCGGACTTTGCGGAAGCCGTGATGGAACTCACCGATGGCAAAGGCGTGGATGTGGTGCTGAACGCGCTCGCCGCCGAAGCCATCCCGATGGGCCTGTCCTGCCTCGCGCAGTTCGGGCGCTTCATCGAGATCGGCAAACGCGACATCTATCAAAACAGCCGCATCCCGCTCTGGCCCTTGCGGAAGAACGCTTCTTTCCATGTCGTCGCGATGGACGCGATTTTCAGCGGCGATGAAAAACGCACGCGCCAGATCTTGGAAACCATCGCCGAGTTGGTTGAGCAAAAAGCCCTACAACCGCTGGCGTTCCGTTCCTTCCCAGCCTGTCGCATCGACGCCGCCTTCCGCCTGATGGCGCAGGGCAAACACACGGGCAAAGTCATCGTGTCTTTCCCCGAGCCTTTCGTCGCCCGACGTGGCGAACCGCTCGCTCCTGCTTTTGAAGTGAAGCAAGATGGCACCTACCTGATCACCGGCGCTTTTGGCGGCTTTGGCAAAGTGATGGCCGAATGGCTCGCTGACTGCGGTGCGAAACATCTCGTGCTCACCAGTCGCAGCGGCGCAGCCACACCTGCGGCGGAAGCCTTCCTGATCAAACTGCGTGCTCGCGGCGTCGATGTGCAGGTGGTGAAGGCCGATGCGGGATCAAAGGCTGGCGTGAAGCGCCTGCTTGGAGACATCCAATTAATCGGGCATCCTTTGCGAGGTGTGTTCCATCTCGCCATGGCCATTGACGACGCGCCCATGGCAGCGCTCACTCGTGAACGCATGGTCAAGGTGATCGCGCCAAAGGCACTTGGCGCCTGGCTGCTGCATGAAGGCACGCTGGGCATGGACTTGGATTGCTTTGTGATGTTCTCCTCCCTTGCGAGTGTCTTTGGCAACTCCGCGCAGGCCAACTACGCCGCCGCGAACGCCTTCCTTGATGCCCTCGCGCATCATCGTCAAGCCATCGGCCTGCCTGCGCTCGCGATCAACTGGGGCGCACTAGGCGGCGAAGGCTATGTGGCCCGCAACGAACGCGTGGCCGAATATCTGGCCCTTCACGGCACCACGCCGCTATCACCCGTCGAAGTTGTCACGTTGGTGGAGTCCTTCCTGAATGCCGGAGCCACGCAAGCATTAGCGATGCGTGTGGACTGGTCGAAGTGGCGTCAATCCTACCGTGGCGGCCAGGAAAGTCCGCTACTGGAGCGCATCTACGCCGCTGGTGTCGATGCACCGGAAACCAGCGGTGCCAAAAGCGACTGGCGACTCAAGATCGAGTCCGCCTCACCCGCAGATCGCACTGACGTCATCGGCCAGGCCGTGCGCGATGTCGTGGGCTCCGTCCTGCGCGTGAAACCCGAAGGCCTTCGCCTTGATCAACCTCTCACCGACCTCGGCCTTGATTCGCTGATGGCCGTCGAGATCGAAAACTCTATCGAAAGCTCCATCGGCGTCGCCTTGCCCCCAGCCAGTCTGATGCGCGCCCGCACCATCGGCCAGATCGCGACCTTGATCGCCGAACACATGGGCGCAGCCAAAGGCACCACGCCAGCGCCCGCCGTGATCGTTGTCGAACCAGCAGCGGCGGAAGATGTCGATCTGGATGCGATTTCCGATGACGACCTGGATCAGTTGCTTGGCGCGGACACCACCGTGAACCGCCCCATTCATGCCGAGGAGGCTGCCCTGCTGGAGGTGCGCGCGTGAGCGAGATTGTTACCGAGGACAAGCGCACGAGGCTGAAGCGCTGGTTGGACAGTGGCAAGGCGTCGCTGCATCCGCTGGCCTTTCCGCAGCGCGAGCTGTGGGAGACATCGCCCGTGCCGGTCTCGGACAAGACGAACACGATCTGCTGTCTCATCGAGATCAAGGGCGCGATCACCGCGCAGGACTGCACGGCGGCGATGCAGCGCGTGGTGAACCGGCATGAGGTGCTGCGTCTGTCGTTCCTGCCGAGCAAAGGCCAGGCGGTGCAGATGATCCAGACGCAAAGCGAACCGGTGATGCAGTTTCGTGATCTGACATCGTCATCTGCGAGATCGGAGGCTGTGGACGCGGTGGCACAGGAAACTTTCGACGCGCCCTTCGATCTGGTGCAGGGACCGCTGTATCGTGTGGAGGTGCTGCGGCGCTCGCCGACGGATCATGTGCTCGTCGTGGCGATTCATCATGCGATTGCGGATGGCTGGTCGCTGGGCGTGCTGGTGCAGGATTTGTATGCGGCTTATGCACAGGTGCTGTTAGGCGCGAGCGGCGGACTGCCGCCTGTGCCGCAATCCTACATGGTCTGGGGGGCTGCTGAGCGTGCGTTGTGGCAGCCTGCGCTGCTGGAGCAACGAGCGACGTTTTGGAAAGCGTGTCTCGCTGATTCCACGTGGCTTTGGGATGATCGAGCGGATGCGCTGGATGAGTCGGATCAATTGCAGCGGCGCATTGCCGGTGTGTCTGCCGAGTTGGGTCTCGCCGTGCGTGAATTGGCCCGGCGAACCAGCGCCACGCTATTCAGCACCTTGCTCGCGGCGTTTCAGATCACGCTCTCGCGCTGGACAGGCGTGACGGACATCGTGGTAGGCACACCAGTGGCGAATCGCGCACGGCAGGAGGTGCGCGAGACGATAGGCTACTTCTCCAGCATCGTGCCTCTCCGCGGACAGGTGGATGAAAGCCGCACTTTCTCCGACAGCCTCCGCGCCGTGCATCAATCGACGATGGATTGCCTCGCCAATGCCATGCCATTTGCTGAACTCGTGAGCGCACTCGATCCGCCGCGACTGCCGAGCAGAAATCCCATCTATGAAGTGCGGTTTGCGCTGCAAAACCAGCCCGTGCCCGATCTCGCTGTGGCTGGATTTTCGGTCCAGCTCAAGATCCGCTCCACAGGCACGCCGCGCTTCGATCTCGCCTGTGAAATCACGGAGGAGGGTGATGGCCTGGAAGTTGTCTGGTTGTTCCGGTGGAGCCGCTTTTCTCAATCTGAGATCGAGGAGCTGCATCGCCTCTTTCTCACCGTCCTCACCGCCGTCTGCACCTCGCCAGACAGCCGCACCTTTATCTGAACCAAGATGAACACACATGCACCGCATTGGCTAAGTCGCTCAGCATTCCAGATCCTGGTCTTCCTCGTGCTCTTCACCGAGATCGCACTCGGCGTAGCCCTGTATCGTGAAGCATCGCTTTGGGTGGTGGTGCCGCTGGTGTTGCTGGCGAGTCATTTGATGCATGGGGCCGCTGTGGGACTGCATGAGGCGACGCATGGTCTGCTGAGGAAGAACAGGCGCTTCAATGAGTTTGATGGCGTGCTGCTGGGAATTTTCAGCTTCATGAGCTTCAGCCTCTATCGGGCGGCGCATCAGTCACATCATGCTTACTTTGCCACAGAGCGCGATGAGGAGCTGTGGCCGTTTGTGTTCACCAGCACTCCGCGCTGGGCGCGAGTGCTCGCAGCGGTACTGGAGCTGACCATGGGCCTCTTTTTCACGCCGTTTTTGTTTCTGCGTTCCTTCCTGCGCAATGGCTCACCGATACGCAGCAAGAAAGTGCGGCGTCGCATCTGGATGGAGCTGGCGCTGATGGTGGTGGTGTGGAGCATTATCCTGGTGGCAGTCTCTTATGCAGGCGTTTGGCGCTATTTTCT
>CAYMHJ010000021.1:0-36270 GCA_964390165.1 uncultured Prosthecobacter sp. | reverse complement strand
AGTGGTACATCACGCGAGGCCAGCAGCGAATCGGCCCCATCGATGCCAGCCAGCCTCCGGCCAAGGTACTCTACGACATCATCGCTGGCGTCATGACTCTGGAGGCTTGGCGCGACATCGAGAAGATGAAGATCTAGTTCATGCGCATCCTTTTCATCGGCACAGGAGACATCGGCCTGCCCTCGCTGGAGTGGCTGCTGTCCACACCCAAGCACGAAGTCGTCGGCGTCATCACGCAGCCGGACAAGCCCGCTGGCCGCAGGCTCGTGCTCACGCCGCCCGAGGTCAAAGTGCGTGCATTGGCTGCAGGTCTCACCGTCCTCCAGCCGCCGAGGATCCGACACATCGTCGATGAACTGAAAGCCTTCGAGGCCGATGTCGCCGTCGTCGTGGCCTATGGGCAGATTTTGCCCAAAAGCGTGCTCGAGGTGCCGCATCTGGCCTGCCTGAACATTCACGCCTCGCTCCTGCCAAAACATCGCGGAGCCTCGCCCATCCAGGCGGCCATTCGAGAAGACGACTCCGAGACTGGTGTGACCATCATGTTCATGGATGAGGGCCTCGATACCGGTGACATCCTACTCATGGATGCCATGCCCATCCTGCCCACGGACACTGGCGGTGTGCTGCATGACAAGCTCGCCTTCGCCGCGCCCACGAGCCTCGAAAAAGCGCTCGATCTCATCGCCGCAGGCAGCCCGCCGCGCACACCGCAGGACAACGCGCTCTCGACTCACTGCGGCAAGCTAAAGCGCGAAGACGGTCGCCTCGACTGGACCCGCAGCGCCACCGAACTCGAACGCCTCATCCGCGCCTACAATCCCTGGCCCGGCACAAGCTGCGTCCTGCCTGATGGCAAACCACTCAAAGTCCACCGCGCCACCATCATCGAAGGCGATGCCTGCCCCACCGCTGGCACCATCATCTCCGCTGATCCCAAAGTCGGCCTCATCGTCAGTTGCGGCAGCGGTTTGCTGAAGCTCGAAGAAGTTCAGGCCGAAAGCGGCAAGCGACTCACTGCCGCGGACTTCTTGCGAGGTCATGCGTTGGGGGTCGGGACGAAGCTCGGTTGATGTGAGCATGAAAAAACGCTGACCGGAAATATCCAGCCAGCGTTGGGAACTTCATTTCGAAGATCACTCCTCGCTCTTCGGCTCGGGCAGCAGGAAGCCGACGATGAAACTAATCACCGCGATGCCGGTGCCGACGTAACCCGCCGCCATGGCGACGTGCATCGGAAGCATCGGCCCTTTGCCAGCGATCATCGGAGCCACGAAGCTCGTCGTCAGGAAGGCCATGCTCGTGCCGATCATGCGACCGCCGACATTCGTGGCAAAGCTGCCGCCTGTGCCGCGCAGATGCATCGGGAAGACCTTGGGCAGGTATTCACCGAAGTAGCTGAACTGAGCCACGGTGAGCAAACCGCACACGCCATAGGCCCAAAGGAAAGCCTGACCACCCTGCTCGAAGAGCTTGAAGTAAGTTAGTGGCAGCAAAACCAGCGCCGGGATCTGGAAGATCTTCAGCAGCGCCACGCGGCTAATGCCCCAGATTAGCAGCACCGCGAGCAGGATGCGCCCGATGAGGCCGCCCAGTTCCTGATGAAGCTGTACCTTGTCACTCATCGCTTTCACCTTGTCGTTCAGTGGCTTTTGCTGGCCGAAGTTCGCCTTGATCTTGCCGATCATTTCTTTGCGAGCCGGGTCCGTGGCAGCGAGCTTGTTGAGTTCGAGATTGAGCCCTTCCGCTTCTTTCCGCAACGGAGCCAGCGCCTTCGACTCCTCCTTCAGTTCGGGCAAGCCTGGTGCCACACGCGCCACCGTTACCTGAAGAGCACCAAACGCGATGCCATAAGCACAAGCCGACAGCGCGGCGGTCACCAAGGTCACCCGACGAAGCTCAGGCGAGAAGAGCGCACCAAAGCTCGGGCGTTTCAGCGATCCAGCCGCACGACGTTCCAGCCAAACTTTGCTCTCCGGCACAAACGGCAGTAGCAGCGCAATCGGGATCGCAGGTAGGATGCCCGTCATCAGCGTGTAGCGCCATGCACCTGGATCAGTGGCCCCCAGGCCAATAGGCAGACCAAAGTGTGGTAGATCAGCACCATGTTTGCTGATCCAAACACTGACTCCCGTGACCAAGAGACCGCCGAGTGAAGCAAAGGCCTGCGTGATGCCTAGCCACTTCTCTTTGTCCTTCTTGTTCGGAAACACTTCCGCCAGCCAAGTGATCGCCGCCACGAACTCCACACAGACGCCGATGAAAGTCGTGCTACGGAAGAAGACGAACATCGGCAGCGAGGTCGCGAAAGCCGCGCAGAAAGGCGAAAGCGAATACAGGAAGATACTCGCCGCCATGATCTTCTTCCGCCCGAAGCGGTCCACCAACCAGCCGCCGAGTAGCCCAAACACGCCGCCACAAAGCGCCGCGATCCACAGCAGCTTGCCCACCCAGTCCGTGACCATCGGATTGTTCAGCGGCACTTTCAGAAGCTCCGCAATCGCTGGAGCCGCGACGAGCGGCGTCATCAGCAGCTCATAAGTGTCGAATAGAAATCCGATGCTGGCGATGACGATGATCAGCCAGGTGGTAGTGGTGAATTTGGACGATTGGGACATGGGGAAGTATAAAAGGGTGAGTGAGAACGATTAGCCAAGCAGAGGTCGCAGCATCTCCAAAATCTTCGGCACTTCGACGAACGGATCTTTCGCCACCTCATACTCCAGCGTGAACCAGCCTTGGTAGTTGGCTTCACGCAGGATCTTCAAAAGACGCGGCACATCAGCGGGCTGGCCTTCGCCTTTCTTCGTGCCCTTGGGGCTCATCTCCATCTTAAGCTGCACATTGATAGCATACGGCGCGATCTTGGCGAGATCACCATAAGGGTCTTCGGTGTGGAAATTGCCACTGTCCCAGTTGATGCCGGCCCAGGGGCTGTTCGCGGCTTTGACCATCTTGATGAGGTTGTCCGGCTCGGCGACGATGCCGCCATGGTTTTCCAGGCCGAGGAAGACACCCTTCGTCGCAGCATAGTCGAGGCACTCCTGATAGGCCTCCTGGCAATTCGCCACGGCTTGCTCCTCGCTGAGATCCTTCGGCTGTGGGCCTGCAAAGACTCGGATGTGAGGAGCATTCATGATCGCGGAGTAGTCGATCCAGCGCTTCACATCGGCGATCTCAGCGCTGAGCTTTTCACCCTTTGCCAGGGCGAAATTATTGCCCACCGCCGTGCCCGCGAGCTGCACGCCACGCAGGTAGGCGCGGCGCTTCACTTCCAGCAGGAACTTCTCATCCACATCCGGCGGGAAGAAGTAGCTCGTCACCTCAGCACCAGGGACGTTGTTGTCCGCACACCAGTCGATGAAATCCAAGATGCTCCAGGGTTTGTGGCCTTCCTTCGGCTTGTTCTCCTTGCCGCGCATCCACTGGAAGTATTCACGGAAGCTGTAAGCCGCCACACCGAGCTGCATGCGGCTTTTGCCAGAACGATTGATGGGCTCAATGGCGGGCAGTGTGGAGACACTGAGCGCTCCGAGGCTGGTGGAAAGAAAATGACGGCGGCTGATCATGGGAGGTGAAAGAACGGGTGGAGTGAAGGAAGCTAGCAAGGATTCTTTGGCTCAAAGCCAACAAGGTAGGCACGCAACGTCTGGAGATGCAAGGACACTGCGGCTTCGCTCGACGGCCCTCATTTTTGTTGGCGGTGTCTTGAGCATGAAATCTAGTGTCCTGGCCTGAAATAGGCCGTCACCGCTCTTCTGGAGAGCTTGAATCTAAGCGCTGGAGAGCGCGGAGCCGCGGTTGAGCAGGTCGAGGAAGCGCTGCTCGAAGGGTTCGTCGGCTCCGCATTGCATGTAGTCGATGCGGTGGGAGGCGCATTCGCGGGAGAGTTCCTCGCAGAAGGCGTCGAAGGTATCGGTGTAGCGCTGGACGTCGCGGCGGGTGAGCCAGAAGCGGCGGCGTTCGCCGGTCTCGACTTCATCGAGCTCGACTTCGCCTTCGAGGGTGGGGACACGCTCCTCGGGGTGGAGGATCTGGAGGAAATGGCACTCGCCGGGCCAGGTGGCGGCGCGTTTGATGGACTCGGCAGCGGTGGTGACATCGCGCCCGAAGAAGTCGGAGATGACAAAGATGACGCCGTAGCGCTGCCGGGTGGGGTGGAAGTCAGTGAAGCTGCGCTGGAGGTCGGTGAAGCCGCCGAACTTCAGCTTCGAGGCGCACTGGATGATCTTTTCGATGTTGCCCTGGCCGCGCAGGGGGGGCAGCTCCTGGCGGCAGGTCTCGCCGAGGGAATAAAGGCTGACGCGCTGCTGCCCGGCGAGGCCGAGGTAGGCGAGGGCGACGGCGAAGCGGAGGGCTTGCTTGCGCTTTTCCCCATACGGCTCGGCCATGGAGCCGCTGGTGTCGATGAGGAGGTGGAGATTGAGCTCCTGCGTTTCCTCGTAGAGGCGGACGAAGAGTTTATCGAGCCGCGCATAGAGCCGCCAGTCGATGGCGCGGTAGTCTTCGCGGGGGGTGTAGTGGCGGTAGTCCTTGAATTCGCGGGTGAAGCCGGTGGCGGGGGTGGACTGGGCACCGCGACGGCTGAGGGCGCGGCGCTTTCTCAACCGGACGGCCAGCGAGCGAAGCCGGTCGAGAAAGGCGGCGTCGAAGAGGTCCTCGCGGGCGATGGGGGAGTCGGTCACGGCGGGTTTGTAGGATGGAAAGGGGGGCTTGGGAAGAGCGGAGTTTAGAATCAAGAGGGCGGGATGTCACTTGCCCGGACGGGGCGGGCCGTGCTCTGTTAAGCCTATGGCCAAAAAGAAAATCACTCCCAGCAAACCCGCCGCTCCGGTGGTGAAAGCCAGCAAACCCGTGAAGCTGAAGGAGGTGCCGTTCTGGATCGGCTTTGATCTCGGTGGAACGAAGATGCTGGCCTGCGTGCTGGACAAGAATTACCAGGTGCTCGGCAGCGCGCGGAAGTCCACGAACGGCTCCGACGGGCAGGCGAAAGGGAGGAAGAAGATCCTCACTGCCATCCACGAGGCCATCGCAGCGGCAAAGGTGGACCCGAAAGGGCTGCAAGGCATCGGCATCGGCTGCCCCGGACTGGTGAATCCCGAGAAAGGCATCCTGATCAACGCGCCTAACCTCGGCTGGAACAATGTACACCTCAGCGACATGCTGCGCGGGGTCTTCAAAAAGCCGGTGACCGTGCTGAACGATGTGGATGCAGGCACCTTCGGCGAATACAAACTCGGCGCAGGAGTGGGCGCGCGCTCGCTGCTCGGGGTTTTCCCCGGCACGGGAGTGGGCGCGGGCTTTGTCTATGATGGCAGGATCGTGATGGGGCGTGGTGTCTCGGCCATGGAGCTGGGCATGATCTACATGCCGGGCACACATTTGGGTAGTCCGCATGATGGCACCGTGCTGCTGGAAGACCTGACGAGCCGACTGGCGCTGGCCTCCCAGGCCGGGGTGGCCTGCTACCGCGGACAGCTCCCCGAGCTGGATAAAAAGACGCAGGGCAATCTGCGGGAGATCCGCAGCAAGGCGCTGGCGAACGCCTACCGCGCCGGGGATGAGGCGGCGCTGGTCATGTTCCGCAGTTCGATTCGTTATCTGGGCATGGGCGTGGCGGCGGTGGTGAATCTGCTGGCGCCCGACCACATCACGCTCGGCGGCGGGCTGGTGGAGGAGATGCCGCAGCTCTATGTGAGCTTGCTGAAGGCGGAGGTGAGCCGCTTTGCCGTGCCTGGCCTGGCGAAGAACATCAAATACAGCGTGGCGAAACTCGGCGGCACGGCGGTGGCGGTGGGAAGTGTGGCCTGGCTGCGGGAAACCAACGGCAAGTAAAGCGTCTTCAGTGCTTCGTTCAGCCTCTCCAACCATGTCCGACCCCTCCGCCCAACCGTCCTCCGAACAAGCTGTGATCTTCGTCGGCGCTGCATCGCTCTCCATGGTGATCGGCAGCCGTGTCTCAGGCGCGGCCTTTAAAGAAGTGGAACATCTGGATAGGCCGCTGCCGCTGGCGCGCGATATTTTCCGAAGTGGCACGGTGACGCGGAGCACCATCGAGCAGGCGGCGGCGATCCTGAAGGACTTTTTGCAGACGACGAGGGAGTACAGCATCCCGCCCGAGTCCATCCGCCTCTACAACACGAACATTCTGTCGGAGGCGACGAACCACGAGATCTTTCTGAACCGGCTCCAGGTGACCACGGGTCTGAATGCGCGTCTTATTGATGACGGCGACATGACGCGCCTCGTTTATCAGATCGCCCGCCGCCTCCTGGAGAAGAACCCGCTGCTGGCGAAGGGAAACACCTTCGTCTCGCACATCGGACCGGGGAACACGCGGGCCTTGTATTTCAAGCAGGGGCACCTCGCCGCCTACAGCAACTATCGTCTCGGCATCTTCCGGGCGCGTGAAGCGGTGGCGGGGTCAGATGTGGAGTCGCCACAGCACCTGATGCATTTGGAAGAGCAAATCCGCGGAGTGGTGGATCACCTGGCGCAGGATTACTCGGGCTATAAGTTTGACCATCATGTGGCCATTGGCGCGGAGCTGCAAAGCATCGCGCCGCTGCTGACGAAGCCGAAGCAGGGCGCGTGCCGTGTGTCTGAAATCGACCTGGAGCGTTTCACGGAAAAGATCGCCGAACTCAGCCCCGACCAGCTCGTGCGGCGGCTCGCGGTGCATTACACCGGCGGGGAGGGCATCGTGCCGGCGCTCCAGACAAACCTCGCGCTGGCGCGTCGTTTCGGTGATGAAGTGATCTGGGTTCCCGAGGGCGACTTCCAGCGCGAGCTGATGCAGGACCTCGTGATCGCCAGCCCGCGCACCGCGACCTTCCAGGAAGAGGTGATGCAGGCCGCGAAGGAGATCGGCGTGCGCTACAAGACGGACCGCAAACACGCGGACCAGGTGGCGAACTTCGCGCAGCAGCTCTTCCGCGAACTCAGCCATCTGCACGGCCTGGAGCCGCGGTATGAACTGGTGCTGCGGGTGGCCGCCGTGCTGCACGAGGTGGGGATGTTTGTGAGCCCGAGGGAGCATCACAAGCACAGTCTGTACATCCTGATGCAGACGGAGATCTTTGGCCTGAGCACGAGCGAGCGCGAGCTGGTGGCGCTGCTGGCGCGCTACCACCGCCGGTACAATCCCGAGCCTAACCATCCGCACTTCTCCGACCTGACGCGGGAGGAGCGCATGATCGTCTTCAAGCTCGCCGCGCTGCTGCGGATCGCCGATGCGCTGGACCGCAGCCATGCGCAGCGGATCAAAAGCATCGTCCTGCGAGCCGAAGGCAGCCGGCTGACCGTCATCACGCCCGGCATCGAAGACACCACGATCGAGCAGATCGCCATCAACTCGAAGTGCGACATCTTCCGCGAGATCTACGGTTACGATGTCGTGCTGGCCCAACCCTGATTCCCCACTTTCCCATGCCCTTTTCCGACCAACATTTCCTCAATCGTGAGCTGAGCTGGCTGGCCTTCAACGAGCGCGTGCTCGACGAGGCCGCCCGCGATGACCTGCCCGTGCTGGAGCGGGTGAAGTTCCTGGCCATCTCGGCCTCGAACATGGATGAATTTTTCATGGTGCGCGTCGGCGCGCTGCAGTTTCTGCGCGAGCAGGGACGACGGGCGAAGGATTGCAGCGGTCTCACGCCTAGCCAGCAGTGGGATCAGATTCATGAGCGCACGGTGGCCTTCATCGCGCGGCAGCATGAGCTGCTGAAGCAGAATCTGGTGCCCATGCTGGCGGAGAAGGGCATCCGGCGGCTGACGACGGCGGAGCTGAATCCCTCGCAGCGCACGAATCTGGAGGAGCACTTCATGGAGCACATCTTCCCGGTGCTCTCACCCATCGCCATCGAGGAGGGCGTGCTGCCTTCCATCCCGGCGCTGCACATCAACGTGCTCTGCTCCGTCGCAGCAGAAGGCGAGGAAGGCGGCAGCTCGCAGCGGCTGGTGCTCGTCAGCGTGCCGGGCAGCCTGCCGCGTCATGTGATCGTGCCAGATGCCGAGGGCGCGCAGCACGCGTATGTGAATCTGGAGGACGTGCTGGGCTTGTTTTTGCAACGCTATTTCCCCTCGGAGAATGTCACCGCCACCGCGCGCTTCCGCGTGAGCCGAAACTCCGACATCGCCGCTGATGACGAGAATGTGAGCGACCTCGTGAGCGAGATGGAAGGCATTTTAGACAAGCGCCTGCAAAGCGCTGCCATCCGAATCGAGATTGAAGAAGGTGCGAAACGTGAACTCGTCACCGCCATCCGCCTGATGTGTGAGGCGAGTAAGGCACAGACCTTCACCATCCCCGGCGAGCTGGATCTCAGCGCCTACTTTGGCATCGCGGGGCTGCCTGGATTTGATGACCTCAAAGTGGATGCCTGGCAGAGTCAGACACCGCCGCAGATCGAGCCTGGGGAGAGCATGTTTGAGGTGATCAAGCGTGGTGATCTGATCCTGCATCACCCTTATGAGAGCTTTGAGCCGGTGGTGAAGCTGATCGAAGAAGCAGCGGCTGACCCGAACGTCATCGCCATCAAGCAGATCCTCTACCGCACAGCACGGAACAGCCGAGTCGTCGCTGCTTTGATCAAGGCCGCTGAGGCCGGGAAGCAGGTGACGGTGCTCGTGGAGCTGAAGGCCCGCTTCGATGAAGCGCGCAATCTGGACCGGGCGAATGATCTCCTGAATGCCGGAGCGCAGATCATCTATGGCGTTCGTGGATTGAAGACGCACGCGAAGGTCTGCCTGATCATGCGCCGCGAGTCCGGGCATCTGGTGCGCTACATGCACTTCGGCACGGGCAACTACAACGAGGCCACCTCCAAGCTCTACACCGACATCAGCTACCTCACCTGCCGCGCCGATTACGGCAGCGATGCGAGTGCGTTTTTCAACACCGTGACCGGGCGCTCCCGCTTTGTGCATTTCCAGAAGCTCAGCATGGCACCCTTTGGACTGCGCGAGCGATTGATCACCATGATCCGCAGCGAGACCGAGCGCGCCCGCCAAGGTGAAAGCGCCGAGATCATGCTGAAGATGAACTCGCTGGAAGATCGCGAGATGATCGAGGCGCTCTACGATGCCTCGCAGGTCGGGGTGAAGATCCGCCTGAACGTGCGCGGTATCTGCTGTCTGCGCCCCGGCGTGAAGGGGCTGAGCGAGAACATCAGCGTCGTGAGCATCATCGACCGTAACTTGGAGCACGCGCGCATCTACATTTTCCGGCAGGGCGGACGCCATGTGGTCTTCATCTCCAGCGCGGACTTCATGAACCGCAATCTGTCGAAGCGCGTCGAGCTGCTGGTTCCCATCGAGGACAAAGAGGCGCGCAAACGCCTCATTCACATCCTGGAGACTCACTTCACGGACACCGCACGCGGCCGTGTGCTGCGCAGCGATGGGACCTGGCACCTGCCTGCGATCACCGCCAAAAAGGCGAAACGCTCCCAGGAAACCTTTGCCAAAGAAGCCACCCGCCGCAGCAAGCAGCGCAATCAGTCACCTGACGTGCTCGTGCCACATGTGCCGAAAGCCTGAGGCTCAGGGATGTCTGGGCTGCACATTCGGCACGGAGGGCCCGGTGGCCTGTGCAAACTGGATCTTTGATCTCACCATGAGCGTACCCAAGCAGAAGTCAGCCAAGGGGAAGACCACGTTGAAGTTTTTGTGCATGTAGCGGTGATGCAGAAGGTGGTGACCGTTGAGGCGGCGAAAGAGCCAGGGCTTCTCCACACGCCGCGCCTTTGGCAGATGCATGCACCAGTGGATGTACTCATAGGCGATGTAGTAGAGGACAAAGGTCGTGGCAGCTCCGGCGAGCATGATCCAGTGGCCGGTGATGGCGGAGAGAATGAGGGTAGGGCTGGCTCCCATTAGGATGAGCACAGGGCCGTTCCACCAGGCCATGGGGATGGTTTCCTGGTCCTTCGGATCGACGAGGTGGTAGGTGTGGTCTGCTTTGAAGACCTGATGATGAACCACGGCGTGGGCCTGGAAGGCGTAGCGGAAGCTGCCCACGGGCCGGTGCATCACATAACGGTGGATGGACCACTCGAAGAAGGAGGCGAAAATCACATTGCCCACGAGGGCACCGACAAACCAAAGAATGGAATCAGACATTAGAGAGAGGTTGGAGTGGCGTAGCGGGGGGCTGCGCCAGGGAGGGGCGAGGTTCTACGTTCTCCCGGACTTGTCGAGACAACAATTTGCAAAGATTGCCATTGCAGAAGCCTGAAATCCACCCAGGCCGGGCTTGCAGACTTCACTTCACCGCTTTCATCCGCACATTCTGGATCGCCGCCGTGGTGTTGAAGGTGGAGATGGCGAGCGGGGCGTAAGTTTCGATGGGGCCGGGGCGAAGGCTGACTTTGCGGTCTTTGATGTCCTGATCCACAATCTGTTTGTCGTCGATCCACACGGAGAGGTTCGCTGGCGTGACGCGCAGGCGGATCTTGTACCATTTGTCGTCCTCGTACTTTTGATAAGTGCCGGTGGCGTTCTCGCTGGCGTCCACGTCGTCGATGCTGCTGATGCCGGTGACGCTGCCACCCCAGCCGCCGCAGATGAGGGTGCCGCACTTTTTCAGGTCGCCGACGGGGAAGGTCAGGCCGCAGAAGAAATCGACGCCCTGGAGGCGCTTGGCTTCGAGGCTGATCTCGTAGTTGGTGAGCGGCAGTTCGGCGGCTTTTTTATAGACCACCCCGCTGAGGCTGTCCCCCTGGTTGATGATCATGACCCCACCTTCCAGTTCGATCTGGCCACTGCCGCCGATGTCCACGGTCTCCCAGGCATCCAGGGATTTGCCATCAAAGAGCACCCATTCTTTCGCGGCTGCCTCGGCGGTAGGTTTCGAGGCTTCCTGGGCAGAGGCGGGAAGCGTGCAGGCGAACAGAATGAGGGAAGTGATGGCAGCGATTTTCATGCGAGCAGGGCCGGATGGTCCCATAGAACGCCTGGGTTCGTCAAAACCATCTTTTCCTCGTGGAGATAAATCGTGTGAATGCTGCACCTTTGAAAGGCTTGCGCTGGCGTGGGAATCCGGTTAGCACGGCGGCCAGCCCTTTTTTCCAACTGCACCATGCCTGACCCTGATGCCTCCTTTCGCCTCGCCGTGGTGACCCCCGGTGGCAAGGACGGGCAGCAGACGTTCCCCAACGGTGCGGGAAAGCTGGGTGACCCCGGGCATCTGCCAGTGAACTTTCATGCCTATGCAGCCTGCACGAAAGGCACTTACCTGAGTGGTGATGCGGTGATGCCGGAGGAGGATAATGTGCTGTTGCTCGTCGGCAGCAAGATGGAGCGGGCCGAGGCTCTGCTGAAGCGGCTCAAGGACGTTGGCAAGAAGGTGGTGATCACGATCAAGGAAACCGGGCTCCAGCAGATCGGCGGGCACTTTCAGAAGTTCGAGAACTGGAGTGCCTTCAAGCGGATCTGCGCTCTGGCAGATGGTGCCCTGGCGACGACCTTTGATACTGAGCCTCTCTATTTGGCTGCAAACAGGAAGCTGCCAGTGCTGTTTCTCCCACCGCCCTATCCGGTGGAGGAGTGGGATCTATCCAGTCCCGAGAAAAGCGGGGTTTTCATCGGCACCCGGCAGCTTTTCGTCACCTCCCGGAATCACGCCCTGGCTTTGGCGATGGTAAGCCCGCTCGCTGCTGAAATGAACGAACCAGTCACCGTCATTAGCGGCCGGGCGAGTGATCTACCGCCCATGAAGCGTGTCCTGAACAAGGTGGTCGATTATAGCCATGACTGGCACCGCCGTTTCGCTGAAACTGCACCGAATGTGCGGGTGATTTCAAAACAAATGCCAGCACAGGAATATCTGCGCACCCTGGCGCGGCATAAGCTGGTGTTTCAACTCGATCAAAGTAGCGTCCCCGGGCAGGTCGCTGGAGATGCTTTGTTATGTCGCATCCCCTGCGTGGGCGGGAATGGCACGGCGGAGAGGATCATCTTTCCAGACCTGTGTGGCCATGGACGCACGGCGGAGGAAATCCTGGTTTTGTCCAGGCGGTTGCTTGGCGACATGGCTTATTACGAGGATATTGTTCGGAGATCAGTTGAGTTGGGTTTTGAGAAAATGGGCTATTTAATCGCAGCAAAATGCCTGAGATTATTTTTTATATCTTTGTAGCGTTATCTGAATTAGATTTTTCTTCACAGAATTAAGTTCGACTCCATGACGAATTTTTGATGTTATCGGGGTTTAGTTACAATCGGATTCCAACCAAGTCCTCCCCCCCTTCAACCATGAATTTTCTGCGCAATTGCCGCCGCCCCATTGGCTCATTTCTTTGTGTGCTCACTGCTGTCTGGCAGATCTCTCAGCCGTTACAAGGGGCTGATTTTTATTGGGACACAGACGCATCAACGGTGGGCAATGATGCAGCCTCAGGGGTGGGTCTCGGCGGCACGGGAACATGGGATACCACCTCTTCAAACTGGTGGGACCTTGCTTCACTCACCACTTGGCCGAACACCAGCGCAGATCAGGCGATTTTCTCCGGGGCCTATGCGCCATCAAGCATTCCGACATTGAACACCGTGACGCTCAGTGGCGCCATCACGGCGAACAAAATTTCCTTCCTCCGCTCCGGCTACACGCTCACAGGCGGCACCTCTCTGACTTTGGCCGGAGTTAGTGCGGGATTCCACTCGCTCCTAGGTGAGTCGGCGACCATCGATAGCATCATCGGCGGTTCCGATGGACTTGTAAAAACAGGCGGTGGCTCGATCCGACTGGGTAATTCTGCCAACACCTACACAGGCACGACCGCGATCAACAACGGCACGTTGATCATCAGCAACGGCGGAGCGTTGGGGTTGGACGGTTCTGCGGTGGTCATCACCACGGGTAACACCACGCCTTCCAACGTTAACCAGGTCGGCTTCACTGGAGGCTCCCTCGTGTTGGACGGCACAAGTTCCGGCTTCTCCTTTTCGCGTGATGTGGATTTGGAGGGGCGTGGTCCTATCGGTGATCGCGGGGCGGCGATTCAGAGTCTGGGTAACAATACACTTTCGGGGACAATCAATGCAGGGGTGAGCCCTCAGGTTCCCGCCACCTTCCGCAACAGCCGCATCAACAGCGTGAATGGCACACTGGCCCTTTCAGGCACAACAGTCACCAACGGAACTTCAGGCAGCGCTTTCTTGACTCTCGGGGGCATTAATTCCGCCGGAGTCGGGCATTTTGATCTCAATGGTGTTCTGTCTGGAACGGGAAGCATCGAAAAATCAGGCGCTGGCACACTGTTTCTGAATCCGTTAAGCACCTCCGGCTTTTCCGGCACTTTGCGCATCTCTGGCGCATCCACCGGACAGCAGAGCAGCGTCCGTGTGACTCAGCTTACGGTTGGTGGCACCAGCATCTTCGGTACCAACGTGGTCTCTGGAGACAATAATAGTGCCATCGACATCAATGGCGGCGTGCTTGAATTCCGCTTTGACGGAGATCTGAACTTCGGAAGCCTCGCGACGGGTAAAAATGTGCATTTAAATGACAGTTCCACCTTCTACTCCGGCCCCGCCGTCGGAGGATCGGCAGTGAATGGACTTACTACCCTCGGCACCTTCCGTGTTGATACTGCCGAAACGGCCACCTTTAACAGTCGCAATGGCTTCGGATTCACCTTTGGTGCCTGGACACAAGAGAGCTCGAATGGTGACTCCGTCAGCACCAACAACATGGGTGGTACACTGACTTATGTGGGTAATGCCTGGAACAACAGCGATGGAAGCAATCGTCTCCTTACCGTCGGCGGTAATGGCAATACGGTCATCACTGGCAGCATCAATACCAGCGGTGCCGGGATTAAAACCCTCACGAAGACCGGGAGCGGCAACCTGACCATCATCGGAACAGCTACCTCACTCAACGGGCCGGTGAACGTCCAGGGAGCCCTGACCATGACTGATTTCCGTTCCATTGGTGCTGCTTCCAATGTTTCCTCGATCACGCTGGGCAACACCACCACCACTTCTGGCAGCCTCGTCTTCGGAACTTCGACCACTCCCTCTGCAGCAGGTTTAACAACAAGCAGACCCATCATCCTGAACGGTACCACGGCTGGAAACTCCATCTATGCGAACCAATCCGGCGCTAATCCCGTGATACTAAATGGTGCGATCACCAAGCCCATCGCTGGCAATGCCACCCTGAATCTGGGCGGCTCCAGCACGGCGGACAACATCATCAACGTGGGCATTCCCGCCTTGGGCACAGGTGGAATTTTGAAGGTGGGCTCTGGCACGTGGGTGCTGGCGGCACCCAACTCCTACACGGGAGCCACGAACATCGTGAATGGCACACTCAAGTTGCAAGCCAATGCTGCTGTCTCCACCATTCTGGCCGCCACCAATGACATCACCTTTGGCAACTCAAACGTATTCTCAGGAGGCACCTTTGAGTTCGTTGGGCAGGACGGGGTCAATAATGTTCAGACATTGGATGTCCTTACTACAAGCAGCGGTGCCAACACGGTTCGCCTCACACCTGGCATCGGCGGCACCGCTTCACTGACTTTTGCCTCACAATCCACAGGTGGGGCGGGCACGGTGAATTTCGTGGGTGCAGATTTTGTGAACAATAAAATTACCATCACAGGAGGTAACGGCCTGATCAGCCGGACAAACTACTGGGAGGGGGCTGACTTTGCCTACCGTGACTCCAATGTCCTGCGTGCGCCGGTTTATGGGACGGATGCCGGTTTCGTCTCTTCATCGACTGATCTTACTGCAACGGCCAACATGGAAATCACTGGCAGCTTTGCCACGGACACCGTCTCCATCAGTACACTGAAAATTATGGGCAGCCAAACGCTGACACTTAATGCGGCACAGACTGTCACATTGAGTGCGGGCGGAATTCTGGTCACCGGCGGCAATGCCATCATCACGGGTGGGGCTGCTTTGGCGCTGGGAACCCAGGCTCTTGTGGTGCGTACGAACCTCGGTGGAGATAGTTTGGATATTCAATCTGTCATCACTGGCTCAGGCGGGCTCACCAAAAGCGGAGCGGGAACACTCATCCTCTCTGGAGTCAACGCGCAGACCGGGACCGTGACAATCAATGAGGGTACGGTCCAGCTTTCCGGTTCCGGCACTCTTGGTGCCCCGGCCGCTCTGACCCTGCGGCAGGGAGCCTTGTTGGATCTCAATGGAGTCACTCCTGCCACCAATACCATCGCTTTTAACAACAACGGCGAGGTTACCAGTGCCACTGCGGCCACATTCACCGTTGGGGGCAGCAATGGCACAGGAGACTCACGCGGCATCGTATCCGGTGCGATCAGCCTCACAAAGCTCGGTACAGGCAACCAGAACTGGCTGGGTGCGAGCACCTACACTGGTGTTACCACCATCGGCTCCACTGGACTCGTCACGGTGGATACTCTTGCCGACGGAGGCTTGCCCAGCGGCATTGGCGCTTCGACGAATATCGCCAGCAACCTTGTCTTCAACGGTTCCACTGGCGGTCTGTCTTATGCCGGGGTCATCCGGGACAACAATATCACACTCGGCTCGCGTTCAGCCACCACTGACCGTCTCTTCACCCTCGCGGGCACCGGGGCGCGCATGTCCAGCACCGTGAGTAACAACAACGCCATCGTCTGGAGCAATATCGGGGCCATTGTCCATGGAGTTGTGGGGCCGCAGTTGCTAAACTTCGATGGCACCTCCACCGGGGACAACACCTTCAATCCCCAGATCACTGATAGTGGCACAGTTGCGGACATCACCAGTGTTACCAAGACCGGCACAGGCCAGTGGAATCTCGGCAACGCCAACAACACCTACACGGGTGTCACCACGGTCTCCAACGGCATCCTGGCGCTCAACAACAACGGGGCATTGCCAGCGAACAGTCCATTGGCCCTTGGAACGACCACAACCAACGGCATCCTCCAGATGAGTGGCAATTTTGAGCGCAATCTCGTCGTCACCCCGGCTGCGGGCACTGGAACGATCTCCTGGACTGGCACCACCGGCGGAGGTGGCTTCGCAGCACATACGACTCAGCTTGTGGTGGCAATGGGCGGCATCGCCACCCCCACAGCCTTGAATTGGGGGAGCGGTGGCTTCGTAGGTTCAGGCGGCACCCAATCGCTGATCTTCAACTCTGCCAGTTCCCTTGCTGCTGTCGAGTTCCGCAACGCAATTGATCTCGGTGCAGCCGTCCGCACCATGACAGTGAATGACAACGCCAACACTGGGGCTGACTACGCCACCATCACCGGCATCCTCTCCGGCGCAGGCGGGGGGCTTTTGAAAAACGGCAGTGGCATCCTGCGTCTCACCGGGGCTAACATCTACACGGGAACGACGGAAGTGCAGGCAGGCACCCTGGTTTTGCGGTCGCTCGGGAACAGTGCAGATGTCCTCAACACACCTACCAGTGTCGGTGTGAGCGGAGTTGCTTTTGACAACACCAACGCCATCGTTCTCGGCAATGCCAGCACCACTGGCGGCATCCTTCAGTATGTCGGCGCTGGAGAGACCAGCGATCGTAAAATCAGACTTCGCGGTACCACAGCAGGGAATCAAATCCACGCCGATGGTTCCGGACCACTCATCCTCACAAACGTGGCTCACGACACGACAGAGACCGGTAATAAGACTTTATCCCTGCGTGGAACCAATATGGACGGAAACATGATTACCAGCCAGTTGTCTAACAATGTGGCAGGAGTTCTGAGTATCGGTGTGGATGGTGGGGCTACCTGGATACTGACCAACAGCGCCAACAACTACACTGGAACCACCTCAGTCAACGCGGGTGCCCTGGGCATCGGTCACGATACGGCCATTGGCGCTGCTCTGAGCATTTCAAACGGCAACGTTTTTGCCTACGGTGGGGACCGGATTCTCACCAATACTCTCAACATGGGTAACAACGCCACCAGCGGATTTATTGGCGATTACAGCATAACCTTCAATGGTGCCAATAACCTTGCCGCAGGTGCCAGCAACTTGAACACCTACAACAGCATTGTCGCGGGTGAGGCGCTTATTTTGAATGGTCTTCTGGCCAATTCCCTCACAGCCACCCGTGCATGGACGCTCGATGGACAGGGTGAAACCGTCGTTAATGGCGATTTCACCACAAGCACAGCCTTTGGGCTCAACATCACCAAAAATGGAAATGGCACGCTGACCCTCGGCACGAATGGAGCTACATCCAACTGGAATCAGGCAGGCAACAACCTCGATTTGGACCGCGGCACGCTGAAGTTTACCACCAGTAACGCCATCCCATCAGCGACCAACGCCAATGGCGGATTAACGATCAGCCCTGAAATTGCCACTACTGACACCGCCATGGTGAACCTCAACGGCACCACCCAGACCATCAATGCCCTGACGGCGACGTCAGATGGTGCGGTGATTATTGACAATACCTCCTCAAGCGCTGCAGCCTTCCGTTTTGGCGCAAACGACACCACGGTGAACTTCGGCTCAGGCATCGGCAGCTACACCATACAGAACACAGGTGCTGGTGCTCTCTCTCTCTTCAAGTTGGGCAATACCAGCGCCACATTCATCTCCGGCATGACCCTCGCCCACAAAGGCATCACCGCCAGCGAGGGTGGCGGCGTCTTCACCATTGCGTCTCCCGTCACTGCCACCACAGGCTTGCGCGCCATTGAAACGTCCACCCTCGCCCTCACCGGCGGTCTCCCCAACGGAAACCTTGTCACGAGCGTGGAAGTTGGTGGCGGTTCCACCCTTAGTTTGCTCGATGGTGTCGGTAGCCAACTTTCCAATCTCACTTCCCTCAGTCTGGGCAACACGGGCGTGGGGACAGTCACGCTCAACCTGAACATCGGTGACCTGTCCACCCCGGGGGACAACGCGAACACTGATCTTCTCAATCTCCTCACAGGTGGCACACTCAACCTCGGTAACACCATCACGTTTAACATGACCGATGTCGGTCTGAACCCCCTCCAGACCTACACCCTACTTAACGTTGTGGATGGCGGGCTGAGCGGCCTCGGGTTGCTTAATTTCATCCAAGGAGCCACTCCCGGTGGCTTCTCCGGCTTCACCTGGAATGTCACGGACAACCTCGTGCAGATCACCACTGGGACACTTATCACTGGAAAGTCCTGGTGGAATGCGAACGGCACATTGGATAGCTGGAACGACGTGGCCAACTGGTCGGTGGACGAGAATCCACCCACGCTGCTCGGAGGAAAGGCAGGAACTTTCGCTGCAATTTCGACCCCGGGCCAGGGAACGGACGTGATCTTTATTGCTGACAACATCGTCGGTGGTGCCCCCATCACCACGACACTTGAGCAAAACTTCAAAATCAATTCCCTCACCTTCGAGGCTTCCACGACCCCGGCCGATACGCCATCCTCCGTCACCATCAATCCAGGTGTTGTGGCCACCAACCGCCTGGAAATTGCTCCGCAGTTGTCCGCTGATGGCATTACCATTACTGCCAGCGGCCCTGCCAGTGTCATCATCTCTGCACCTTTGAAAGTCGGTGCAGACCAGACATGGAATATCGCAGACGCTGCCACCACCCTTACCATTTCCGGTTCGCTCCAAGGCGAGGCTGATGTGACAAAGTCCGGTTCCGGAAAAGTGCTTCTTTCCGCCGCCGCAGATCCCACCTTTAATGGCGGCCAGACTGCCATCGTCACTGTGGCAGGTGGAGATCTGGAATTCACCAATAGCGGTGCTCTCGGCACCAGCGCCAACAGCAACGTCCCGAGCATCGTGATCAGCGGCGGCGGCTTTTACTATAACAACGCCACAGCCGGGACCGCTTTGACTTTGCCGCACAACATCACCCTCTCAGGGGGTGCCCTTTCCGGGGGCGGTGCCAATCACACCTACGGAGGTTCAGTCAATGTGAGTGCCGCCTCCACCATCAACATGGCGGACTCCAACACTGCGCTCACAGGTGCAGCCCGCAGCATCACCCTTTCTGGTATTGTCTCCGGCTCGGGAAACCTAATTATCGACAGCAATAACACGGCGTCCGCTGGCAACCAGATCGGTGGCACACTGACCATCAGCAATGCCGCCAGTAACTGGAACGGCAATCTGTTCTTCAACCGCGGCACAGTCACGATAGCGACCGCCGCCAGTCCAACTGTCACGCCGGGTAACGTGACCTTCAACAGCTTCGGACGTCTCATCTTTCAAGGCGTGGACGGCCAGACCATCAACCGCTCCGGGATCTTGGATCTTGTTGCTGGTTCCGTGGGTGAATTGAGCGTTGATAACACAACCACCGGCCAGGTCACGGATTTCACGGTGAATCAGAATGGCTTGGTGACCCTCGGTTCAGGCGGCATAGGAGCCACCTTGCGTATCGCCTTGAGCGATACCTTGGCTAAATTGAATCTCACAGGCGGCGTGACTCTGGGCGGCAATAGCAGCATCTCTTTATCCAACAATGCGGCTCGGATTCTCACCATCTCCAGTGTCATTTCCGACGGAGGCAATGGTTACAGTTTGGCCATCAACGATGATGCTGGCGCATGGGGGCAAACCAACGGAACCGTCCGCCTCCTCACCCTGAATACATTCAGCGGGGATTTCACCCTTGGAGAGGGCATTCTGGAGTTCGACACCGTCACCAACGCAGCTGGAGCCGCCAGCAGCCTCGGGCAGGGCAATGCCATTGCCATGGGTGCATCCAATTTGAATTTCGTCGGCAGTGCCAGCCAGTCCACGAATCGCCCTATTACCACCACGGGATCGGCCATTCTTTCCGCCAATGGTTCTTCGGGAGCAGTTATCACCTACAACGGTGCTATTACTCAGGCGGCCAATAACGCTCTCTCACTCGGTGGGAGTGGAGAAGGCGTCATTACCGGCGGCATCACCCAGCCAGTGGGTTCAGGGGACATGATTGTGAGTTCCGGGACTTGGACCATCAAGGACAACGATGCGAATGCTTCGGATGATCTTCTGGTGAATGGCGGCACATTGACGCTCCAAAACATGGTCATGAGTGTGAATGATGATATTGTGGTCACAGCAGGCACGCTTAACCTAAATTCCACTGGCGTCTGGGCGGCCATCAGTCCAGCTGGCACCAGCAGTTTCCTCTTCGCGCGCGGCGGTGCTGTAATCAATCTTAACGCAAACGACGTCAATGGTGTCGCCAACGCCAATCTGGTTGAAGGTATTCTTCTTGGGGATGGCACAACAACAGGAACCGGAACCATGAACATGAATGGTTTCAACCTCTCCATACCTCGCTTTGATCTGGGGGCAATCGCACTAAATTTTACGGGCGACTTGGCGGGTCCAGGAACGCTGGCATTGACTGGCACGGCGACGGATTACTCTGTTGGTCTCCGTGCCTTCCGGGGTTCCATCTCGGCAAACCTCGCTGGCGTGGGTAGCGTGCTGAAGCAGGGCCTCGGTGATGTCACTCTCTCAGGTGACAATTCCGGTCTGACCGGCACGGTGGCCGCGACCCGGTTGGATTCAGGGAATTTGATTCTCGATTTTAGCACTCAGAACAACAACAAGCTCAGCGCGGTGGCTGCTCTCGACATGCGCGGGGGCACCCTGACCCTCAATGGGAATAATGCCGCCGCCTCCAGCCAGTCGGTGTCCAGCTTTACTCTGGGTAACGGAGGAGCAGGTCGTATCGTCCTAAATCCCGGCGTTGGTCAGGAAGTCGCTCTGAATCTTGGAGCGATAACCCGTGCGGTGAACTCCCTGGACGGTACGCTTCGCGTCATCCTGCCTGCTGGCGTCCAAAGCGCCACCAATGGTATCACCACGACGACCGGGCTCACGGCTGGTCTGGTCGGTGCCGCAGCCTACCTTACGGTCGAAGAGGGAACAGGCACATGGTTTGCCACCAAGGACGGCAACAATATCGTTGCACTCCTATCCACACCGAAAAATGACGTTTCCACCTGGGTCGCTGGAGATCACATCACCGATGAAACAACCGGCATTTTCGGTGCCTATTCCAATACCAGCATCAATAGCCTGCGATTTGACGCTTCTGGTGGGTCCGACTTGAGTCTTGGTTCCACCGGTGTTTTTGGTATTACCACTGGGGGCGTCTTGATCACCAGCAATGTCGGAGGAACCCCCTCGATCACCAATGGTACGATTTTCTCCGGGGCCCTGGCATCAAATGTTCCTGAACTAATCATTACCCATGACGGTTCCTCCACCTTCGAGCTTGGATCCGCACTTCGCGTGAACTCAGCACTCACAAAAAGCGGCATGGGCACACTCCTTCTTTCGGGCAATAATGTTTATTCTGGATCCACTGATTTACAGAATGGAATCCTCCAGCTCATCGGTGGTAATGCCATCGGCGACAATTCGCTCGTCAATCTTTCCGCCGATAAGGCAACGACCCTTCAGTTGCTTGCTGACGAAACCATCGGGCGCCTGCAAGGTGGCAGTGCCACGACAGGATTGAATGATTTAGCGACTTTTGACCTGGGCGGTTTCACACTGACTCTCAACCAGAGCTCCAGCACCACTTATGCTGGAGTTTTCACCGGCACTGGCTCTCTGGTGATGAATGCTGGAAGTGCCGGCAACTTCACCCTTACCAATAGCAGCCCGGGCTTTACCGGTGAGGTAATTATCAACGGCGGACTTTTCCTGATCGGTGGTGATATCGCCCGTCTTGACGCCTCATCGTTCACGGTGAACAAGAACGGGAACCTTCTCCTGGATAACAACGGGAACTCATCGATCACGACACGCATTCTCGACACCGCCAGCATCATCCTGAATTCTGCCGACGGACCCTTCTCCGGCGAGACGCGTCCGCGAGGGCTGTCCAACCGTGAAAATGACAACGTCAGTTCGAATGAAACCTACGGTTCACTGGTGTTGAACAGCGGGGCCAGTTATGTCACGCTCGAGGCAAGCGGTGGCACCTCGGCACAGGGTGGACTTGTGGCATCAATCGGCTGGACGAGAAACAACGCGGCCACCATTAATGTGCGTGGACGCAACCTTGGCGGAACCGCTAACGAGCGTGCTCAGTTCAAGGTGGCGAATGCCAATGACGCTGCGATGCTGGCGGCAAACATCGGCGGTGGTGGGACCATCGGAGGAACAGCCAAAAACGTCAGCATCATTCCCTGGGCCATTGGTGAGAACCTGACCGAAGGCTTGGGTGATGGAAACATGGGGAACACTTTCCTCTCCTATGTCGATGACCGCGGCTTTGTCCCGTTGAACCTCACCAATGAGTTCGCCACCTTCACCACAGCCACTTCGGGGGACAATATCCGCGAGTCCCTCTCAGGAGACCTGACGGGGGTAGTCGGAGCTTCGATCAATTCTTTGATCATCAACAACATCAACACCGCGACAGTGAACGCGACAGGTTCGGGTGTCGGTCATTCGCTCGCCAATAACAGCGGTGCCTTCCTCTTCACGCTGTCCAGCGGTGTCAACTCCACTGCTTACAACACCATTCTTGGTGGCTTCGATGACGGTATCACGACCTCTTCCAGCGAATATGTGTTCTATGTTGTGAATCCTTCTTCGGCCACGACCACACCGACGCTCACGGCGACTGTCGGTTCTCCGCTGAATTCCACGGCAGACATCATCAAGTCAGGTCGTGGCACCCTCATTTTCACCGCAGCGAACACTGCGGGTGGTGGTGCCAGCAAGACGACCATCAATGAAGGCATCCTCGAAATCGCAGACCTCGACAATATTGGTGGCAATACCGGTGCTCTCGTTTTCTCCGGGGGGACCCTGCGCCTGGGCAGCACTTTAACAGATGATATTTCACTTCGCACAATCACCCTGTTGATTGGTGGTGGCACCATCGATACCAACGGCGTCGATCTCGCCCTTACCAACACAGTTGGTTCTGGCCTCGGCGGTTTTTCCAAGACTGGATTGGGTAACTTAACCCTGAACGCTGCAGCGACTTATACCGGAGCGACGGTTGTAAGTGGCGGCACGCTGACAGTTGGAGCCAACAACGCCACCGGAAATGGGGGGAATCTCACCGTGAATGCCGGAGCCACCCTGGATTTGGGTGCTAGCAGCATCAACCACAACCTTGTGAACACCAGCGGTGCTAGCCCGCTCATCACCGGCACTGGCACGATTACCGCCACTTCAGGTTTCTTCTTCAACCATACGGGAGACACAACCATTGACGCCTTGCTGGCGGGTTCGGGTGGAGTTTTAAAGGCGCAGGCAAATGAGGTTGTCCTCAGCGGTCCCAGCACATACACGGGCACGACAGAAATCCAGGCCGGAACTCTTAGCATTAACAGCATCGCCAATGTCGGCGCTGGAGCCAGCGCACTCGGTGCTCCAACCACGGCGGAGGCTGGTATCATTCGCATGGGGCTTAGCACTGCCGCCACCACGCTCACCTACACCGGCTCTGGACATAGCACGGATCGAATCATCGGAATGCAGGGAACTACTGGCGGGGTGACTCTGAACGGCAGTGGTACGGGTGCCATCGACTATGCTGGAGTTCGCTTTGAAATGGCTGGTAACAAGTCACTTACTCTCGGCGGAACTTCAGATGTTGCGTTGATTAACTCCGTCGGAACTCTCACCGAGGTCGGCGGCGTGCTAAGCCTCATCAAGACGGATACGAACACCTGGAGCCTCAATCAGTCCAACGCCTACACCGGCGCAACGAGCATCAACAACGGTATCCTTCGTCTCTCCGCTGTGCAGGATCTAACCGGGGCGCTTCAGTTCGGCAGCACAACATCCATCACCACCGCTGGCAGCCTAGTTGTTCAGGAAAGCGCTACCTTTGGAAGCATGTTGGTTCAGACAAATTCGGCTGTAAACACCAACAACCTTTCGATTGACGCCACGAAGTCAGTCACGATCAACGGGAACGTCACTTTGGGCAGCAGTGCGGCCACGACAAACACTCTGTTTGCCGCTTCGGGAGACGGCAGTTTCATCGTCAGCAACGCAGCAGCTTCCGGCGTGACCTTCCTCGTGGGCAATTCAAATACAAACATTTCTACCGCTGATTTTAGTGCACTGGGTAGCATGAATGTGTCCCTGAATCCGACTGCTGGCATCCTTCAGGTGAGCAGCACCTCGACAACTAACAGCACGGGTTTTGGCACCTTGATTCTGGCAAAAGACACCACCATCACCGCGAGCGCTCTCACCGTGGGTGGAGGTGGATCTTATAATAATAACGTCGGCCAGGTAAACAGCCTCAAGCTCGGCACGACGAGCAATATGATAAACGCCGACACCATCAACATCGGAACGGGATTGCGTGACTTCGGATCGGTGACTTTCCAGGATACGACCGGCACCTTAGTTGTCCGCGCAGCGGATGGTACTGGCCGAGCAGCTTTCAATATGGGAACCACCGGAGGTGCCACGGGCGTTGCCACGGCTGCTGGAGCACAAAACACCTTTGATGTCACCGGTCACAATGCTGACCTGCTCCTTGGGGCGGTCGCCATCGGTACCCAGGCAACTCGCGGTGATGTGCTCACAAACATCTTCTCCTTTGATACTGGCACGCTTGATATGACCTCGCTGACAATGTCTGTCAAAACGGGAACGGGTCTTACAGGTTTGAAGACGGTGAATAGTACTGTGAATCTTGGTGGTGGCACAGTGGTTATCGGCACCATCAACCAGATGGGGCAGACTAGCACCGCAGGAAACATCGCCAATGCGACTCTTAATGTGACGGGCGGTATTGTGACGATCGGAACTGGCTCCGGCACCGCCATCACCATGGCTTCAGCAAATACTGGCACCACGGCCAATGGTGCCATCAACCTCACTGGCGGTGCTACGACTGTCACGGGAAGCATTGTGAGCACTGGCGGTGCTGGCACCACCAGTGCAGTGGTTACTCTCAACGGAGGAACGCTTAACATGAGCGGAAACAGCATCGGTACTGGCGTCCAGAATATTGCTTTTGCGGCGCAATCCGGTGCTCTCTCTGGTTTGGCTGAACTAAACGGCGGCGGCGTGCTCGACAAAACCACGGCGGGCATCTTGAGCCTCGGCAATGGAAACGCCTACACGGGTGGCACCACCGTTTCAGCAGGCACACTGCTCGCCTCTAACACCACTGGCTCGGCCACTGGTTCTGGTTCCGTGAGCACCCTCGCTAGCACTGTCTTGGGTGGCACGGGCATCATCGCTCCAGGCAGTGGTAATGCAGTCACCGTCAATGGTACACTTCAAGTCGGTGGAACATCTCCAGTCGCAGGTCAGACGCTTAACATCGCGACGAATGCAGCTGCGCTCACGATCAATAATCTGCTAACCTTTGATCTGTTCTCGGGTGAGGGATCAGGCCCGGGCCCCGTGAACGGCCTTTCCACCGCAGACCGTCTCCTGCTCACTGGAAACACCAGTGGAGCCTCAGTCGTGCTCGGTGCTTCTTCCATCTTCGAGATTACGACTGCTGTCTCCAGCGGTTGGGCAGCGGGTTCGTCCTGGCAGTTGATCGATTGGGCTGGGCTCACCCGAACGGGCACTTTCTCCAATCTCACTTCGACCGTCGGCAATTTCGCCAACTTGCCCGATATTTCGAACTTAGGTCTCGGCTGGGATGTCTCTGCCATTTACAGCACGGGAGTTGTCTCCATCGCCGTTATCCCAGAACCTTCAAGGGCCATGCTTCTCCTGCTTGGTCTGCTGGGTCTCTTTCTCCGTCGCCGCAGGAATTAATGGAGTAAATCAGGCGGTTAGGGAGCGAACTTCCTGAGAGTCAAGGTGCCGCCAGGCACCTTTCGGAAGTTTGCCCAAATTCAGGCCACCGATGGCTACGCGCACGAGTCGTATGACTTCGAGACTATGAGCTTCCATCACTCGGCGGATGTGGCGGTTGCGGCCTTCGTCGAGGGTGATTTCCAGCCAGGAGTTCTTTTCACCGTGACGCAGCAAGCTCACGGTCTGCAATTTCAGTCTCTCGCCCTCATCTTCCACGCTCCTGCGCAGCTTGGCGAGGAGGCTGTCATCTGCGAGTGCGCTTACCTGCACATGGTAGGTCTTGGGCACATGCGTGGCGGGATCGGTGATGGCATTGGCCCAGGTATTGTCGTTGGTGAAGAGCAGGAGACCCTCGCTGGCTTTGTCCAGCCGACCGACGGGTGAAAGATGAGGAAGTGCATGGCCTTCGAAGCAGGAAAAGACGGTATTGCGCCCCTTTTCATCGCTGGTCGTGGTGACGAGGCCGCGCGGTTTGTTGAGCATGAGATAGACATGCGTGGTGAAGCCGATGGGTTTGCCTTCCACGGAGATCTGATCCCGGTCGATCTGCACCGGCTTTTCGGGATCGCGGCAAAGCTGGCCGTTGAGGGTGACTTTGCCCGTTTTGATCAGCAGACCGGCCTGACTGCGCGAGCAGTAGCCGAGCTTTGAAAGGGCTCTGGCGAGTCCGGTGCGGGGTTGGTCAGAGGCAGGAGGCATCGGAGCATGAAAAAAGCGGACTCGGGTCACGAGTCCGCCTATAAAGTGTAGAGCTGAGAAGCGAATTAAGCCTCGAGGGCGGCTCCATCCACGTTCACGCGGCGGCCATCCTGGTCGAAACGCACACGTCCTTCCACAAGGGAGAAGATGGTGTGATCTCTGCCGATGCCGACGTTGCGGCCGGGGGTCCACTTCGTGCCGCGCTGGCGAATGATGATGTTTCCGGCGATGACGACTTCACCACCGTACTTCTTCACGCCGAGACGCTTGCTGTTGCTATCGCGACCGTTTTTGACGGAACCTTGACCTTTCTTATGAGCCATGAGTGTGTTCTCCTGAGTAAGTGTTGTGGGGTGAAGAATTACGCGTTGATCGCAGTGACCTGGACGCGGGTGAGGGGCTGGCGGTGGCCTTTGGTCTTATGGTAGCCTTTGCGTTTCTTGAATTTGAAGGCTGTGACTTTTTCACCCTTGAACTGGCTCAACACGGTGGCCTGCACGGTGGCACCAGCGAGGGTCGGTGCGCCGATTTTGAGGTCAGCGCCTTCGCCTGCGGCGAGGACCTGATCGAAGGACGCGGTTTCGCCTTCGGCGACTTCGAGTTTCTCGATGTCGAGTTTGTCTCCCACGGAAACTTTATACTGTTTGCCGCCGGTTTTGATGATTGCGTATGCCATAACTGTGACTTCTGAAGGGTGAAAATGCCGCTTCGAGCGTGGTCGAAACAAAAGCCCGGGCGGCAAGGGGCGTGGATAGTGCCATGAATCATCCACCCGGCAACCTGTTTTTTGTTTTCTCAAACTTGTCAGGTCCTTCTGACCACGCCAAGGAGGTCACATGCTCCGTGGCGCCCAACAATGGCTTCTTCCCTATCTGCGATTTCGTCGTCAGTCGACCCGCATTTCGCCGGACCGTCCTCTGCACGCCTGTATCGCCGTTTGCGATCATTACGAGCCGCTCCATGACACCGATCTCGCCGGGGCTCAGCGCACCGTGGCCCATTGGCAGCAGGAGTGGTCCCGGATGGTGAATGATCACCGCGACAGCGGGGGACGCGGCCCGAGGCACTCCTTTTTCTTTCCCATCGAGCAGTATCAGCCCACCTTGCTGGCCTCTCTGGCGGATCTTTGTCAGCAAACGGGCAGCGAGGTGGAGATCCACCTGCATCACGACAACGACACGGAGGCCACCGTCACGGAAAAGCTGGAGAAGGGCGTTTCCGACTTCTCAAGTCACGGCCTGCTCAGTCGCGATGCCGCCGGCCGTGGCAAATATGCCTTCATCCATGGCAACTGGGCGCTCGATCACTCGCATCCGTCCGGGCGCAAATGTGGTGTGCCGAATGAACTCACCGTGCTCAAGCGCACCGGCTGCTATGTGGACATGACCATGCCCGCCGCACCAGATCCCTGCCAGACGAGCACGATCAATGCGGTCTATTATGCCCGCGAGGATGGTCTGCCGAAGTCGCATGATCGCGGGATAGCCGTCGAGGTGGGCCAAACGGCTGCTCTTCGAGACAAAGAGGACCATTTGCTCCTGCTCCAGGGACCGCTCGGTCTGAACTGGCAGAGCCGGAAGTGGGGAATGATCCCGCGCTTGGAAAATGGCGACGCGTCAGGCAGCAATCCTCCTTCCATCGAGCGTCTCCGCCTCTGGCTGGAGCTGTGCCCGAGAGTGAAAAACGGCGCACCGTGGGTGTTCATCAAGCTCCACACGCACGGCGGCGTCTCCAAAAACTACGAAACCCTGCTCGGGAAGCGCATGCGCCGCTTCTACTCGGATCTCTCGGCCATGGCGTCAGCAACGCCGGGCTTTCATTTTCACTTCGTCACTGCGCGAGAACTGACTAATCTCGTCCACGCCGCCGAAGATGGAAAAACAGGTTCGCCCGCAGAATGGCTGGACTACCTGCACGCGAAGCCGCCCGTGCTCGGCTAATGCCGATCAGGCCCGGATCGGCGGGCCGTACCAGACGTAGCACATCAGATAAACGATGATGCCGGTGACGCTGACGTAGAGCCAGACGGGAACGGTCCATTTTGCCATGCGCTTGTGTTTGTCGAAACGCTGCCGCAGCGCAGGGACGACCGTCATGATGATCAGCGGCACAGTCAGGATCGCCAATGGGATGTGCGTGAAGAGGATCGTAAAATACACCGGACGCGTCCAGCCAGTCCCTGCGAAGCGCACATGGCCTATGGTGTAATGGTAGTAGAGGTAGCAGCCGAGAAACGCGGCGGAGAACAGCAGCGCGACCACCATGCTGGCGATGTGCGCCTGCTTCTGGCCTTTCTTGATCAGGACGAGGCCGAGGATGATGTGCAGCAGCGCGGCGGCATTGAAGAGTGTGTAGAGGCCGGGGAGTTCAGCAGTGGTCATGTGGAACTGTCAGTGCGATTTATTTCGTGTCCTTCTTCTGCTCTTCGAGGAAGTAGCGGAGTTCGTTGCGGATGAGTTCGTCGTAAAATTTCTGCGTGTCGGCGTCGCCGTTCATGACGTCGTAGAGCCCGCGTAGGTGTCCCTTGTCATCGACAATGGCCACGCGCAGATCGTGGATGTACTTGTCATCGGGCGTCAGGCGGTCCGCCTCCGGCAGATCCTGCACCGGACGGAACTTGAGGGAGAAGGTCATGAAGTTCCGCACGACATCCTTTTCACCATTGAGGAACCACCAGTTGTCCGTGTCCTTGATGTCGATGCCGCTGGCGAACTTCTTCATCATCTCGGGCGTGTCATCGGGATCGAGGGTGAAGGAAAGAAACTGGATGCCATGATCACCACCGAACTCATCATGAAGCTTCTTCAGCTTGGCGATCACCCCCGCGCAGCCTCGTGGGCAGCGTGTGAAGACCCAGGAGGCGATGAGGATCTTGCCCTTAAGCTCGGCCAGATTGACTTTCTTGCCACTGCGCTCGGTGAACTCCATGTCCTTTTCCAGGCGCCCCATCAGCGGCGGGCGCTTGATCACCGTGCCATCGCTGAGTGTGATCATGTCGCTCTTGGCCTGCATGGAGTTGAAAATCAGGTAGTTGTACAGCACCACGACGCCGAGGCAGATCATGATGATCGGAATCCAGAGGGTCCAGGGATTAATCGGGCGGGGTGCGGGCGGTGTGGGGTCGTCAGACATGAAGGGGATGCTTTATTTCCAAGCCATTACGCTGACAATCAGAATGACGGGCAGATAAATGAGCGTGCCAAAGAAAAGGCGGCGTGCGGTGGTGCGGTCCGGCTGCTTTTGGAATCCTAACGCGCGCCGGCAGAGCCACAGATTCAGCAGCAGGGCAGGGGGCAGGAAGAGCCAGACATTCACCAGACCGAAGGCCACGGGCTGAAACATCAGCGCCAGCATGGCGATTGACCAGGCAAGCGCGTGTCTGGAGGTGCGGGCACCGAGTTCGTCGTCATTTGCCAGCATCACGAAGCCTCCGCGCACATATTCGTCGCGATACATCCAGTTGATGGCCAGGAAGTGGGGCAACTGCCAGAGGAAGAGCAGCGCGAAGAGATAGATGGCACCGGGTTCGATGAGTAAACTCCAGCGGAAGTAGGCATCGCCCGCAGCTTCAGGCCCTGCCGCACCTGCCCAGCCGATCAGCGGTGGTAGTGCGCCAGATACAGCACCGACGAGCGTGTTCAGAGTGGATTGGCGCTTCAGCGGTGTGTAGATGAAGAGATAGGTCGCCAGGGTCATTGCCGTGAGCGCCGCGGCCTCCATATTCACGCGATGCACGAGGTGGATGAGTCCCAGAGCGCTCAGCAGCCAGCCGATGCCAAAGGCCGCGCTCGGGCTGATACGCCCCGCCGGCAACGGACGATCCGCCGTGCGCTTCATGCGCGAGTCCGGCCCGATCTCCATGAGCTGGTTGAAGACGGCGCTGCCAAAGGCTGCCAGCGTGCTGCCAATGATCGTGTGGATGAGCAGCCACACATCCATCTTCGGGCCTGCTCGCAGCCAGAAAGCCACCAGGGTGGTCACGATGACGAGCGCGCTGAGGCGGAACTTCGTCAGCGCCAGCAGATCGCGCAACGTGAAGGCAGAGCCGAGCTCCGGCTTGCTCCCGACATTGGTTGATTCTGGCTGTGCGATCTCTTCTGGCATGTTCCACCGCTAGACGGCGGAAGCAGCTTTGCCAGCAGGGAGTTGCTCACTTGACGAAGATAAACTGCTGCGTGTTCAGCAGCGCGTAGATGAGGTCCTCCGGGCTGGTCAGGCCGGACCGTGTCCAGGCGGCTTTTTCCGCCGCCGTGGGCTGGCGGGAGAGCAGAGTCAGATAAATGGCGGCGAGTTGGTCGTCGGGATACTTTGCCGCAGCCAGATTCAGGCTGAGCTGGGTGTGTGGCTTGAGGATGCTCTGGAAAAGCTCGCTGTTCATGAGAACGAGGGCCTGCGGCATGGAGGCATCGGCGTTGGCATTCTCGATCAGGTCACGGTCACTCTGACCAAACTCGCGCAGGTAATGACCACGCGGGGCAGGGGATTCGAGATCGGCGGCGCGGGGCCAGTCGCGGGCATGGGCTTGGCGTGACTTCAGGTAGGCGGCAGTGTCGGTGATGCCGAGGCTGCGGGCCTCCTCTTTAAAGACGGCATCTCGGGCATCTGCAGCAGCTTTTTCCTCGCGAGGGATGGCCTGGTCGATGTCGTAGCCTGGCACGTCGATGTAGTTGCGGTTCTGGCCGGCCTTCTTGAGTTCTTCGAGCGATGGCTTCTTCACTGGAATCGGTGGCGGTGCCGGTTTGCCGGTCTTTTTCGTGTAAAGTCGTGCCACGGCGGGCACGACGACATGATCGTGGATGCCTGTGCGGGCGACGAACTCGATGCTGCGGATCTCGAGGTTCAGCTTTTCGATCAACTGCTTGTCCTTCGCCTTCTGGGCGGCGGTGTATTGCTCCCGCAGTGGCTTGCTGCGTGCGGTGATGGCCTCGTAGCCCTCAGATGCTTTGGCGGCTCCATCGAAGATCTCCTGCGCGCTGAGCAGATCCAACGCATCGCTGAGTTTGCCGCGATACACGAGTTTCTGTGCCATCTCCGTGTCGATGCCCTTTCGCCGTGGCAGATCGGGTGTGGGATGGATCAGCGTGACGAAGCTGTCGTAGATTTGCTCCGCCGTCATGCGGCGCAAAACGGGGCCGGGGAAGTGATAGACCTCGCCGAGCACGGACTCGGTCCGCGTGACTTCGTTTTGATAAGCCTGCGTGTTGTAGAGCACGCGGAGGAAGGCCTTCACATCGTAGCGGCTGGAGATCATGAGCTGCTCCAGGTGCTTCATCAGCACGGGATTCATCGCCACGGTGCTGTCCATGAGTTCATCCACGGGCTCGATCAGCCCGAGGCCGAAGACTTTCTTCCACAGGCGGTTCGCGATCACCGTGGTGAAGCGCGGATTCTCCGGCGAGGTCATCCAGTCGGCGAAGGCCTCCAAGTCTCCCGAGACCGTCTTGCCTAGCATTGTGGAGGGTGTGATGACGTCATGAGGCTTCTTGTCTTTGTATTGATAGTCATGCGGCAGTTTCAGCACCCGAGTGGGCAGCGCCGCCACTTTGCTGTAGCGCACGAAGTCACCCAGGTTTTCAAGCACGCGACCCATGTGGCGTGTGGCCACGGCCATCTCGGGCTGCTTTTCTGCGGCCCGCTTCAAACTCAAAACCGCTCCCTGTTCGCCGATGCCGGTGAAGTTTGTCTCCAGCGGATAAGTGAAGGCCGCCATCTGGTAGAACTGCATCTGCGTCCATTTGTCGAAGGGATGATTGTGACACTGCGCGCACTCGATGCGCGTGCCGAGGAAGACGCGCGTGGTGTTCGCCAGATTGTCCAGCGGCATGCCGAGATCGCGCATGTAGTAGCCGATGGCGGGATTGTCCCACACCTTGCCCTGCGCGGTGATGAGCTCGCGCACAAATTCGTCATAGGGTATGTTCTCGCGGATGCGCTTCTTCACATGCTCCAGATAAGGCTTCGAAGTCATCTCACCCTGCCCACCATTCGCCCGAGACTGGATGCGCAGCAGGTCGGCCCAAAAGTGGAACAAGTTCTGCGCATAACCCTCACTGGCGAGCAGTTGGTCGATCAGATTCGCCCGCTTGTCCTTGTCCTCGCTGGTCAGAAACGCCTGCGCCTCCTGCATCGTTGGGATGCGTCCGATGATGTCCAGATGCACACGGCGGACGAAGGTTTCATCACTCGCTGGAGGATTGGCGGTGATTTTTTTCTGCTGCCAGTCCTGGGAGAGGATCGCGTCGATCTGATGGGATGCCTCATTCGCCGCAGTGCAGGAAACGAGGCCGAAAAAGATGAGCAGGATACTGGAGAGGAAGTTCATGGAGCGCTCAGAGAACGGCTGGCTCCCTTCTCTTCTTTACTCACGCCAGAAATGCTTCTTCGCCGGATCACGGAAGGCATGTTCCAGGCTGTTGAAGAGCGAGTTCAGGCGGGCCTCCTCCTTCAGCACATACTCCACGGTGTGTGCATGGGTGGAGACGGGATAGGTTTTCACCACCTTCGGTTCCGTGAGAGTGGGGGAGATGCGTGCGGCGGCGTCCTGCATCATCTGGCGTGCTTTGTCGATAGCCTGCTGACCGGCGGCGACCGTGCCGGTGCCTTCGAGGCGCACGGGTTCCAGGTAATAAAAGCGCACCGCTGTGTTCGAGCTGAGCGTGAGATTTACCTCCACCACACGCGCTGCGGCATCGGCCACATACTCATGTTTCGAGAGTGCGATGATGTCCCGGCACTTCACGATGTAGCGCCCTCCTTTCAGCGAGCCTGTCCAAACGCCGTCCTGGAGGAACTCCTCCGGCACGGGATTGGCCTCCGTGGGGCCTGTGCTGCCGCCTCCTTGTTGGGCATGGCTGAGGCTGCTGATGAATCCGAGAGTGGCGAGAAGGAGGAGGGTTTTCATAATCACAACTCAGCCTGCCAAACATCGGCTCACTTGTAAATCACTGAAGAGCATGACGCTCCGAGGGTTGCCAGCCCTCCGCGACTGTGCCAACAAGGCCGCCACCATGAGCAAACCCACCAACGATCAGCCCACGCGCTCGCAACTCGCGCGACACTGGTCCGTGTACATGGCCTTTCTGACCATGGAGGCCGTGCTGAAGGTGCTGCCCATCACGCTCATCTGGCATTCCGGGCGGGTGCTGGGAGCCGTGGGTTGGATCGTGGCAGGCAAATACCGCCGCCTCGTGCTGAACAACCTACGCATCGCTTTCGGGCAGGAGCAGGATGAAGTCTGGATCAAAAAGACAGGGCGTGCACACTTCCGCTGTCTGTTCTCAAATATGTTCTGTGGCCTGAAGCTCGCCACCATGCCGCGCGAGCAGATCGAGTCCCGCATCACCCTTTCCGGCATGGAACACATGCAAGCCGCGCTGAATCTCAAGCAGCCCATCCTCGGACTCGTAACCCACCAGAGTTGCTGGGAGGTGCTGAACAAACTGCCCGGCTTCTGCTCCTTTGGCCGTCATGCCGGCGTGATCTATCAGCCTCTGCGGAACCCCTACATGGACGCCCATTTCCTGCGCGCCAGACAGAAGCACGGCTATGCCATCTTCAATCGCCACGATGGTTTCATCGGTCCCATGAAGCATCTCCGGGATGGTGGCAGCCTTGGCATTCTCGTGGATCAGCACGCCGGTGACCAGGGCGTGTGGTCGCCCTTTTTTGACCGCCTCGCGTCCACCACACCTGTTGCATCCATGGTCGCTCTGCGCACGAGGGCCGTCATGGTCACTCTCGCCGTTTATGATGATGGCCCAGCGCGCTGGCGTGCCGCCTACGGCCCAGGCATCCCCGTCACACCCGAGTCCACCTTTGAAAGCCTCACCGCTCAGATCAATCAAGCCGTCGAGGCACTCGTCCGTGTGCAGCCGCACAGTTGGTTCTGGGTCCACAACCGCTGGAAAACTCCGAACCCGCGCTTCCTTCTCGACCGCTACCGTCGCGGCATTGCCTTCGAACCCGGTTACGACGCCGCCCGCCTGAAGCCCTTCGAGCTTCTACTCCGCTCCCCGAACTGGCTCGGCGATGCCTGCATGGCCTTCCCGGCCATGCGTGCCATCAAAGCCGGGCGCCCTGACTTGAAACTCACCGTCTTTGGCCCCGAAAAATTGCGAGACCTCTGGGAGGCGCAGTCCGAGGTGGACCGCTACATCGGCAAGGCCGACAAAGAAGGCCTCTTCTCCGTCGCCCGCCGCATCAGGCAAACCGGCATTCATTTCGACACCGCCGTGCTGTTCACGAACAGCACACGCAGCACGCTCGAACTCAAACTCGCCGGCATCGAGCGCCTCGTTGGTTATTCTGGCTCCTTCCGCAGCAGGCTTCTCCGTCAGAAGATCAGTGAACCCAAGGCCAAAGGCCCGCCGCTGCATCACACCCAGCGTTACCTGCACATCGCCAGAGTCATCGGTGCCGACCTTTCCAAGACGGAGCAGCGGGCAGTAGGTGCTGAGTCATCAACCACTGGCCCGCTTCGTATAGGCATCTGCGCCGGAGCCGAATACGGCCCTGCCAAACGCTGGCCGCTGGATCGCTTCGCCAGCGTCATGAAACAAGTGTCGGCACAGCATCCTGACATCGAGTGGGTCTTCTTTGGTGCTCCACGCGAAGCTGATTCTGGCGAGCAACTTTCCGCACTCGTAGGCTCCGAAGTGAATCACATCAACCTCGTCGGCAAGACCAAGCTCGCCGAACTCATAGTTAAGCTCCGAACTTGCCGACTGCTCGTCACCAATGACACGGGCACCATGCACCTCGCCTGTGCCGAGGGCGTGCCCACCGTAAGCATCTTCGGCTCCACCGAGCCTGTACTCACGGGCCCGCTGGGCGATCTGCACACTGTCCTCCGCCATCAGGTGCATTGCAGTCCATGCTTCAAACGCGAGTGCCCCTTTGGCCACTACGAGTGTCTGACAAAGATCACGCCTGAGCAGGTCGCCAGGGCCGTTTTCAAGCGTCTGCTGGACCGGCAGATTACTTCTTGATCCCGCGCAGGTGGAAATCAAACCAGTCGGCAAAGGCGGAGTAGTCCGGCTGGCGGTCTGGCCAGCCATGCCCAGCGCCTGGCTTAATGACAAGTTCCGTGATCACACCGGCTTCCTTCGCTTTGGAAACAAAGGTCTCCGCCTGCTGGATGGGCACGAGGAAATCCTGGTCGCCATGGATAATGAAGGTCGGTGGCAGCCTAGCAGTGATGTGGTAGATGGGTGAGGTTTCTTTGCCGAGGCGCTGGCGGCCTTCGGGGGTATCGGACTCGGCACCGAAGGCACCTTTGTAGTTCTTCAGCGTGCCGATGCCGACAGCGTCTTCGCCGGGCTTGCCGTAGTTCAGGAAATCAGTCGGAGGAAACAGGCAGGCGATGGCTTGGATGGCGCTGCTTTCGCGATCAATCGGGTCTTTCGCCCTCGGATCGCCCGGGCCGCCATGCACGCCCATGGTGAGCGAGAGATGCCCTCCCGCGCTGCCGCCACTGATGCCGAGCTTGTTGGGATTCACGTTCCACTTTGCCGCGTTGTGCCGGATGAAGCGGATGGCGCGGTGAATGTCCTGTGTGATTTCGGGAATAATGAACTTTGGCTGGCAGCCATGCCGCACGGAGAAGACCGTGTAGCCGCGCTCCAGGAAGGGCACATAGTAGTCGGGCGTGTTTGGCGAGTAGCCGGAGACCCAGCCGCCGCTCACCATGTACACGATGCCGAATCCATTCGGTTTCTCGGGCTTCACCACATCCAGCGTGAGGGCGACGCCGAACTTGCGGCCGTACACCACATCACCCTCCTTCGTATGCACCGGCATGACGGGGCGCTTGACCTCGGCATGGAGGGACAGGCTGCTGAGCAGCAGAATGAGAGGGAGGAT
>CAYMHJ010000020.1:0-36971 GCA_964390165.1 uncultured Prosthecobacter sp. | reverse complement strand
GTGATACTGAAACTTCACGCCCGCCTCCATGCACAGCTCTTCGAGCAGCAGTTTCAGAGCTTCGGGGTCGTAGCAGAATCGGCTCGTGCTGGTCGATTTCGCCCGCGCATCGCGCCCATCGAGTTTATCGCGTAGTTCTTTGGCGAAGCCGGGTTTATTAAAGTCGAGGAAGTAGCCCAGCAGTCCCGCCGTCCAGATGCCGCCGAGGCAGCCACGCCATTCAAAGAGGCGCACCTTTGCCCCCGCCCGTGCGGCGGTGACGGCAGCGGTCACTCCTGCTGGTCCGGCACCGCAGACGATCACGTCAGCATCATTTGCGAGTGGAATGTCATGAGCTGGTTCGGTGAACTGGCCTTCTTTGAACTCGGCTGCAGAAATCGATGACTGACTGACGGCTCCGCCTGCGAGAGCGGCAGAGATGAAGTGGCGGCGGGAAACGGGGGTGGGTTTCATGACAGGATCATCACGGCAGAGACTGCCAATGCTATCAAACGTTCTTTATGTACTTTCGCTCAGCGAATCGTTAGTCAGTGATCCAGTGCTGAGATTGGAAAATCGGCACTTAGTTTGTGCTGTGACTGAATGATCGCCTCCATCTTCGCAACGATATCGGGTTGATCGGCAGCGACGTTGGTGGATTCTTTTTCGTCCTTGGCGAGGTCGTAGAGAAGTGTGGTGGGAGCGTAGGTTGATGCTTTCCCTTTACGCCCTGCGAGGCCTGTCTTGATCAGTTTCCAGGAGCCCATGTGGACGCTGAGCTGTCCGCCGTATCCGGCAAACTCACGATAGAGAAACTCCCGTTCAGGCTGGGTTTCGCCGAGCAGGGTGGGTGCCAGGCTGACACCATCGACACCAGCAGGAGTCTTGCCTTGGGCACCCGCGAGATCGACCAGGGTCGGCAGCCAGTCTTCGAAGCCCGACAGGCGATCCGAGACGCTGCCGGGCTTGATTTTCCCTTTCCAGCGCACGATCCCGGGAGAGCGAATGCCGCCCTCAAAGAGCGTGCCTTTGCCATCGCGAAGCCCTTGATTGGAATTAAAGAAATCGCAGTCGGTTCCGGCGAGTTTCGCATGGGTGCCGTTGAGCGGGCCGTTGTCGGAAATGAAGATGAAGACGGTGTTTTCATCGAGGCCAAGCTCCGCCACCAGACCCATGAGCCGGCCGATCTCGCGGTCCATACGCGTGATCATGGCGGCGTAGGCGGCCTTTGGGCTGAAGTGTGGGATGTAACCTTTGCCGCCAGTGTAGGGAGGATCATCCCAAAGTCCGACGTACTCACGAAGGGAGTCATCAGGCACCTGAAGTGCCACATGGGGTAAGGTGGTCGGCCAGTAGAGGAAGAATGGTTTGTCTTTGTGCTGACGGACAAAAGCTAGCGCCTGCTCAGCGATGAGGTCGGAGGAATACTCGGTGCCCTGGAAGCGCCTGTAGCTTTCCACCTTGGTCGGATCTTCGCCAGGCTTGAAGGTGTCGTGTGCGGGGAAGTCGTGATTTTTCAGAGGGATGGTTTTGTCATTGTCCCAGAGGTAAACGGGATAAAAATTATGAGCCACGCTCTGACAGTTGTAGCCGAACCATCGATGGAAACCCTGCTTGAGTGGAGCGCCCGGCGAGTCAGGACCACCAAGACCCCATTTGCCAAAGCCGCCAGTGGCATAGCCGAGCGATGACATCGCTTCCGCCAGGGTGATCGCTTCATCTGGAATGGGGTGCTGGCCCTCAGTTTCGGGGATGCCTCCTTTGGTTTTGACCTTATTGCTGGCTGTGCCGCGGTTGTCCCGAATGTAGGTGTGTCCGGGATGCAGACCTGTCATCAGAACTGAGCGCGAGGGCGCACAGACGGCATTGCCGCAGTAGTGCCGCGTCAGTTTCATGCCCTCCACCGCCATGCGATCCAGGTTTGGCGTTTTGATCCTGGTCTGGCCGTAGGCTCCGAGATCACCCGGCCCGAGGTCATCGGCCAAAATGAGAACAAAGTTAGGCTGGCGCGCCTTAGCCGATGAGATGGCAGAAGAAGCGAGGGCGCAGCCAGCGAGCAGAAAGAGAAGTCGATTCATGGGAAGATGGAACGCGGGCAGCACCCCCGATCTTCCCCGATCTCACCCATCCAACTCAGTGCCACGGCTGACTCGACGCTCGATCACTGCCCAGGCGTTGTGATTGTGGATCGACTCGTAGTTCACCGCCTCGACTCGGAACCACTTGATGAGTTTGTGACCACCGGCCTTGACCGCAACATTGCGCACAAGGTCTTCGACAAAGACGGGATTGTCATAAGCGCGCTCGGTGACGGCTTTTTCGTCGGGACGCTTGAGGACACTGTAAAGCTCGCAACTGGCACTTGATTCGACGAGCTCGATGAGGTCCTCGATCCAGATGGGCTGGCGGAAGCGCACGGAGAGAGTCACAAGTCCACGTTGATTGTGGGCTCCACGATCACTGATGGCCTTCGAGCAAGGGCAGAGGGTGGCCACGGGAACTTCGACAGTGACGACATAGTCGATCTGTTCGCCCTCGGCATTGACTTCGAAGATGACACCATAGTCGAGCAATCCTTCCGACTTTGTGACCGGCGCCCGCTTCGTGCGGAAGTAGGGGAAACGCATCTCCACATGGGCTTTTTCGGCGTGCAGTCGGGTCAGGAGTTCCCTCGGCATGGAGGCGATACTGGCCACGGTGAGTTCGCGTCCGTGGGAGTGGAGCACCTCAAGGAAGCGACTCATGTGAGTGCCCTTGTACTGGTGGGGCAGGTCCACGGCCATGTTCACCGTGGCGATGGTGTGCTGGGTGGACTGATCGCGATCCCGGATGCGCAAAGGGAAGCGTACATCCTTCACACCGACGCGGTCGATGGCCAGTCGGCGCTCATCGCGCTCATTTTGCGTGTCTTTGAGAGTGGGCATGGGAGGGAACAAAAAATCCCGCTGCTGCGGCTGGCAACAGCGGGAAAAGTGATGATTCAAATCCCGTCAGGGGCGAACCGCAGCTCAAGGCAGCAGGTTTACAGCACGGGCGCGCTTCACTTCGCGCGTCACCTTGCGGTGGAGCCAGGCTGGAAGGCCTGTTGTACGACGTGGCTGAAGTTTGCCGGTTTCGGTGAGGAAACGCTGGAGGATTTCGGGATTGCAGTAAGTGAGCTTCTCCATCGGGATGTCGGCGCGGCGGCGCGGCATCCGGCGATTGTTTTTGCGGAGGGAGATTAGGCGTTCGGTGGTCTTCGGTTGCATGAAGGGGACGGTTAAAGATTAGCGAATCTCGCGGTGCAGGGTGCGGCGTTTGAGGAAGTGGTTAAATTTCACCTTCTCGAGACGTCCGGGAGTGTTCGGGCTCTTCTTATTGCGGGTGCTGACGTAGCGGGACGTGGGTTTACCCTCGGCCTTAGCCTCCGTGCATTCCAGGATGATGATTTCTCGTGCCATAAATTTTGGGGTCGCGAGGCTAGGCTACTCCTTGCTAAAGTCAAGCGACTCATTTGCACCCTGACTCGACTTGCTCGTCGAGGTGCTTTCAGCCGCATCATCATCATCATCATCATCATCGTCGGATGACTCATCGAGACCGAAGAGAGAGCGGACGGGACGCGTCCAGCGACCGCCCCGTTGTTCGCGCTCGATCTTCTCCTGGCTGCCGACCGTGAAGCGGGTGAAGGGAAGAGCTTCCAAACGCTCTTCAGAAATGGTCTCGCCAGACATTTCGCAGATCCCATAGGTGCCCTGGTCGATGCGTTTGAGCGCCTCATTGATCTCATAAATCGCGTCTTGCTCTTTGGCCAGAAGGCTGAGAGCGAAGTCTCGGTCATAAGCATCGCTTCCGGCATCTGCCTGGTGCATCCCGAAGGCGGATTCATTGCCTTCGCTATTGCGGAGGTTCTCATTTGTCACCCCTTCAGCGGCGTTCAGATAGATGTCTCTCAGTTCCATCAGGCGCTGGCGCTGTTTCTTGAGGAAGGCGGCGGGAAGGACTGGCTTCCTTGGCGCAGAATCCATGGTGATCCCTTCGTCCATGGCGCTGACGGTGCGCTTCACATTGGTGATCTTCACCGTCGGACCGTTGCTGGACTTGGCTGGTGCTTTTGCCACTGGGGCAGGCTTGGCAGCGGGAGCAGCAGATTTAGCGGCAGGGGCAGGCTTGGCAGCAGGGGCCGGTTTTGAAGCAGGAGCAGCAGCTTTCTTGGCGGGAGCAGCCTTAGGAGATGGAGCTGGAGCTTTCGCTGGAGTAGCCTTTTTGGCAGGTTCAGCCTTCTTTGGCGCAGGTGCGGCAGCTTTCTTGGCTGGAGCTGTTTTCTTGGCAGGGGCAGCTTTCTTGGCTGGGGCTGCCTTCTTCACGGGGGCTTTCTTCACAGGGGGGGATTTTTTTGGCGCGGGTTGATTCACCGCCTTGCTCGCAGGAGGTTTGGCCTTGGCTTTCGGGGCAGGCTTGGCAGCTTTGACCGGTTTTTTTGCAGCCGGCTTGGCGGCAGCCTTTTTCGCGGGTTTGGCCGGGGCTTTGGGCGCAGGTTTCTTTTTCGCGGGCATGACTCTTGGGAGTGGCGGGTTGGCAGGGATCAGATTCCGCGACTGGGGCGGAAAAGGGCGCGGATAGTGGAGTGCTTCCCCCACATTGGCAAACGGAATTCCCGCCCCCAGATTGTGCCATGCTTGCAAGTCTTGCCAAACCTTCCGTTTGGCACCATTCAATTGACCGCTCCCAGGTTACGAGGTGAATCCCCTCTTGAGAAACCTTTCCCGGCGGGCGAAAGAGCGCGCCCCTTTTCCTCTCTGCCTGCCCCATGTCCGCCGCCTCTGAAGTCGCCCGCCGCCGCACCTTTGCCATCATCTCCCACCCTGATGCCGGTAAGACCACGCTCACGGAAAAGCTCCTGCTCTACGGCGGTGCCGTGCAGCTCGCCGGCAGCGTGACGGCCCGCAAGAACCAGCGCGCCACGACCTCGGACTGGATGGAGCTGGAAAAGCAGCGCGGCATCTCGGTCTCCTCCACAGTGCTCCAGTTTGAATACAAAGACTGCGTGGTGAACCTTCTGGACACACCCGGTCACAAAGACTTCTCCGAAGACACCTACCGCGTGCTCACCGCAGTGGACGCCGCCGTGATGGTGATCGATGCCGGCAAGGGAATCGAAGCGCAGACGCTCAAACTCTTCGAGGTCTGCCGCCGTCGTGGCGTGCCGATCTTCACGTTCATGAACAAGCTTGACCGCCCGGCACGCCCGCCGATGGAGCTGCTTGATGAATTGGAGCGCGTGCTCGGCATCGCCGCCTTCCCCATCAACTGGCCGCTCGGCGATGGAGTGGACTTCAAAGGCGTCTTCGACCGTGAATCCAATCAAGTCCACCTCTTCGAACGCACTGTCGGCGGCATGTTCCGAGCACCGGTGAAGGTCAAAGGCATCGCAGACGACAGCGTGCGCGACGCTCTGCCACCGCTGGTTTATGAGCGTGTCTGCGAGGAACTGGAACTGCTGGAGGGCGGCGGCGCTGAGTTCTCCTTTGAAAAGATCCGCCACGGCCAGCTCACACCCGTTTTCTATGGCAGCGCGATGAACAACTTCGGCGTACAGATGATGCTCGATCGCTTCCTCGAACTAGCACCGCCGCCCGCCCCACGCATGAGTGGTGAAGAAATCATCTCACCCGATACCCCGGGCTTCAGCGGCTTCGTCTTCAAGATTCAGGCCAACATGAACCCGCGTCACCGCGACCATGTGGCCTTCATCCGCATCGTCTCCGGCTGCTTCCAGCGCGACATGGTCGCCACGAATACGCGCACAGGAGCCAAGCTGCGCCTCGGTAATTCCCAACGCCTTTTCGCCCAGGAGCGCGAGACCGTGAACGAAGCCTGGGCTGGCGACGTCGTCGGTCTCGTGGGCAATTACGGCTTCCTCATCGGCGACACCCTTTCTGAAGATCCGAAGGTCAAATTCGACGAGATGCCTCGCTTCGCGCCCGAGTGCTTTGCGTATCTGCACAATGAAAACACCGCCAAGTTCAAACGCTTCCGCGACGGCCTCGACCAGCTTCTGAAAGAAGGTCTGGCGCAGCCCTTCGAGTTGCCTGATTCCTTCGTCCGCATCCCGCTCGTCGGCGTTGTCGGCTCACTCCAGCTCGATGTTCTGAAGTATCGCCTCGAAACCGAATACGCCGCTGAAGTACGGCTCGAGTTCGCGCCCTGGACCATCGTCCGCTGGCTGCGTGAAAAGAACCCTGAAGACGCACCCAAACTCGTCCGCGGCCAGACCACGAAGCCGAAGCCCAACCTCGCCGCCAGCTACGACACCACGCTCGCGCTAGACTCCCTCGGCAACTGGGTCGCCCTCTTCAGCGACAAAGTCAGTGCCGGCTATTTCGAGACCAAAAACAGCGACAAGTTCGACATTAGTCCGTTCCCTTTTTGAGCACCAGCACGATGTCGGCGTAGCTGTCATCCAGCTTGCGCGGATCCGTGATGTCATAAGTGAAGTCGTAGCACTGCACGAGTTCAAGCGATGGAACCTTGCGCAGCAGAGCACTCATTTGAGCGGCGCTGTAGGTGCGGAACTGCCACTTCGTTTCCTGAGTATGTGTGCGGCCTGCGTGGGTGATCTGCAAGCGAGTCCGTAGATCTTCCAGACGTGCCTTTGGGTTCGCCGGCCAAGTGTGCGTGTTGCACACCACGCGGATGCCATCTCGCTCCGCCAGCCATCGCTCATGCTCCTGGGCGGTGCGTGCGTAGTCCGTCAGATGCACGCCGAGGACAAAGAGTCCGCCGGGCTTCAGACCATCGGCGACGCGCTGGATGCATGCGGCGGCATCACGCTCGGTCTGCAGATACTTGAAGCTGCTAACAAGGCAGTGGGCAAGATCGAAGGTCTGCTTCTTTGGCAACTCGAAGCTCTGCATCAAATCCTCCCAGAGCCTCGCTTTCAACTCTGCGCGCTTCAGCCGCTCGCGGGCGAAGTCGAGCATCCGGGCATTGCCATCAAAGCCGCTCACCTTCCACCCGCGACGAGCCATTTCCAAAACAAGCCTGCCACTGCCACACGCAGGCTCAAGCATCTGACGTGATCTGCCGCCCGGCCCGTGCTTCGCATACACGGCTTCGAGAAATGAACCTTCCTTCGGCGTGTCGGCATCGAATGATGTCGTAATAAAGAGGCGTGTCGTACCAGTCGCGTTGTTCGGCCATGGGACGTAAAACGAGCTTTCCCGCTCGTTTGTCAAACTCTGCGCACACGCATCGAGACACCCCACAGCGCGAGTGCCAGCCCGAGCCAGATCAGATTCGAGGTCGTGCCTGCCTGCCAGGGCTCATCGAGATCGAGTTCCAAGACCGCATGGTCCTTGAGCTTCGTGAAATGCCGTACCTCACCCTCCACTGGTACATCGATCATCAGCGAGCGGCGGCCCGTCGGGCGGAGGAACTCAGCGCTCTGAGCTCGTGTCAGTATTTCTTCATCGGGTTTCAAGTCTTTGGCAGGGATTGCCTGAGCTTTGTCGAATCCATCCAACGTCTTCGCATCTGGGTTAGCGGGCAAAGCTCGGCGTTCGACAGGAACTTCATTGATCGTCAGATCTTGAGCAGGCGCGGGAGCTTCTGTGAAGGGATCGGCTGCCATCGCCGGAGCAGGTGCCGCAGCGGCTGGCACACTTGGTGCAATTCCGAGACCGCCACCGGCTTTTGGTTCGTTCAGGTCGATGAAAGTGCGGCGGCTGTCGTAGCCCACCTCCAACTTCGCCCCAGGTGCACCGACATTGCTCAGATTATTCGCTCGAGCATTGCCGATGTTCACGGTGTTCTGGCCGACAGTGGCGTTGGAGACGACTGAGTTGTTGAAAGCTTGTGCTTGTCCTGTTGCGACACTGCCTCCGCTCAAGGTCAGACTGCCACCAAGGACAGCTTGTCCGCCATTCATCACGATACCACCTTTGCCCGAGACAACCCCGCCCGTTAACTGCTCCCTGAGGGCATCGTTGGCAAAAAACACGTTGTTCACTGCGATGTTATCATTCACCACAGCGGCCCCGTTTTGAGTCATTGAGGTGCTGCCTGTGAAGGTGTTGCTGCCGTTGAGTTGCATCTGTTGATCGACACGACCATTCGTATTCCAGTCGGTCTTCGCTTTGAGTCCTGGCTTCGTAGATGTCTCGGGCTTGCCCGCCTTGCCTTCGTAGTCAGACCAGTTCTTCGAGAGGAGATCGCGCTGCTTCATCACGTCTTTGTCCATCTCATCTTGGACATCACCTTCACCTCCCTCGACCTTTTTTTCGTAGCGACCTTTTCGGAGGAAGGAGCTGACGCGCTCCGCCTTGCTCATCACAGCTTCTTTGGCCTGCTGCACTTGCTGAGCCAGCCCATCGGCACGCGTAAAAGCGGCTTTGGCGTCGTCGTAGCCGAGTTTCCCGGAGGCGAGTTCGCGGTTCACGTCGCCGAGTTCGGAGAGCATGCCTTCGAGCTTTTGCAGCTCGCGGCCCTCGGCATCCACTTCCTCCATGTTGCCATCGAAGTCGTCGATCACTGTGCCCTTCGGTGTCCACACGGTCCAGGTCGTGCGCTCGATGCTCAGGCCTGGCAGTTCAGGATCATCGAACTTCGTCCCAGCGGCTTTGTCAGCACGGAAGCGGCACACCAGCCGCACCTCCAGCGCGCGTTGCCCCGGCTTCGTTTGAATCAAAGGCACCAGCTTCACCACCTTCCCATCACGCGACTCCTCATCCGCTCGCACCGGCTCACCATTCACGCTGGTGCTGATCAGCTCCGCACGCGGATCGAGCCGCACGGGCAGGAACTGCATCGTGCGATTCAGCAGCGAGTAGGTGATCGTGTCCCAGCGCTCGCCATCGGCACGCAGCACGCTGGTGATGTCAGCCAGCGTCACGAGCGCGGCATTCGCCTCGGTGGCAGTGAGTTGTTGGAAAGCCAGCCGCAGGGTGCCATCGCCCGTGGCCCGGTAAAACTGCGGACGTGCCAGACCACTCGGCAGATAAGGCATCGCCGCATCTGCCACCGTTTCCAGTGCGGTCTTCTCCGCCACGCTGGCCTCGCGGGCAGAGACGTTGTCGGTGACAAAGTAGCGCGTCAGTCGCTCGGCGGAGTCCACTTTGACAAAGGGCACCACCAGCTCCGCGCCGAGCGGCAGATCGTGATCGAAGGTTAGTTCGGCGCGGTCGAGTACATCGGTTTGGAAAGAGCAGTCATAGACGCGCTCGCTGCCCTCGACGCGGCTGCGCAGCTCACGCAGCAGCGGCCCCGTGACCACCGCCTCTGGCAGAGCTGCGGGCAGTCGGATCGTGGCCTGACGCAGTGCGCCCTGCGTCACCTGCACGGCCACTTGTTGGGAGAGTCGCACGCCCGAGTCAGACACCAGTACGAGCGCCACGCCTTCTGCCGTAAAGCGCGCAGGCTGCGGCGTCAGCGGCACGGCGAGCGACCACGCGGCACTGTCATACTCCAGCGCGCGCTTCTTCTCGATCGGCGGCGCGATGGCGATCACTCCATCAAGCGCGGTCGCATCGATCTCCTTCAAGCCTGAGGCTGCCACGAGTGCGGGCAGTCGCACCTCACTCGCCGCATGAGCCGTGATGAGCACGCGCCCCGTCGTTTTTTCAAATCCCGTGATCCGCAGCGGCTCCAGCGTCCACGACACCGCCGGTTGCGCCACCGTGCGCGCCAGATGCACGATGAAGCGCGCGTCCATGCCCGCCACACCCGGCTGGAAGTGGAGATACAAATCCGCGCCCTCATGCTGCCAGGCCTGGAGCGCTGGGCCCGTCACGCTTTGCACCTCATAACCACCCGCAGGCAGCGTCAGTCGCGCATGAGCCCACTGCCCCGACTTCCGCTGAAGCGAGAGCGCCGCGATCAGCTCGATCTTCTGCGGGCTGAGCTGGAAGACATAATCCACCGCCGCTTTCGTCAGTGCCGTGCGCGGAGTCGCCGTGTAGCTCAGCGCCACATGAGTCGTCTGCTGAAAGCCGAGCGTGGTGAAGTCCTTCTGCGCCGTCATCTCCACGCGCCGTTGCGTGGTCGTGGGCAGAGCCTTCACGTCAAAGCTGGCATCGTGACTCACGCTCACCGTTTCCTGCACACGCCCAGCCTCCACGCGCGGCCCACGAATGGCCTGCTGCGCCCCCGCGCGACTCCGCACATGCGAGGAGATATACAACTCCACGCGATCCGCCACCTCGCGTCCGAGTGTGATCACATACCGCCGCTGCACTCCCTCGCTCGTCACCGCGATGCGTTGGATCGGCACGCTCTCCTTCGATCCAGCCAGCTGTGCACGCAGCGTGTGCAGCTCATGCGCGCTGGCATCCAGCGGCGCGACATCCAGCGAAAAGCCGAGCGTCCGCCGAGTGCTGCCAGGGAACTCATAAGTGATCAGCGTGCTCATTTCATCGCGCTTACCTTCCTTTAAATAGAGCGCGGCATTCACCGTGGCCGAGGCAGCTGGAGCATCGAGCTGAGTTGCCAGCCCACGCGCGCTGCGCTCTAGCGTGAGCGTCGTGCCATCGCCCAGCGCCGTGGTGAAAATGCGGCCCGCGTCTGTGTCCTCCACACTCAGCGCCGGAGTGCCATTCACGCGCAGCCAACCGTCCGACTTCGGCACCTGCACCGCCAGCAGCGCCGCGAGCGCAGGCGGCAAAGTGAGCTTCGCCGTCTGCCAATCACGCGCCAGCGGCAGTGTGGCAGTGAGCGTGATGTGATGCGTGCCGGGGCTTTCCAAAACAAGCGCGCCTTCATTCAGCGCCGCCGCCTTACCATCCACCGTGACCTCCCCCACCAGCAGCGATTGGTCGCTCTGGAAAGGCAGCGCCAGCTTTGTCCAGTCCCCACGCGACACCGCCTCCAGCTTCACTCCCAACACCAGCGCCCGCTCTTCCGCACGGGCCTGATAAAGCGCGCTATGGATCAGCGCCTCCTGCTTGTCCGCCGCCAGCACCGGCGGGCGACGGTTCGTCTTCGCCTGCGTCCACAGCTTCTGGAAATCCGCATACGGCAGGTAGTAACGAGCCGCTTTTTGTTCGGCCATCGGCTGGGTTGCATCGAAGGGGACGATGACCGTGTGGGCGGCGGGGTCGGGGCCTTCTGCCAATGACGAATGCAGAATGAGGAAGGACGAAAGGACGCAGGCGATGACGAGGCACAGCCGAGTAGGTACACTGCCTTGCCTCCTGTAAGGAGGCCGGATGGTAGCCAGGGGTGAAGTGAGGAACGAACGGAACCCCTGGAACGCATCACCACACACCCATATCGATATTGCGTCCTGGAAGGACGCGAGAAGGGTCGTTGGTGACATCGCAGCTTCTCGCGTCCTTCCAGGACGCGATGAGGTGGCGACGAGAGTGGATTGGGTCACCCAGGGGTTGTCACCCCTGGCTACCTTCTCTGCTGCCTCCGGCAGCGGTGCAGAGGACCGCCCTTCGGCGGCAATGTTGGCTTTATATTTCATACCGCCACCTCCTCACCCTTCGCGAATTTCAGCGCGTTCGCCGTCTTCTCCACCCCACGCCAGACGATCCAGCCACCGAGCGCGAGCAGCCAGCCGAAGAGCAGCGCATTTGCCAGGGCCAAAGCGGGGCCGGTCATCATCAGCGGCGCACCAAAGGTCAGCACCGCCACGACGAGCAACGAACTCCGCCAAGGTCGCCGTCTACCCCATCGCCCAAAGGCCGCGATCCCCGTCACCGCCGCCAGCATGGCAAACCCAAGCTGCCGCTCCCACGACACATACCGCAGTGTCAAAGCCTCCGGTGCCTGATGCCCCGAGAACCGCAGCACCTGACCTGAGGTGGGTAGATCAAGGTCGAGGGGAAGAAGTCCTGACTTGGTTACGGGTTGCTCATTGTCGGTCACAGAAGCGCTAACAGTGTCGATGAAGCTCTCGACCAAATCCAAGTTGGGCACAGTATTTTTGACGATGAGTTGGTGAGTCGTTGAATTGAAAACAGCGGAAGCGCCCTCGGGAAACAGTACTCCTTGGGCTTTCAAAATCTGCAAAGCTGACTGCCTGTGCAGTCCACTTGGGATAACTTGCACACGCGGCACATTAAAGATGCGGGTGAACAGCTCGGTAGTCGTCTCTGTCACTGGAACAATGTAAACAGCGAAGGGCTCCACCTTGTATTTCATGCCTGCGAGTTCGGTCACACATCGCAGTGCCTCACCAAGCGGCACGTTCTTGAGATCCAAGGATATCCTTGGCTGCTCACCACCCTCAAACGGCATTAGAATGAAGGAAACTCCTTTTCTCATTGGGTCGGTCTCCATGACATCCAAGTCGCGGTTCTTGACCCGTAAGAACTCCAAAGCCTCCTCCAAAGTGGTGTTGTTGAACTGAACTTGGGGAATGATGATGGAGTCCAGTTTGTTCAAAAGATAGCTCTTGGCAGGCACCTGAGAGGGTTTCATTTCATCAGCACTCAAAGGATAAAGAAGCCCTGCGACATCGGGTTCTGCTGCTGTCGCCAGAAGCATTTCCACCATGTCCAGTGATGGCTGAGTGTTGCGAACCATTAGCTCACCTAGATCGGGATCAGGGATCAACGCCGCTCCTTCAGGGAAGGGTATGCCCTGATTTTTCATCAGATCCAACCACCAATCAACCGACCCTACAGCATAGTTGGGAGGCATCATGATTGCTGGCGCTGATTGAGATAGGCTAAATGGATCTGGAGCCACTGCTTTAGGCAGTGCCTGCCATTCGGTGAGTTTTTGGAGGATCGATGAAGTGACTTTGAAAACACGAGCCATCAATTGCCTGGGGCCAGCGTCAGCATCCACCAGGATGATTCGATCCGCCGTGAGACGATACTTCACCCCCGCAAGCTCGGTTATGTAACGCAGTGCTTCCAGGAAGGGCACATCTTTTAGATCAAGGCTGATCGATGAGGGATTCTGCCTGGGAGGAAGTTCAAAACGGAGTCGTCGTCTTTGGACAGGTTCTTCTACATCAACGCCAATCCATTTCAGGCGCAGAAACTCCACGGCTTCTTCTAGCGAAGCCTCTGAGAACTGCACCTGCGGCAAAATCATCTGTTCCATCTCTCGCTCAACCTCTTGAACGATTTTTCGGGCTTCGTCGTCCAGCCTCATTTGAGTTTTGGCTGTTTCAATAGCGCTGGGCTGATAGTTGCCTCCTGGCAGAAAGTCGATCTGGCGTGATGAAATGGCTACGGCTCTCCAAAGCGTCGGCACCTCGGCACTCGTGATGGCTTTCATGAAGCCGCCTTCGAGCTGGTAGTGGCGACCATCCGGCGCGTGGACTTTCCAATCGGTTTCGAGCACGGGTAGGTCGCCAGTGAGCTTGGGAGGTTGGATTTGTTGCTCACCTGCGGAGGACCATGGTGCCCCGGCTTCCTCATATACAAGGGTAACACGGATGGATTTCTGATTGGCCGAGTTTCCGGGCAGTGGAACTGCGATCATGCCATTTTCACCGCGCACAGGCTTCACGCCGAGATGCTCGACTTCGAGCGAGAGAAGCTGGGCATCGTCTGGCAGCTTCACGGGCATGAATTGCTCGCCAGTATGATGAAGCAGGAAGACGGCCTCGTGTCGGCGCCCTCCATCCGGGCTGAGCACGCTGGTGAGGAGGAGCTTGTTCACCACCATCACTGCGAGTTCCGAATGCGCATGACGTTTCGCCGTGAGGCTGAGTGTGTGGGCTCCGGTGCCGTAGGTGTAGGCGGCGATGAGGCGATGGCGCGGCTGGTAGCCGGTGATGGGCGGGGCGCGCAGGACATCGAGAGGCTGGAGGGACTGGGATTCAAAGCTGACCTGCGTGTCGGTGTTGGCCTCGATAACCCAGGTGCCGGCGAAGCGACGCGCGGCGGGCAGTTCGAGCACGGGCAGGCTAGCCTGCAAGGTTTGTTCGGCATTCGCAGCGACCTTTGCAGGCAGGCTGAGGCGGAAGCGCAGCGGCTGACGGCCCGTGCTTTCCTGCCGCAAAGTAAAAGTCCACTGACCCGTGGCTTCATCGAGCTGCTGCTGGCCGATGAGGGGCGAGGTCATGCGCAGGAGCTTGGCCTCAGCAGCGGGCAGTTTGAGCTGAAAGGTGCGCAAGGGAGCGCCGCTGATGTCGAGCGTGATCTCACCCTCGATCTCGACCGTGCGGGCACGTGGCAACGCATACGCGGTGATCTCGGCAGAGAAGACGGGCTCGGCGCGCTCGACCTCGAAGCCGAGCGCCCAATCGCGCAGACCGAACCAAGCCATGCGACCTTTGACCGGCGCGAGCTTGGCATCTCGATCCTCCAGACCGGAGGTGTCCTTTAGAGCCACGCGCCAGGAGTCATAGAAGCTCAGCGCGCTGTATCCGGCAATTTTGACGGCCTCGGGGATGCTCAGCGGCTGCACTTTCACCAGCTCAGGAATGCGCGGACCGCTCCAGGCTTTGAGCAGCTTTTGTCGCGTGTGCAGATTCACCAGCACTGGCGCGGCGAGCGTGACCCCGGCGGGAAACCGCATCTCGATGACACGCGCCACACGTTTCCACTCGAAGTCCTCCGCGGCGCTGTCGATGCGGATGAATTCCTCGCCCTCCGGCAAGGTGACCCGCAACTCATGCACCGGGCGATCCGTGCGCAGGTTCAGCGTGCGAGTGAGCGTGAGGCTGTCCTTGTCGAGCTGCACGAGCGTGTCGGCATCGACTTCGAGTCGCGGTTTGGCGGCGCGGACTTGGAGCGTGGGGAGGGCGGCGAGCGGGGCTGTGAATGTCTTCATGCCTGCGGTGGATGAGTCTCGCATTTCGGTGCTGGATGCGGAGAGGAGTTCCAGTCCTTCGCTGGTGCGGACGTTGACCGTGACGGTGGTGGGGGAAGGCAGGAAGATTTGAGGTAAGAAGATTTGTTTGGCCTCAGGCTCGATGGGCTGCCGCAGCGTGGTGGTGAAGACGGTGGCGGCGGCATTGGCCGCGAGCGTGAGGTGGAGTTGATCAGCCTCCTGATGCCACTGGATGACTTCGGGGCCTTTGACGACGGTGACTTGGGCCTCGGGTGTGAGGCGCAGGTGAAGGGTGCGTGTGCTGGCAGCGGTGCCGCTTTTTGTGAGGGTGAGCTTCTGTTCGGCGATGACCTCGGTTTCGCTCAGACTGGCTTCGAGCTTGGTGCCATCGGCAAAGCGCGGCGCGTCATCAGGAAGCGTGAGTCCCGCCATGGCCCAGCGCGCGACAGCCGCGACAGGGATGGTCAGACGTTCCCTGTCTGTCAAGGTGAGGTGAAAGGTGGCATTTTTGACAAAAGGCAATCGCACGGTGCTGGCATCGCGCTTTTGAAAAGAGCTGCTGTTGATGAGCTGAAGGTCGGCAGGCAATTCGAGATCGAGATAGCCGGTGAAACCTGGGCCGCAGACATAGAGTTCGCCCCATCCATGGGCGACATCGCGCTGGAGATGGAGTTGCGTGTCGAAGGTCAGCGTATGCCTGCCTTTGCCTTTCACATGCAGGTGCAGTCTGTGCGGCACGGTGAATGCCTGAGAACTGAGAAGCCGCTTGTCGATGTCGTTGCTCAAAGACGCGAGCACGGTACCCTCAGCATGAACTGTGAGCAGCGGCAGATACCAAGGCAGCTCGATCTGTGCCCAATCCTCCGAAGTCGAGAAGACGTTCAACGTGCCGGTGAGACGGATGGCTTCTGCCTCGGGCTGGAGCTTGCCTTTCAGATGGAGGCTCTCGACGACGAGATCGACGGGCGGCTTGTTCTTCGGGTCTTCGACGGGCTTCACTTTCCCGGCATCGCGGATGAGCGTGTCGTATTGCTCGGGAGAGAGAAGGACGGCGTTGGGGTGCTCTTTGAGGACTTGATTCAGATGCTCGGAGGGGACCCAGAGTTCTTTGCGGGTGGGTTCGGAGGCCGCTGCGAAGGTGGTGAGAAGGGCGAGTGCCACGAGTAGTCGCGCGCAGCGCCTTGGACTGCGGCAGCCTGCTGCCGCTTTACCGAGGCAGCCAGCTGCCGTCGGAGTCCCCAGATTCACGAAAGCTGGATCAGTCGGCGAAAGGAGATCCAGGGTGGCCGACGGCGGCAGGCCGCCTGAATAAAGCGGCAGCCTGCTGCCGCACTCCAAGGTCTTCGACAGGCTCATGGCACGTCAGGGGTGGAGGTGGGAACGGGAGGCGGTGCCACGACAACAGGCTTCGGCTTTTGCTTCACGAAGGCCGTGAGCACACTCAGAACTCCACAGCCGAACCACAGGCCCGTCACCAACCCGACGGCGAGCATCACAGACAGCGCCACGGAGATGTTCGCGGGGCCGAGCAGACCCGTCATGAGCATCGCACCGACACCGCCGAGCGCGATGTAGAGCATCTTCGACTGCACGGGCTCCTTCCACAGTCGAAGCCCAACCAGGATCGCAGCCAGGAAGAAGAGGCTGTTCCAGAAGTAGGACACTTTTTTGCCACGGAAGCCGAGGCCGATCTCGGCGGGCGGGCCGAGGCGGCGGAGGGTTTCGAGATGGCCCTGCTGCGGAACTTGCAGGCCGTAGAGCGTGCGCAGATCGGCGGGCACGCTCGGAGGATCACGCCAGACGCTGCGTTCCAGTGCGGCGAGATTTGGACCAAAGGCGGGCAACAGCGGATCGATGACACGACGCACGGCTCCCCAGCCGCGCTCGGTGGCGATGCGCGTGAGCGGGCCGCTGACGCTGGTGTAGTGCCAGGCGTCCGGCAGATAGACGCGATGCCTGGTCTCCAGCACACCAACATCCGCGAGCGTGGGTGGTGCGATGGCGATGCTGCCCCACCAGCCGAGCTTCTCACCGGCCGCCGGGCTGGGCATCTCATAGACGAAGCGCACGGGGATGGCATCGCGCGTGGTGCTGCCGCTGGGAAGGCGCACGAGGAGGTCGTCGCTGCCCTCTCGGCGCATGGGCTGCTGCGGTTCGCGATTCACGAAGACATCGCTGACGATGCGCGCGCCCTTCGGCAGACGCACGACGAGGAATTGCAGATCGTTATTCCGCACCCAATACAACGCCTCGGTGGTCTGCGCGCGGTCGGTGGCCACGGCGGTGAGCAGATCGGCATGAGTGACGATGGCCTGCGGCACAGCGAGGAAGCTGTTCCGCGCCAGCTCGACACTGAGCTTCACAGGCAGGCTGCGATATTTATAGGCGAGGAAGACGCCGGGCCGCTGCAACTCCGCACGCAGCTCTCGCGTGTCAATCTCCTCCAGCGTCTCGGCCTCGGACTTGCGGATCTCCAGGCTGTCGGCCTTCACCACGGCGACCATGCCGGTTTCCTGGAAAGCGCCGGGCACATGCACTTGCAGCAACTCCACAGTGCCGGTCTTGCCCTGCTCGATGGGAGCGGGTTTGTCCAAACTCAGGCTGAGGGTAAAAGCGCCGAGCTTCTCGCCACGCAGCACGACTTCCCAGAGCGCGTAGTTGGCTAGGTCGGGCAAGGTGGGCGGCGTGGCGGGAGCGTGTGCTTTGTCCACCTCCTTCACCAGCGGATCGACGAGGCGGATGTCAGCAGCGATGGGCTTTGGCACGGCCAAAACAAAGCGATCCGCAGCGGCGTAGGCGACATCAAAAGCGAGTGTCCAGGTGTGCCGCGTGGACTGCTCCCGCACGTCAACGAGCGTGAGCACCTCAACACTGATCTGGCTGCTGCGGCTCTTCAAAGACAGCACGGCAGGCTTGGCAGCATCGCGATAACGGAAGGCGAGGCTGGGGCCATCCGTGGCGGACTTCTGCAGAGCTTGTCGGGCGAGCACGGCCACGTCTTCCTGCTGAAAGTCACCGAGGTCTTTCGTGTTTGTCTCCAGGCTCGAATGCACGGTGACACCCACGGTGGCCTCGTGGCGCGTCACGTCCTGCGGCAGCAACACGGGCAGTGTGACATCCGCGAGAGCGGCGCGCGCCTGGCGACCGCTTATGGTGAGCTGAAAGGCACCGAGCTTCTGCTGCGCGAGCTTCACATTCAGCACGGGCGGCACGGCGGTGGCATCCACCTTCCATTCGGCGATGTCGCCGCCTTTGACATCACTCACAGTTAAACCAGCGGGCAGGGTGATTTTCAAATCGAAGAGCCCGACACGGCGCACCTGGAAATCGAGCGTGCTTTCCAGTCGCGTGGCATCACGCAGGATCTCGACTCGCGAGGCGCTGGTGACTTCGACCTGCGGCTTTGCCTCCGTGACATCGAGCGTCAGCGCATACGGCTGGCGCAGCAGGCGGAAGACACTGCCGCTGGCTGCATTCTGACTGCGCGTGGCGGCGGTGAAAGTCTTCGGGGTGAAATCAATCTGCGCCTCGCTGGTGATCGTGACTTCGCCATTCGCCTGCGCGGCACCGACGATCTCGATCTCTGGCACACGCACCTCAGCGGGCAGCGCGGCGATGGGGGCTTCGAGTTGCAGCTTGAGCGCGTAGTCGTCGCGCAAAGGCATCTCTGGGAGGATAATGAGTGTTTTGCGCTCAGCCGCGGTGGCTTCCAGCTTCCATTCTTTGATCCCCGCTCCCGTGACGCCGAGCACCTCCTGGCTGGCGGGCAATGCGATCTTCAACTCACTCACCGGCGCGCGCAAAATGCGGAAGGCGATGTCCGCCTCAGTGCTCACGGAGCCGATGCCGATCTTTGTGCTCATCTTCGTGCTGGCGAGCACGAGAGGCTGCATCTGCGTCACCGCCTGCGCTGCACCCCAGTCGATTTCTTGAACCGCGCCACTGCCAAAGAAGCACGAGAACTGCGTGATCCCGCTCGCGACCTGCGTAGTGTAGGCCGCCGCCGGATTCAGCGTGAACTCCAGTCCCTCGCCCGGCACCGCGATGCTCAGTCGCGACACCGCCGCGCGTGGCAGATTCAGCGAGACGCTTGATTTGCCCTCACGGCGAATGATGGGCGCATAGATCTTCAGCGCGAGTTCATAGACGCCTTTCTCCGGCAGCAGAACATCCGCGCCATCCACCCGCGAGCGCAGCACTGCCTTTCCCGTCTCCGCTTCACCGATACCCGGCGCGCCTTGGTTCACCAGTGGCAGCAGCACCCAGCCTTTCTTGAAGGACTCCACCGTGATCTTCGCATCGAGGATCAGGCTCTCGCCTTCGACAAGGCCTGTGTACTCCGCCTTTGCCAGCACGGCATCCGCTGGTGGTGGCTTGTCCTCCGTTTCGCGTTTGAGCGTGAGTTCATTCCATAGATCCAGGAACTCGCGATACGGCAGGAATACGCCCTTGCCGCCATCCTTGAAGACCTTCTCCAACTCATCAAACGGCACATACACCGTGCGCTCACGCTCGATGGTCGGGACGCGCGTATCCGTAGCAACAGGCGTGAGCGTGCTGCTGATCGGATCTGTCGGCGGCGCTGCGGGCGGCGTCTCCTGCGCGGCGAGTGTGATGGCAAAGAGAAGTGGGAGAAGAGGCCGGAAGACTCGCATAGGTTGGGCAGGTTGAGATGAAGCGGATGGGAACATAGCTCACGCAGATGTGTTCGATGGACCGTCAAGAGTTTGTAAAAGCTCCGAGTCATGACGCGCGTGAAGCGTCCTTGTTGGGTGCCGTTTGAAAAGGCTCAGCGCCGCACGGGCAGCACACGTCCCGTGTAGGGATCGATCACACCTGTTGTGCCCGGTGCGACGTAGCCGCCTTGGTAGACATTGTTATAAGTGGGTGCGGGATCATACTGACCTGGAATGACTTGGATCTGCTGATTGCCGATGTGGACCTCCTCTGTCACACCGCCGGTGCTGCGGTAGATGCCCGTGTCCGTGCGGCGACCGAAGAAGTCGCGCTCCGTTCTTTGATACAAGACTTCGGCATCAGGCACACGCTCGCGCTGCTGGCGTGCGAGACGTTCCCGATACGCGGACGAAGTCTCACCGGGCTTGATCGGCGGATTTGCAGCGCTGGTGCCGCCCATCGAGTATGGGTTGGCATCCGCCCGGTTTGCATAGGCCGAGTGGCTGCTGCGGTTCGATGGCGTGCGATATTTCGTTGTGCCGCCCTGAGGAGCCACGCAGGCACTGAGCATGAATATGACCGGCAGGAGAAAAATGCGCGATTTCATCCAGGAAGGGTATCAGTCCAGCGCCCTGGATGGAAAGCTTTGTTTTTCAGGAAAGCAGAGCTCGCAGGGTTCAGGCGAGCCCGATCGCCTTCCGCGGATTCGTGTCGAGCAGCAGTTGCAGTTCAGCTTTGCTCAAACCAAGGTGCTGCTGCCCGTTCGTGAGGATGCGTGGGATCGTCACCGTGCTGCCGACGAAATGGGAGCCGTCCGGACTGCGTGCCACTAGATCCTCGCCGATCACGATGTCCCAGCCAGCAAGCGTGAACTTGCCCGGCCCGAGACGCGAGGCGGAGATGGCATCGGTGACGAAGATGGTCTTCTCGAAACCAGCGACGCGGAGGTAATTCAGCAGCGCAAAGAATTCGATATGCACGCCATCGGGGATGAAGCAGAGCCAGAGTTTGTCCCGCAGGGAAAGGGCGCGCTGGATGATGTTGTCATGACGATGCATCAGCATCGGGCAGCCATTGCCGACATGGGTAAACATGCTCAGCCCATGCTCCGTGGCCTCACGCAGCACCTCCAGGCTTGGATTGCAGTGCCCGGCTGAGACAGTGACGCCGTTGTTGGTGAGGAAAGTCGTGGTGTGGAAATGCTCGTCACACTCCGGAGCCAGCGTGACGATCTTTGCCAGACCACCAGCTGCATCAAGCAGGCGCTTCGCAGACTCCAGCTCGGCGGGCTTCACCTGCCGTGGCGGATGCGCGCCGACGTAACCTTTCTCAGGATTGATGAACGGACCTTCGATATGAATGCCGGCAATCATGCTGCGCGCGAGGGCATCCTTTTCACGCAGCTCGACCAGCGTTCTCATACGCTGACACATCGCGCTGACGCTGTCCGTGATGAAGGTCGCGAGGATGCTGTCGCAGCCGTCTTCGAGCAGGCACTTGCAGGCGTGGTGCAGTGCCTCGGCAGTGAGTCCTTCGCGATTGAAGTCAGTGCCGGCGTAGCCGTTTACTTGGAGGTCGAGAGGTTTCATGTCTGCGCTTTTAAACGCACGAGGCGTGAGTTTCAAAGGCGCGGATGGACCGATTGCCGGTGCTTTTGTGTCACGCCGCCGCTTCCATGGCCGAGATCAGAGCCGCGCGCAGCTCGGGCACATGCTCTTCTGACAAAGGCTGCTCGCTGGTGATGGCGATGTGCATGAGACCAAGCCTCGTCGGGCAGGGCACTGCCGTGAGCTGCCGACCATTGGCCATCTGCCTGCGCAGCAGTGGCGCACGATCAAAGGCGAACACCGCGCTCATCCGGGAAGTGCTCACCCAGGCCATGACCGTGGTCTGCACCAGCCCTTGATGGATGGACTGCCCCCAGAGCAGATCGCCCTGGTCACCAATGATAAAGAGCTCGCTCCAGCCGAGCTGCGGCTGCGCCCAAGCGGCGAAACTTTCGAGCCGCTCGGCCACGGTGCGCCCGGAGGGCTTAAATGGCACCCAAGATGGGTTCACAGACGCCACTTCCGGTTCGGGTTCCACCTCCTCAGGCTCGTCTTTGATTTCGATGGCTTCAGACTCTGGCTTCCCGGCCGGGCTAGGCAGCAGACCCGCCCCCATCGCACGCTCACGGATGGCCTGGAGACGGGAACGGAAGTCCTGCAAATCAGGATGAACGACCTCCGCTGGCTCCTTGGTGACAGGCTTCGCTGCCTCAGCCACCTGGACGCGGAACATCTCCAGGGCCTCATCCGGCTCCGGTGCATCCAAAAGACTCTGCACGGGATAGGCAGGCTCTTCTTCAACCGTCGGTGGCACCGCAGTTTTTACACGCAGATGCCCGACCAGGGCACCGACTTCATCTGCATCAATCCAGGAGACTTGCATGGGCATGGCTGGATTCACGTTCCTGGAGGAGACCAGTGCGCTGCTCGATCTCGGCGGCGAGCTGGTCAAAGAGCAGCGCCTCAGGCGGGGGATTCTTTTTGAGAAGCGCCACGGGCACGCCCATGGCACTGGCTTCGAGGAAGGAGTTCATGCGCGGCACATTCTGATCAAACATCATGTCCGCCGGCAGCAGCGCGCGCAGTTCGGTCACCACCTTCTGGCTGATCTGGCTCTCACCCACCACCATCGTCAGCAGGATACCCGCCACTTTGACTCCAGCTCCCTCGCTGCGGAATCGGGACAGTGTCTCCAGCATGTGCGGCACGCTGCGCACCGCCAGCGGCTCCGCCTGCTGCGGAAGGATGACATAGTCACAGGCCTTCACGACGGACTCCGTCATCGCATTCAGCCCCGCCGCCGTGTCCATAATCAGGCAATCGATTCCGCGCAACTCCGCCGCACGCAGTAGATCAGCGAGCCGCGTCGGCACATCCTGCGGAGCCCAGCCACGACGCGCCGCCGCATCATACTGGCCTGCGGGCAGGATTTGCAGCTCCGGCAGACGCGTGGCCAGCACGAGGCGATTCATCTCACGCTCGCTGCCGCAGAGGTAGTCATAAAAGCCGAGCTTCGACCGCGTGGAGCGCGCGAGCGAGAGCCCGACTCCGCCCTGCGGGTCCGTATCCACAAGCAGCGTCGTCCACCCGCGCTTGGCGAGGGAGTAGGCTAAATTAATGCAGAGCGTGGTTTTCCCCACGCCTCCTTTCTGGCTGGCCGTAGCAATGGCGATCACAAGCGTGAGACATAGGCTGCGTTTGCTAACTGGCAAGGAAGTGTCCCGAACAAAGAAGCGGGCGGCTGACGCAGCCGCCCGCTATACGTTTGTGGAGGCTTACTTCACCATTCTCCGCCATCGTTGAAGCCACGGGTTGAGGATGGCCCATAGCCGTCACCCCTCATGAACCATTCAAGCAATTTATACCCCTTCTCGTTGCTCGGTGCTGCTTGAGATGAAGAACTGGGCCTTGCCTTGGAACGGCTGCTGCTTGCCACCGGCTGCACGCTCGATCCAGGGGGCGGTGTGCGGCGCACCGGTGGGTGAAATCCGTTCGCCCTCGGAGCCAGCATTGTTCCTGATCGGTAGCCGATGCCCGGCGCCCTGACATACACTCGCCCTGGCGGAGGATTATAGCCATAAGGGGCCGAGTAGCCGGGCGGTGGCATGTTGCCCTGAGGACCTACATACCCCTGCGGCCCATAGCAGGAAACGAGTATGCTGGTGGAAAGGAAGGTGAGCGTGAAGATCTGGATGGCTGCTGTATTCATAAGTGGAGAAAAGGATTAAATTCCGAAGGATTATTTTCCAAAATGCTTATTTTTTGTGATCCGCGGGTAGCCAAGGGTGTCACCGTATTCACCCCCCGACGGCGATGCTCTCCACGGCGCTCCAGACGCCGACTTGCTCGTCGTCCACGCGGTAGATGCCGCGGTATTTCCACTGGGTGAGCGTGGCGGGGAACGGGGTGCTGTCGGTATAACCTGGAGTGGTGTCGAAGGTGAGGATCTGCCAGCCGTTACCGCGGTCCACTTGCAGCTCGCACTGGTCGAGGAATTTGGCGTAGCCTTCCCAGCCCCAGTCGAGTTCGACTTTGTTGCCGGTGATGATGACGGTGAGTTTGGGGGCCAGGGTGGTGAAGTCGGGTGCGCCTTCCACGGGGCCGTGGATGCGGAGGTCGACGCAGATGGCCTCGCCACAGTTGTCGTTCTCCTTGAACTCGGCGATTTTATCGAAGAGGTAGGTCAGGGCACCTTCGTCCTGGACGGTAACGCCAGCGGGCAGGGCGGGCGGGACGAAGACGGGGAGGGTGAAGGGGCCGCCAGTGCCGGTCTGGGCGGCTTTCACGGCCTGGGTGCAGGCGAGGTTCCAGGCGCGCTCGGCAGGCAGCCAGGAGCCGATGAGGTAGATGAGCCAGCGGCATTTGGCGATGAGGGCGTCCACCTGCTCGGTGGTGAGCCCCAGCGTGGCGGCGTAGGCGGCGATTTTGTTGCGGAAGTTTTCCAACCAGAGGACCTGGTCGGCATAGCGGTTGGGGTAGTAGCGTTGTTTCATGGTGCGTTTGCGTTTGGGTGGTGTCTGCGGGGGAAAGTCGTCGTAGGGGTATTCGGGATCACCGGGTTCTAAAATGTAGGCCGGCGAGCCCCATCGGAGCCGTTTGTCCCCGAATCGGTAAGGGTTGCCGTTTTCGTCCAAGGAGTCCCAATAGAGTGTTTTCATGGCAGCGAGCGGAGGGCAGAGGGCGAAGGGCAGAGAGCTGAAGCCGTGTTTTCTGCGGCGTGTGACAGGATTTCTGCGCCAGATGACGTGTCATCTGCGGTTTGTGACGTGTCATGTGCGGCAGATGACAGCGGAAGCGGCGCAAAAACGCGGTCATCTGTTCCGGGGGACGTGTCATTTGCGGCGTGTGACACGTCCTCTGCGGGAAATGACCTGTCATCTGCCGCGTATGACACGTCACTTGCGGCAGATGACACGTCACCTGCGGCAAAAAAGCTGTCACTAGCGGCAGATGACAGGCCCTGCGGCCCACTCTCCCAGGGAGAGCAGGCTGCGGCAGTGATCTGGGGCGTGAAAAGGGCATTCTGGCGGGGATTACCAGAAAGCGAGGGTGCCGGTGACAGTGCCGGTGAAACTTTTTTTGCAGGTGTCACGAGTTTGCGTCATGAAATCAGGCATTGTCATCACACGCTTCTTCCATGAATCCAGGCAAACGAGCTGGCATCTGACGTTGACGGCTTCGATCTCTCTGCGGCACGTCTGATCCTGGTCGGCAGACAGCAGAGATACTCCTGCGCTTTTGCGGATGTGCCATTCAACGGCAGCGCACCGATGTTCAAGTCTCCGTTCAAACGCTCCAGAATATCGGCATAATCAAAGGCTGTGTAGATTCCAAGCCGGGCGGTGATTGTGGCAAAGTCATTGAAAAGATCGGGCGCGCCTCTCCGACCGTCATCTATGAGTTCAGCAGGCATGGTGATACGCTGGCGGATGAGCGTGGCATAATCTTGAACAGCCTGTTCTGGATCCGCTTTGAAAACAGCCCGGGCCACCTCCAGGTAAAACTGCGCATGCCGGCTTTCATCACCGGCGATCTTGCCGCAGATCTCCGCGCAGGCGCGAACGCCTTTTCTGAAGGCAAGCTTGGCAACATTGCCGTGTGAGAGCTGTGTCGCAGGCTCCTGGAACATGGGATAGAATATCCCTTGATACAGGCTCGGTTCCTGACGGAATCCATTGCGGATCAGACTGTAGATGCTGCGGCTGACGGCACTCATGTCCACCCTTCCAGTGAGCAGCAGATACTGGTGCAGAGCCGCTCCATGCTGATCTTCTTCAGCCGACCAGCCGCGCTGCCAAACCGACCAGGGATCATCCGCCACGCCTGTCGGGTCCGGCAGCATCACGGCAAGACGGGCAGAGTAGTTGGGCAGAGCTTCCTCAGTCACCATGTCACCGACCAGTGCCACGAGCAGGTCGTCACTGAGAGCACGGGATTCTTCCCGCATCTGCGACAAATCTCGGTGGTAGTCCGGCTGTTGCATGAACTCAAATAACTCGCCGGCCCACCAATGCTTTGTCTGAAGGCTGGTCAGTAGATGCAGACTGCCCGCCACCTGGCCTGTCAGGCTCTGCAGGACGGCACTCTGTCGCCCCCAGAGTTCATGTTGATGACCGCCCCCATTGCTTATGGCTGAAGTGTGAGTGACTTTCACAGACTGATCACCCCCTCATGTTTCATGGCATTGAAAAGAAGGGCGTAGGAGGCTGGCACCTCCTCGGGTTTGACCATCATCGGGACTGCCTTGTCGTGATTCACACCAAAATGCACGGGGCCACTCAAAGCGCGCCAGCCAGTCTTCAGGAAAGCTTCCACGACCCCCATGCTGGCCAGGCAAACCGCGCCTTTCAGACGCTTGTCCACCGCGTAAAGATAAGCTGCACCGATGAGTACGGTGAACGCGCCCTGCTGCCTGTATTCAGGAAGCAGGATAAGCCGCCCCGGTTCGAACCAGTCCTTTCTGTCCTCCAGATGCCCGCCCAAGGGGAAAGATGCCTCCATGGGAAATAGCGCCCCCCCTTTTGCGGGGCCATAGGCGATATCGGCCGCCATCGCCATCCGTATGCAGCCCACTGGTTGCTGTTGGTGGGTAAGAATGAAATAATCATCGTCTCCCGACCAATCATCGGATGTGGCAGAGTTAAAATACTTCTGCTCGGCGACATACACATCCGCGATCATCCGGTCCAAAATGGCGGCATCACCGCCCGTGCGGCAGGCAGGCATGAGACGCCAGCCGGTGTTTCGCAGGCGCAGGGCATACGGGACGTACGAAGGAGAGACTTTTTCCATACAGCAGCCAGTTCACACTTGAGGTGCCCGACCCAGACTCACCAGTCGCGGGGTGAGCCTGCCCGTTGATTTCATATATTCCAGATAGGTCTCACGGTTGTGCGACGACAAGATAAGCCTCTCCTCTTTGCTCGCTGCCGACCAATACATCCCAAACATGACTGCGAGTCCTGCCAGCAGGATGACATCCCAGGCACCCAGCGTGAGACCAGTCACACTCAATAGATAGCTGGAGTAAATCGGGTGCCGGACAAACTGGTATGGGCCTGAGGTGACAATCTGATCTGGCGCGACCGAAGTGAATGCCACCCCAGGTTTCTGGGTACCGTGCTGAACGATTGACCAAAAGAAGAGACCAAGTCCTCCCAGACAAAAGGCCGCTTCGCCTGCAGCCAGCCAGACAGAGGGCGTACGAGTCATGTTGCAATACAACGCACGCAGCAGGATCAACCCAAAGCATAGGATCAGCGCAGACTTCCAGGCTGAGGACGTGTCCGTCTTGAGGAAGCATTTCCTGGTGGCCATCCCAAAGACGATCCCGGTAAGCACAGTCAATAGCACGAGCAGTGAATGAATCTCCACGAAGGGTGCCAGAGATGTGTCTGAGGGGGAGCTTCGGGCATATAAAACCGGGGAGGTGTAGGTGCCGAAAGTGAACTGTAGGGAGAGTAGGAGACGCGGCATGACAGGTTACTGGCAGGGATACCAGAAACCATGTCTGCCGGTGACAGTGCCGATGAGTTTTCCTCTCTTTTTTCGGCAGACTTGGGTTTGCCTGGAGGCATCAAGGGGCGTCCAAGTGGCGAGAGCGCTGGGCTAGGAGCCATTTCAGGTGAATGACGAGCTGGGGCGGGGCCTGACCTTTTGGAACCTCAAACGATGCGGCATTCATCGGGCTGCTCCAGGTGTGGAGAAAACCGCTGAGCACCTCTGCACTGCCGCCCGTGGAAGTGATCCATGCGAGGGTCTGCTGGACAGTTGCACGCACGCGAATCCGATCTTCCTGGCTGGCGTGAGGCGGAAATGAGGTGGCGAGGATGAAGCGCTCCAGCATCCGAGAGAACCAGAGCCGGAAGAGTTCGCGGGCCGGGAGGCGTGCGTAGGCGTAGTCTTGCACGTAGCGGGTGCCTTCCTCCTCATGGCAGAAAGCATTCAAGGAGTTCGCATAGACTGGATCGCTGGTGAAGGCTTTCAGGAAGAGACTCTGGAGGGAGAGGCGGGCGAGGCCGTCGGTGCCTTTGCCGAGGAGGCGGGAGATGACCTCATCACACACCTCGGGGGTCCAACTGCGTGTGGCGTGGTGCATCATGATGCGGTCGTAGAGCTGGAGGGGATTCTTTTTTGCGGAATCCCCGGCGGACTGGATGCCAGCGAGCCAGGCGGTGAGGGCTTCATCGGGGCGGCGAAGCTCATGGAGCACGGCCCCCTCCAGGAGGCGCGCATTCGTGATGAGGCGCGGCTCCACGCCTTTAAGGGCGGGAAGGCTTTGCAAGAGTGGCAGCGCTTCCACCAACCGACCGGAGCGGGCGTGGACGCGCGCCTGCTCAATGCGGCTGAGGGCGGTGAAGCTAGCGTCCTGCGGCTGGGCCTGCTCCCATTCCTTGAGCAGATGGCCAAGCTTCGGTTCGCGTTCGGACTGATCCATGCGACACCACTGATCCAGGAGCGCGATGGCTTTGCTCCGGGAATCGGCATCCAAGGACGCTTTGGACGGGAAGGCCAACCCGCGATTCGCCAGCTCGCGCGCAATGCCGTCTGAGCCTGCCATGTGATACCCACCGGCCAGATTGTAGGCGATCTCCAAGTCCGTAACACCAAGGATGGCGAAGGCTTTCATGGCCTGGTCCATGTCCTCGATCTTCACATAAAGGAAATTCAACCCAGCACTAACGCGGGAGTAAGCTTTGGCGAGCTTGGAGCGGTCCGAGGAGGTGACCGCTCGTGGGATCTCCGGGGATATCCGACCGGGGGCGGGCAGGCGGTCGAGGTAGGGTTTCGCATCGGCGATGCTCTGGCTAAAAACGGCGCTGCGCCAGAGTTGATAGAGGCCGAGATCATGCCAGAGGCCGGAAGAACCCTCCGCGAGGCGGGTCCAGACTTCTGCGGCGGCGGGCTCTTTGCCCTGCTTTTCGAGGGCGATGCCCAGTTTGTAGAGCGACTCGGAGCCGGTTTGGGGATGCCCCACGTGTTGCTCATAAGATGCCTGCGCTCTGGCCCACTCGCCAGCTACGGCGTGGAGGTCGCCCTGCTCAAGAGGGCTGGGTTTGCCCGCCTGCTGGGCGCGGATGACGAGATCCCGGATGCCAAGCGTTCTGGGCCAAGAGATGCGGAAGTCGTTGTCTGTTGAAGTGTTCACGAAGGTGAAGGCGGGATCGGTGGCGAGCTTCCAACGCTGGTTCACCTCGACCTCCAGCCCACTGCGGTCGGCCCGGAGGATGACGTGGAAGGGCTGCTCGAAGACCAGGGGTTCGGGGATGTGTAGAGCGCTCAGCATCTCTCCCTGCTTCATGAGGTAGAGGATGCCGCCAGGAGTGTCACGCTGGAGATCGCCAGCCAGGGTGAAGGCCGCGAGTGGCGCATGTGCCACGGCGTAAAGCCCGACCTCCATGCGCAAAGTTTGCAGTTTGAAGGTAAACCCGACATGACGAAAGGGGATGGTTGAAACGAGGGTGGTGCTGATCTCCACGGGCGTGGGGAAGCGCTCTTTCACCAGCACGCTCGGGGAGATGCCCACGCTGTCGTCATAATCGGGGAAAAGGAGTTCACCCTGGACGGTCTGCCTGCCACGCGGGAAAAGCCCCTCGCGATTCGCAAATGGTGCGCGGAGATCGACGAGTGTCTCCCAGCGGAGTTGGCGCTCCTGGAGAAGTGAGGTGAGGCGTGCAGCTTCATCAGGCTGGCGAAGTTGGAGAGCAGCGATGGCATCCTGCATCCAATCCGCGTCTCCAGGGGCAAGCCTTGGCTGCTGGAGAGCAATGGCGATATCCGCGCCCACGTCATCTATCAGAGCACGGTCGAGTTGCGCGGCGCGGGCACGATCATGGACTGCCAGCGCCCCTAGGGCGGTCTCGGCCTCCTGCATCTGCTCGCGTGTCCAACTCTTGTCCTGCAGCAGTTGGGTGAAGCGGCTTTCCAGCATGTGTTGGTGGCGCTGGTGCGCAGCACGACGGGTGGTGTAGGCCACGGCAATGAGCAGGATGAGACAGGCTGCAATGGCGGTGGTGAGTGCTGGCCGGCGCATGGCCTGTCGGGTGACGAAAGCGGCGGTGGAGATGGGACGAGCGGTGACAGGCTCTCCCGTGAGGAAGCGGTCGAGGTCGTCGGCCAGCATGGAGCCATCCACATAACGGTCAGTGGGACGGTGGGAGAGGGCTTTGAGGATGATGCTCTCCAGATCTTTCGGCACGGCGGGATTCAGTGCAGAGGGCGGGGCCGGGCGGACCTCGTCCACGAGGCGCTGCATGATCTGGGGGAAGTCCCCAGGGTGCGGATGCACTTGGGTGAGGAGCTCGTAAAGCGTGGCCCCGAGGGCAAAGACATCGCTGGCTGGGGAGATGGGGCCGCGCTTTTTATCAAACTGCTCGGGGGCCATGTAGGGCGCGGTGCCGAGGGCTTCATTGGTCAAGGTCAGTGTGAGGGTGTCCTCCACCTTCGCGATGGAGAAATCGACGATGACAGGCTGATGGGTGACGGCGCTGACGAGGATGTTTGCCGGCTTCAAGTCCCGGTGGACGATGCCGAGGTCGTGGAACCAGCCAGAGGCACGGGCGACCTGCGAAATGAGGCGGACGCGGTCGATCAGACTGATCTGATGGGTGGAGCACCATTTTTTCAGATTCAGGCCAGGGATGAACTCCATGACGAGGCAGGCGTGGGAGTCCGTGACCTGGAAGTCGAGGATGGGCACGACGTGGTCGTGAGAACCTGCATCGCGGAGCTTGGTGAGCGTCTCGCCCTCGATCTCCAGCCGGGCGAGGATTTGTTCGTCGCCACAGCGGGCAGGGTCGATCATTTTCAGGGCGACGATGCGGTCCGTGGCGGTCTCCCGCGCCCGCCAGACTTGTCCCATGGCCCCGGCGCCGATCTTCTCCAGCACCTCGAAACGCTGCTCCCAGCCGAAGGGGGCGAGCAGGGCTTGTGGATAAGGCTTTGTCATGGAGAGGCGGCTTTCATTAACACGAAGCACCTTTGGCTTCATACAAGGTGAAAGGCATGGCGAGTGGCTTTTTCCTGCCAAAAATTGTCACTTTCAGAATGGAATTTGGGTAGTCACTGTCATGCCGGATTCCCCACGCCTCTTCCCCACCACCTCACGCACGCTCATCCAGGAGCTGAATGCGCCGGATCAAAGGACGCGGGAGATGTCTCTGGCCCGGTTTTGCACGCAGTATTATCCGGCTATCTATGGCTATGCGCGGGCGCTGGGCATGCCCGAGGCGGATGCAAAGGACAGGGTGCAGGACTTCTTCGTGGAGGTGGTGCGAGACGGACTGCTCGGCAACTTTGACGTGGGGCGCGGCAGTCGGCTCAGCTCCTGGCTGATGAAGTGCTTCAAGAACCTTGTGAGCAATCATCACGCTGCAAACGCCGCCCAGCCGTTCGACTCTGATCACGCGGAGCACAGCTTCCGTGCCGCACATCTCGCGCATCTAGACCCCGGTCCCACCTTTGATCTGATGCTGGCGCGGGAGATCTGGCTGGCGGCAAAAGGGCAGTTGCTGAAAAAGCATACTTCCAAAGGAAACGGCAGGCTTGTGCTCGATCTCCTGCCATTCACTCTGATGGATCGCTGGCCGCAACCACCAATGCCGACCCAGGAAGAACTGGCGACGCGCCATGACACCACCCCGACCAGGGTGAAAGCATTCTTCAACCGCACGCTGCGGATGCAGGCCAGACGTATCTTTGATGAGGAAGCCCAGGCCGCCGCACCAGGCATCGAAGGCACGGAACTAGACCACCTTTGGCACCTGCTATGCCGCTACGGGGAGGCGTAATCCATATCAGCGCGGGAACTTCTCCAGCAGCAGCTTCTCCGCTGTGGCGAAGTGTTCTTTCTGCATGGGATCATCGGCGTGATTCTTCAGCTCGGCAGGGTCCTGCTCGGTCAAATACAGCTCGCGAGCGACCACGGACTTCGTCTGCCAGTCGCGCCATTCCGTGTAGCGCACATCGGCGGTGCGGATGCTGTAGCCCATGGCTTTCGGGCGCTTGTCAGGCTCGCGATCATAGTAAGCGGGGCGTGGATGTTGCGTGAAGGCACCGCGCTTCACCGTCTGCGTCGGGTCTTTCAAAACAGGCACAAGGCTCGTGCCATCCAAGCCATCCGGGCGTGGGAGATCGCACAGCTCCGCCAGCGTCGGGAAGAGATCCACCAGCTCTGCGAGTGCCTTCGTTTTCTTGCCGCGATGCTCGTCACGAAGATCGCTGATCAGCAGCGGCACATGCGCATCGAACTCGAAGTCAGAGGTCTTCCCCCAGAGCGAGTGCTCGCCGATCTGATAGCCATGATCGGCAAAGAAAACGATGATCGTGTTCTTCGCCGCACCACTCTGCTCCAGCGCCTCCAGCACCTTGCCGATCTGCGCGTCCATGTAGCTGATGTTCGCGAAGTAGCCGTGCCGCATCTCCGCCGCCTGTTCTGGCGATACCGGCTTTTGCTTCGCCACCGGCCCCAGCACCTCCGTGCTCTGATGAAAGGCGATCTCCGGCGCTCCCTCAGGCCGCGCACCATTCAGCGGCGGCAGTTTCGCGCGGTCGTAGAGATCCCAATACTTCTTCGGCGCATTGAAAGGCGCGTGCGGCTTCCAGAAGCCCACGGCCAGGAAAAAAGGCCCATCCTTCACCTCAGTCATCACCTTCACTGCCTCCGCCGCCACGCGACCATCATAGTAGGCCTCGTCTGGCACATCGTAGCAGCTCGTGATCCCTTGTTCAGGATAGCCACGACCAAAACCGTGCGTCGCCAGATTCGTCGGCAACTCGCCCGTGATCTGCGGCGTGTCAGCGCCATGATTCGCGTAGTGCAGGAACTCATCCGCACTCCACGAGCGGCGATCTCCCTTCACTGCTGTATGCCAGTTGTGGAAGATCTTCCCCACGCATCGGGTCGTGTAACCGTTCTCTTTGAAATGCAGCGGCAGCGTCGTCACGTCCGGGTTCAGCTCACGGAAATGCGTGCCATTGTTCCAGAGCTTCAGTGTGTCCGGCCTCCGCCCCGTGAGCAGCGATGAACGCGAAGGATTGCACACAGCCTGCTGACAATAGGCCCGCTCAAACAGCACACTCCGCTTCGCCAGACGATCCAAGTTTGGCGTCAATGCCGCCGATCCATAGCACCCCATCTCCGGCCGGAAATCATCCGCCATGATGAACAGCACATTCGGTTTGGTCGCCAGCAATGGCGCGGCAGACAGGAGCAGCAGGGAGAGGACGATACGCATAAGCCCGACTCATGACGAACTACCCACCGCGCATGTTTCACCCATTCCTCACTCCCGCATCTGCACCGGCGACTTCCCGCTCCACGCCTTGAAGGCCCGTGAAAAGTGCGCCGAGCTTTTGTAGCCCAGTTCTGCAGCCACCGCCTTCACCTGCGCCTCCGGCAGGCGCAGCTTGATCATCGCTTGTGACATCTTCAGCCGCGTCAGGCAGGCCAGCGGCGTCTCCGTGTCGTAGCGTTTGAAAAGCCGTGTCATGTAGGCTGCCGAGACATGGCAGTGCTTCGCCGCCTGCTCGATGCTGCTGAGCACGGGATAGTTCCGCAAAAGATGCCCACGACAACGCAGATACGTCGCATAGGCCGGATCAAACTTCGTCGCCGCGTGCTGACGCGAATCCGCGCACAGCGCCAGCGCATGTTCCAGCGCCGCGCCAGCCACTCGCAACGCCACACGTCCACCTCGCAGCGCATGATCGATCACCTCCTCCAGCAGCGCCGTGACGCGCCCAGCATCTAGCACACGGATCAGACTTCCTGCACGCAGATCCAGCTCCTCCAGCAACGCCGCTGCGCGTGGCCCAGTGAGATTGAAAAAGTACTTTACCATTGGTTCCACACTGTCGCTCTCGATCACATGCGGCGTCGCCGGATCAAAGAAGAAAGCATGACCCGCCGAAAGCTCATGCTTCACCCCGGCCAGCGTCACTCGTCCCGTCCCGCGCGCCACGAACTCGAAGGCGATGAAGGGAAACTTCGTCCGCCGAATCACAAAGTCCGGCGCACACCACTCACAGCCGCCCGCCACCAGTGTGACACAGCTTTTTTCACCGCCCTTGCCCTTCGTCTGCTCCACGAAAAATCGCCGCGTGCGCAGAACCTGCTTGGAGAAGTAATCGGCTGTGTCGGAGACTTTCATGGCGTGCAGTCTCGTCAAAAGGTCAAGAATCGTCAAGCGGGTGCCAAAGATGGAGTCGGAGCAGGTTTTGAGATTGGCTGATGGCTTCCGTTACTCTTATCGACCATCCAACCATGAAAACCATCCACCTCGTCGCATCGGGCGATCTCCGTGTCGCTGCCAATCAAACCTGCTGGGCCGCGCAGAAGGCCATGGAAGACGCCCTCGGCGCGGCTTTGAAGAGTGAAGGCTTCGCCGTGAAGCGTGCGCACCCTTTTGATCGCGTGAAGAAGCATGGCTTCATCGACTCGCAGAAGATGGGCATCGAGGTCTTTCGCGGCATTGATCCCGATGCGCCGCTCATCGTCGCGGAGGCGGTGTGGCAGTATTCCCATCATGTTCTCGCGGGCCTGACCACGCATCGTGGCCCCATCCTCACCGTCGCCAACTGGAGCGGCCAGTGGCCCGGTCTTGTTGGCCTTTTGAACCTGAATGCCTCGCTCACGAAAGCAGGCGTGAACTACTCCACACTCTGGAGCGAGGACTTCACCGACAGCTTCTTCAAATCCGGCCTGCGCGAGTGGCTGACGACTGGCACGGTCAAACATGATCAAAGCCACGTCCGCCCGCTTTCGATGCTGAAACTGCCCGCGGCCGACGATGCGACGGGACGAGACTTCGCCCGCCGGTTCCGCCACCAGAAGGCCATCCTCGGTGTCTTCGATGAAGGCTGCATGGGCATGTTCAACGCCATCGTGCCTGACCATCTGCTGCATCCCACTGGCTGCTTCAAAGAGCGCCTCAGCCAGTCCACGCTCTACGCCGCCATGCGTGAAGTCAGCGATGCCGATGCCTCTGCGGTGCTCGTCTGGCTGCGCAAGAAAGGCCTGCAAATGAAACTCGGCACCGACGAGGCCACCGAACTCACCGAGCCTCAAATCCTGCTCCAGTGCAAAATGTACATCGCCGCCGTGCGCCTCGCCGATGACTTCGGCTGCGCTGCCATCGGCATTCAGTATCAGCAGGGGCTCAAAGACCTCACGCCAGCCAGCGATCTCGTCGAAGGCATGCTCAACAACGCCGACCGTCCGCCTGTGCGCAGCGCCGACGGCTCCCGCGTGCTCTTTGAAGGCGAAGCCCTACCGCACTTCAACGAAGTCGATGAATGCGCCGGCATCGATGGCCTCGTCACCTATCGCCTCTGGCGCGAACTCGGCTTCGCCCCCGAAAACACCCTGCACGACCTCCGCTGGGGCGCGACCTTTGATGGCGATTACGTCTGGGTCCTGCTGATCAGCGGCGCAGCACCCCCCGCACACTTCATCGGCGGCTGGAAAGGTGCCTCAAGTGAGCGCCAGCCCGCGATGTACTTCCGCCTCGGCGGTGGCACGATGAAGGGCATCAGCAAACCCGGCCACATCGTCTGGAGCCGCGTCTTTGTCATGGATGGCAAACTCCAGGCCGACATCGGAGTCGCCGAAGTCGTGAAGCTGCCCGAAGAGGAAACCAACCGCCGCTGGAGTGAAACCACCCCGCAGTGGCCCATCATGCACACCGTCATCAACGGTGTCTCGCGTGATCAGATGATGGCCCGCCACAAATCGAACCACATCCAGGTCGTCTATTGCCCCAACGAAAAACAAGCCCACCGCGCCGCCCGCATCAAAGCCGCCGCTTTCGCAGAACTCGGCCTCGAAACGCATCTCTGCGGTGATGTGAAGCTCAGCTAAATCCCATCATGCTCGCCCCCCTCTCAGGAATCATCCCCCCACTCATTTCTCCACTCAAAGACCGCGACACCCTCGACTCCGCCGGTTTGGAGCGCCTGATCGAGCATCTCATCAGCGGAGGCGTTTCGGGCCTATTCGTGCTCGGCACGACAGGTGAGGGCCCGAGCCTGAGCTATCGCCTGCGTCGCGAGTTGATCGAACGAACCTGCAATGTGGCGGCAGGACGAGTTCCGGTGCTCGTCGGCATCACGGATACGTCGTTCACTGAGAGCGTGAATCTCGCTAAATACTCCGCCGAAGTCGGAGCCACGCATGTCGTGCTTGCGCCGCCGTATTACTTCCCCGCGGCGCCGCCGGAGATGCTGGAGTATGTGCAGGACCTCGTCGCTGAGATGCCGCTGCCGCTCTTTCTCTACAACATGCCCGGTCTGACGAAGGTGAGCTTCGAGATCGACCTCGTGCGTCGTGCGCTCGATATGCCCGGCGTCTGCGGAGTCAAAGACAGCTCGTGTGATATGATCTATTTCCATCGCCTCATCGAAGTCGCGAAACAGCGCGCTGACTGGAGCGTGCTCGTCGGCCCCGAGGAACTCACCGCCGAGGCGGTGCTGCTCGGCGGTCACGGTGGCATCAACGGAGGAGCCAATCTGCATCCCAAGCTATACGTCGAAATGTATCAAGCCGCTGCCGCGCAGGACCTGAAGCGCACTCGCGAACTCCATGCACAGGTCATGCAACTCGCTGGAAGCATTTACACTGTAGGCAGGCACAAGAGCGCCATCATCAAAGGCCTCAAATGCGCCCTCAGCCTCCTCGGCATCTGCGAAGACCACATGGCCGAGCCGTTCCACCGCTTCCGCGATGCCGAGCGTGAGATCATTCGTGAAAGACTCGTGAACCTCGGTTTGATCTCCTGAAACTCCATCCTTCCAATCAACCATGAAAGCCCTCCTCGCCTGCCTATTCCCCATCGCCGCACTCGCGGCTGATCCAGCCATACTCAAATCTGAGTACATCTACGACACTGGCCCTTACCCGCAGATCCACGCCACCACGATCACGGAAACGCCCACGGGCATGGTGTCCGCATGGTTCGGTGGAACGGCCGAGAAGAACCCGGATGTGTGCATCTGGGTATCGCGGCTCGTCGATGGCAAATGGACCGAAGGTATCGAAACGGCCAACGGTGTGCAGCCGGATGGCACGCGGCATCCGACGTGGAATCCCGTCCTGTTTCAGCCGAAGGATGCGCCGTTGATGCTTTTCTATAAAGTCGGTCCATCGCCGAGCACCTGGTGGGGTGAGCTCAAAACGAGCGCCGATGGCGGCAAAACATGGTCCGCGGCTCAAAAGCTGCCGAAGGGCATCTTCGGCCCCATCAAGAACAAGCCCGTGCAGTTGCCCAATGGCGACATCCTTTGCCCCACGAGCAATGAGACCGACACGAAGCCCAGCGCCTGGGCCATTTATTTCGAGCGCAGCAGCGATCTCGGCAAGACGTGGACACGCACCGAACTGCTGCATGACGGTTTGAAGGTCGGTGCCATCCAGCCGAGCCTTCTCTTCCTCGGCGGCGACAAAATCCAAGCCGTGGGTCGCACGAAGCAGAGCAAAGTCTTCCAAATCACCTCCGACGACGCCGGCAAGACTTGGGGCGAGATTTCGCTCACCGAACTGCCGAATCCAAACTC